>NZ_LKEK01000053.1:0-242759 GCF_001466905.1 Pseudomonas sp. ICMP 3272
AGAGTAGGTCATCGTCAAGATTAAATTCCAGAAACCCTCATCGCTTACGCGTTGAGGGTTTTTGTTTTTCTGCTGCACAAAAGCCACCATGAAAATACATTTTCGTTTCTATGCAGCATGCTCCTGCGTGGCTATTATGCGTGCCTCATTGCCAGGCGACTCCAAATGCTGACCTTGTTAACGCTTCTTGCCGATGGTGCATTTCATTCTGGACAGGTATTAGGCAACGCCCTCGGCATAAGTCGCAGTGCGGTCTGGAAGCAGCTTCAGCAACTTGAAGCTGACCTCGGCATAGAGGTGCACAAAGTGCGCGGACGGGGCTATCGACTGGCAACGCCTATTTCGCTTTTAAGCCCCGCTGGCATAGCCCAGTGTGGATTCCCTGCTAACTGGTCTGTACGCACCTACGACACTATCGACTCAACCAATGCAGAGGCCACGCGTCTGATTGCTCAAGGGGCTCCCATGCCTTTGCTGGTGGTGGCCGAGCAGCAAACCTCGGGAAGGGGCAGGCGTGGTCGAAAGTGGGTTAGTCCATTTGCCGAGAACCTTTATTACAGTCTGGTCCTGCGCATTGATGGTGGAATGCGTCAGCTGGAAGGTCTCAGCCTGTTGGTCGGATTGGCTGTGATGAAAGTACTGCGTGATATTGGGGTTCAAGGAGCTGGCCTGAAATGGCCTAATGATGTGCTGGTAGGGAGGCAGAAGATTGCCGGCATTTTGCTTGAGCTTGTTGGTGATCCGGCAGATGTTTGTCATGTGATCATCGGAATAGGGGTGAACGTGAACATGCGGTCATCGAGCGAAGTGGATCAGCTATGGACGTCGATTCGACTCGAAACCGGCAGCCTTGCTGATCGAAATCGGATTGCAGCCCTTATAAGCAGCCAGCTTGAGTCTCTTCTGGCAGTTCATCGCAAGGAAGGCTTCGTGGCTTTTCAGGACGAGTGGGAGCGCGGGCATTTGTGGCAGGGAGCTACCGTCAGATTGCTTTCAGGAGCTGAGGCAGTTGAAGGGGTGGTCTTGGGAGTCGATTCGCTTGGAGCGTTGCGTTTGGAAGTGAATGGGGTAGAAAAGAGCTTTAGTGGTGGCGAGCTCAGCCTGAGGTTGCGAGATGATTCTTGAGCTCGACTGTGGCAACAGCTTCATCAAGTGGCGGATAACAGCGAAAGGTGATGCAACAGTGATTAGTGGCGGGGTTGTGGACTCCGATGCTGCCTTGCTGACGCACTTGAGCAATCTGCCTGACACATCATTCACTGACTGCCGTCTGGTGAGTGTGCGTAGCGCCGAAGAAACGGCGAGGCTTGTCTCTTTGCTGGCTGACACCTTTTCCGTTGCGCCTGTCTGCGCGGAACCTGCTCAAGAGCTTGCTGGCGTGATTAATGGCTATGACGACTTTGCGCGTCTGGGGCTGGACCGCTGGCTGGCTTTTGTAGGTGCTTACCATCTCGCCAGGAGTGCGTGCCTGGTGATCGATCTGGGAACCGCTGTGACGTCTGACTTTGTCGACGCCGGTGGCGCCCATCTCGGTGGCTTCATCTGTCCTGGAATGCCCTTGATGCGCAATCAGTTGCGTACCCATACCCGTCGCATCAGATATGACGACACAGAGGCTGAAAAAGCCCTGGCCCGTCTTGTTCCTGGGCGTGCGACTGCAGAGGCTGTAGAGCGCGGCTGCTCGTTGATGCTTCGTGGTTTTGCATTGACTCAGATGGAGATAGCGCAGGGGTACTGGGGCAATGATTTTGCTATTTTTGTGACTGGTGGGGATGCAGCACTGGTTGCGGATGTACTGCCGGGGGCTCGTATTGTTCCTGATCTGGTCTTCGTGGGTCTGGCTCTGGCTTGCCCTTTGCGTTGAGGTCTCTATGCGTTGGTTATTTCTTCTGCTGTTGATGCTTAATGCCTTTTATTACCTCTGGCATCAGCAGGAGGCTCCGCTCAGGGCCAAAGAGGTCATGCCACTGTCGTTGCATCGCGCTTCCCAGCAGGATATTCGTCTGCTTAGCGAGTCGGATGCGGGGCGCGCGTCGCGTGATGCTGACACGAGGTGTCTGTATGTCGGTGGCTTTGCCAGGCAAGAGGATGCTCGGCTGGTGGAGCAGCGCTTGAACAGTCTGGATATCCAGTCTCAATTTCAGTCACTGCAAACGAGCGGGGCGACGGCCTACTGGTTAAGAATTGCCCCGGAAAGTCGACGTCTTGTGGAGGCGGGGGTGATCAATCAATTGAGTCAGGATTTCCCGCAATTAAAAAATCAAATAATGTCGTGCGAGGGCATTGCAACTGCTGAGTAGTTTACATAGAATGGCGCCCGCTTCGCAGCGAGGTGAAAGTCTCGCGAACGAGGTGGTAGTAGTCAACGCATGTAACCTCAGGTTTTTACTGAGAAAAAGGTTGACAGAAGGGCAGCATGAGTTGAGAATGCTGCCTCGCTTAGGAGGGGTTCCCGAGCGGCCAAAGGGATCAGACTGTAAATCTGACGTCTACGACTTCGAAGGTTCGAATCCTTCCCCCTCCACCAGATTTAGCGCGATCTGCAAATTGCGCGGGTATAGTTTAGTGGTAGAACCTCAGCCTTCCAAGCTGATGATGCGGGTTCGATTCCCGCTACCCGCTCCAGGTTTGTGGTTCATGCATTGTGTTTTGCTCTTGTAGCTCAGTTGGTAGAGCACACCCTTGGTAAGGGTGAGGTCAGCGGTTCAAATCCGCTCAAGAGCTCCATTGCTAAAGGCAGATATGAAAATATCTGCCTTTGTTTTAGGTGGTTGCGCTGTGCGTGATCCGCTTGAAGCTTGTTCGGAGTGCGTCACCTGTAAGGCGCTCCCTGAATAAGGTGTTGAAAAACTCTCGTCAGGTCCGCATAATGTTCGGCCTGATTTTGCTTTTAGGTCAGTAGCTCAATTGGCAGAGCGACGGTCTCCAAAACCGTAGGTTGGGGGTTCGATTCCCTCCTGACCTGCCAGATTTCCTAGATGTAATCTGGCTTTCTTTTCACAGGATCTCCGTAGATGAATCCCAAGGCTGAAGCATCAGACTCTCGCTTTGATATGCTGAAGTGGCTCCTGGTAGTCGTTTTGGTTGTCGTGGGTGTTGTCGGTAATCAGTATTATTCTGCTGAGCCGATCCTGTACCGTGTTCTTGCTCTCCTTGTGATTGCTGCTGCAGCTGCATTTGTAGCGTTGCAGACCGGTAAGGGTAAAGCCTTCTTCGTTTTGGCGAAAGAAGCTCGCGCTGAGATTCGTAAAGTCGTATGGCCTACTCGCCAAGAAACCACTCAAACCACGTTGATCGTTGTGGCAGTTGTGCTGGTTATGGCGTTGCTGTTGTGGGGGCTTGATTCCCTGCTCGGCTGGCTTGTTTCCTTGATAGTTGGCTAAGGGTGTCCCGTGGCTAAGCGTTGGTACGTAGTGCATGCTTACTCGGGTTACGAGAAGCATGTCATGCGCTCGTTGATCGAGCGTGTGAAGCTGGCAGGCATGGAAGATGGCTTCGGCGAAATTCTGGTTCCCACTGAAGAAGTGGTTGAAATGCGTAATGGCCAGAAACGCAAAAGCGAACGCAAGTTCTTCCCAGGTTATGTGCTTGTTCAGATGGACATGAATGAGGGTACTTGGCACTTGGTCAAGGACACCCCGCGTGTCATGGGCTTCATCGGCGGTACCGCAGATAAGCCTGCTCCGATCACTGACAAAGAAGCAGAAGCAATTCTGCGTCGCGTTGCTGATGGTAGCGACAAGCCGAAGCCGAAAACGCTGTTCGAGCCGGGTGAGGTTGTTCGTGTCACCGACGGTCCGTTCGCTGATTTCAACGGCACGGTTGAAGAAGTTAACTACGAAAAGAGCCGGATTCAAGTGGCGGTGCTCATTTTCGGACGCTCTACCCCGGTAGAGCTGGAGTTCAGTCAGGTCGAAAAGGCATAACTGAGCTGGAATCCCATACCCCGCAGCCCAAGGCTGTGGGGTTTTTTCGTCACTGGGATATACGCGTAAGTAACCGGGGAGCCTTTATTGGCGCTTGAACCCGTAATTGGAGTGCCTCATGGCCAAGAAGATAACCGCATACATCAAGCTGCAAGTGAAAGCCGCTCAGGCTAACCCAAGCCCGCCAGTTGGTCCTGCTCTGGGTCAGCACGGTGTGAACATCATGGAATTCTGCAAAGCGTTCAACGCCCGTACTCAGGGTATTGAGCCTGGCTTGCCGACTCCAGTGATCATCACTGTATACAGCGACCGTAGCTTCACTTTCGAAACAAAAAGTACTCCTGCATCGGTTCTGCTGAAGAAAGCTGCAGGCTTGACCAGCGGCTCGGCTCGCCCGAACACCGTTAAAGTTGGCACCGTGACTCGTGCTCAGCTGGAAGATATCGCTAAAGCAAAAAATGCGGATCTGACTGCAGCTGACATGGAAGCGGCCGTGCGTACCATCGCCGGTTCCGCTCGTAGCATGGGCCTTAACGTGGAGGGTGTGTAATGGCTAAGCTGACCAAGCGTCAAAAGGCAATCGCCAGCAAGATCGAAGCTGGTAAGTCTTACAATTTCGTAGACGCCGCAGCCCTGCTGACCGAGCTGTCGACCGTCAAGTTCAGCGAGTCTGTAGACGTTGCTGTTAACCTGGGTGTTGATCCTCGTAAGTCCGACCAGGTTGTTCGTAGCGCTACCGTACTGCCGCACGGCACTGGTAAAACTGTACGCGTTGCAGTGTTCACTCAGGGTCCTGCTGCTGAAGCTGCTCTGGCTGCCGGTGCTGATCGCGTTGGTATGGATGATCTGGCTGCTGAAATGAAAGCGGGCGATCTGAACTATGACGTCGTTATCGCTTCCCCGGACGCAATGCGCGTTGTGGGTCAGCTGGGTCAGGTTCTCGGTCCTCGTGGTCTGATGCCTAACCCGAAAGTCGGCACCGTTACTCCTGACGTGGCTAACGCCGTCAAGAACGCCAAGGCTGGTCAGGTTCGTTATCGCACCGACAAAAACGGCATCATCCACACTTCCGTTGGCAAGGTCGGTTTCGACGCTGTCAAGCTGAAGGAAAACGTTGAAGCCCTGATCGCTGATCTCAAGCGTATCAAGCCTGCTTCTTCGAAAGGTATTTACGTCAAGCGCATCACCCTGAGCACCACTATGGGCCCAGGCCTGGTCATCGACCAGAGTTCGTTGGAAGCGTAAGACAGAAACGGTGCGGTTTTACGCCGTACCGTTTGAAAGATTGGGGTCCCTGCCTGGCGGGGGCTATCCAAGACCGTAGGCGACGCAAGTCTTAAACCTCAAGCCTACGCAGATGGTGCTCCCGGTTCCTTACCGAATCAGACACCAAAACGACATCTGACTCCGGTCGGATGAAACGGTAACAAGCAGGAGTTAAACCCGTGGCAATTAAACTCGAAGACAAGAAGGCCATCGTCGCTGAAGTCAACGAGGCTGCCAAAGCTGGTCTGTCCGCTGTCGTGGCTGATGCCCGCGGTGTGACGGTCGGCGCTATGACCGGACTCCGTAAAGAGGCTCGTGAAGCTGGCGTTTACGTACGTGTTGTACGTAACACCCTGCTCAAGCGCGCTGTTGCTGACACTGAATTCAGTGTCCTCAACGACGTGTTCACTGGCCCGACCTTGATTGCGTTCTCCAACGAACATCCTGGCGCTGCTGCCCGTCTGTTCAAGGAATTCGCCAAAGGTCAGGACAAGTTCGAGATCAAGGCAGCTGCGTTCGAGGGCAAGTTCCTCGCAGCTAATCAGATCGATGTACTGGCAAGCCTGCCGACCCGTAACGAAGCAATTTCTCAGCTGATGAGCGTGATTCAAGGCGCTACCAGCAAGTTGGCTCGTACTCTGGCGGCTGTTCGCGACCAAAAAGAAGCAGCTGCAGCCTAAGGCTGAGTCAGATCTTTTCGCGTATTTTTGTTTATTTTGATGGTCGCGTAGGCCGTCCCCCAATTCAGGAAATTGAGTCATGTCCATCTCTCAAGACGATATCCTTAACGCCGTAGCTGAAATGTCCGTTCTGCAGGTTGTAGAGCTGATCAAGGCGTTCGAAGAGAAGTTCGGCGTTACCGCTGCTGCCGGTTCGGCTGGTCCAGCTGTTGCTGCTGCTGTTGTTGAAGAACAAACTGAATTCAACGTCATGCTGCTGGAAGCTGGCGAGAAGAAAGTTAACGTGATCAAGGCAGTACGTGAACTGACCGGTCTGGGCCTGAAAGAAGCCAAGGCAGTCGTTGACGGCGCGCCAGCAATGGTTCTGGAAGCTGTTGCCAAAGACGCAGCTGACAAAGCCAAAGCTACTCTGGAAGAAGCAGGCGCTAAAGTCGAGCTGAAATAAGCACCGACTTTGAGTGTCCAGCCCACGCGATTAGCGAAAGGCTGATGGCTGGTGGCTTTTGCCACCGGCCTTTTTCCGTTATAGACGATTGGCGCTGTCAACGTCTGTAATGTGCGGTATCCACCGATGGCGGTGGCGCAAACCAAGGGGTTTGCAAGATTTTCTGGCTGCTTCCGTCGGGAGGGAGCCAAACAAGCAGGTGACCAAGCTGGGGAACGCTGATGGCTTACTCATATACTGAGAAAAAACGTATCCGCAAGGACTTTAGCAAGTTGCCGGACGTAATGGATGTGCCGTATCTCTTGGCCATCCAGCTGGATTCGTATCGCGAATTCCTGCAGGCGGGAGCGACCAAAGATCAGTTCCGCGACGTCGGTCTGCATGCAGCCTTCAAATCCGTTTTCCCGATCATCAGCTACTCCGGCAATGCTGCGCTGGAGTATGTAGGTTATCGCTTGGGCGAACCGGCATTTGATGTCAAGGAATGCGTGCTGCGCGGTGTGACTTACGCAGTACCTCTGCGGGTCAAGGTCCGTCTGATCATTTTCGACAAAGAATCGTCGAACAAAGCGATCAAGGACATCAAAGAGCAAGAAGTCTACATGGGTGAAATCCCCCTGATGACTGAAAACGGTACCTTTGTAATCAATGGCACCGAGCGCGTTATCGTGTCTCAGCTTCACCGCTCGCCTGGCGTATTCTTCGACCACGACCGTGGCAAGACGCACAGCTCCGGTAAGCTGCTTTACTCCGCTCGTATCATTCCTTACCGCGGTTCGTGGCTGGACTTCGAGTTCGATCCGAAAGACTGCGTATTCGTCCGTATCGACCGTCGTCGCAAGCTGCCTGCGTCCGTACTTCTGCGCGCTCTGGGTTACACCACCGAGCAAGTGCTCGATGCTTTCTACACCACCAACGTATTCCATGTGCGCGGCGAAAACCTGAGCCTGGAACTGGTGCCTCAGCGCCTGCGTGGTGAAATTGCCGTTCTGGATATTCTGGACGACAAGGGCAAGGTCATTGTCGAGCAGGGTCGCCGTATTACCGCTCGTCACATCAACCAGCTGGAAAAAGCCGGGATCAAAGAGCTGGAAGTACCTCTGGACTATGTCCTGGGTCGTACCACTGCCAAGGTCATCGTGCATCCGGCAACCGGTGAGATCATTGCCGAGTGCAATACCGAGCTGAACACTGAAATCCTGGCCAAGATCGCCAAGGCTCAGGTCGTTCGCATCGAGACGTTGTACACCAACGATATCGACTGCGGTCCGTTCGTCTCTGACACGCTGAAGATCGACTCCACCAGCAACCAACTGGAAGCGCTGGTCGAGATCTATCGCATGATGCGTCCTGGCGAGCCTCCGACCAAGGATGCAGCCGAAACGCTGTTCAACAACCTGTTCTTCAGTCCTGAGCGTTATGACCTGTCTGCTGTAGGTCGGATGAAGTTCAACCGTCGTATCGGTCGTACCGAAATCGAAGGTTCGGGTGTGTTGTGCAAGGAAGACATCGTGGCGGTCCTCAAGACCCTCGTTGACATCCGTAACGGCAAAGGCATCGTCGATGACATCGACCACCTCGGTAACCGTCGCGTTCGTTGCGTTGGCGAGATGGCCGAGAACCAGTTCCGTGTAGGCCTGGTCCGTGTCGAGCGCGCTGTCAAAGAGCGTCTGTCCATGGCAGAAAGCGAAGGCCTGATGCCTCAGGACCTGATCAACGCCAAGCCTGTTGCGGCGGCGGTCAAGGAGTTCTTCGGTTCCAGCCAGCTTTCCCAGTTCATGGATCAGAACAACCCGCTTTCCGAGATCACTCACAAGCGTCGTGTTTCTGCACTCGGCCCTGGCGGTCTGACTCGTGAGCGTGCCGGCTTTGAAGTTCGAGACGTTCACCCGACTCACTATGGCCGTGTCTGCCCGATCGAGACGCCGGAAGGTCCGAACATCGGTCTGATCAACTCCCTGGCGGCTTATGCTCGCACCAACCAGTACGGCTTCCTTGAGAGCCCGTACCGTGTGGTCAAGGAAGGTCTGGTAACCGAAGAAATCGTTTTCCTTTCGGCAATCGAAGAAGCGGACCACGTCATTGCTCAGGCTTCGGCTGCAATGAACGACAAGCAAGAGCTGATCGACGAGCTGGTTGCTGTGCGCCACTTGAACGAATTCACCGTCAAGGCACCTGCCGATGTCACCCTGATGGACGTTTCGCCCAAGCAGGTTGTGTCGGTAGCCGCATCGCTGATCCCGTTCCTCGAGCACGATGACGCCAACCGCGCATTGATGGGTTCGAACATGCAGCGTCAGGCTGTACCGACCCTGCGTGCCGACAAGCCGCTGGTAGGTACTGGCATGGAGCGCAACGTTGCCCGTGACTCCGGCGTTTGCGTCGTGGCTCGTCGTGGCGGCGTGATCGACTCTGTCGACGCCAGCCGTATCGTTGTTCGCGTTGCCGATGACGAAGTAGAAACAGGTGAAGCAGGTGTAGATATCTACAACCTGACCAAATACACCCGTTCGAACCAGAACACCTGCATCAACCAGCGTCCGCTGGTCAGCAAGGGTGACCGTGTTCAGCGTAGCGACATCATGGCCGACGGCCCGTCCACCGATATGGGTGAGCTGGCTCTGGGTCAGAACATGCGCATCGCGTTCATGGCCTGGAACGGTTTCAACTTCGAAGACTCCATCTGTCTTTCTGAGCGTGTTGTTCAGGAAGACCGCTTCACCACGATCCATATTCAGGAACTGACCTGTGTGGCACGTGACACCAAGCTTGGGCCTGAAGAGATCACCGCCGACATCCCGAACGTGGGTGAAGCGGCTCTGAACAAGCTGGACGAAGCGGGTATCGTTTATGTAGGTGCCGAAGTAGGCGCCGGCGACATCCTGGTCGGTAAGGTCACTCCGAAAGGCGAGACCCAGCTGACTCCGGAAGAAAAACTGTTGCGCGCGATTTTCGGTGAGAAAGCCAGCGACGTTAAAGACACCTCCCTGCGCGTGCCTACAGGCACCAAGGGTACTGTCATTGACGTTCAGGTCTTCACCCGTGATGGCGTCGAGCGTGATGCGCGTGCCCTGTCCATCGAGAAGTCGCAACTCGACGAGATCCGTAAGGATCTGAACGAAGAGTTCCGTATTGTCGAAGGCGCTACTTTCGAACGTCTGCGCTCTGCGCTGGTGGGTCGTATAGCCGAAGGCGGTGCTGGCCTCAAGAAAGGTCAGGAAATCACCAACGAAGTGCTTGATGGTCTTGAGCATGGTCAGTGGTTCAAACTGCGCATGGCTGAAGATGCTCTGAATGAGCAGCTTGAGAAAGCTCAGGCCTACATCGTTGATCGTCGCCGTCTCCTGGATGACAAGTTCGAAGACAAGAAACGCAAACTGCAGCAAGGCGATGACCTGGCTCCAGGCGTTCTGAAAATCGTCAAGGTCTACCTGGCAATCCGTCGTCGCATCCAGCCGGGCGACAAGATGGCCGGTCGTCACGGTAACAAGGGTGTGGTCTCCGTGATCATGCCGGTTGAAGACATGCCGCACGATGCCAATGGCACGCCGGTGGATATCGTCCTCAACCCGCTGGGCGTACCTTCGCGTATGAACGTTGGTCAGATTCTTGAAACTCACTTGGGCCTCGCGGCCAAAGGTCTGGGCGAGAAGATCAACCGCATGCTTGAAGAGCAGCGTAAAGTTGCTGAGCTGCGTAAGTTCCTCAACGAGATCTATAACGAAATCGGCGGTCGTCAGGAGTCTCTGGAAGACCTCACCGACAACGAGATTCTGGACCTCGCTAAGAACCTGCGTAACGGCGTACCGATGGCTACCCCGGTTTTCGACGGTGCCAAGGAAAGCGAAATCAAGGCAATGCTCAAGCTGGCAGATATGCCGGAAAGCGGCCAGATGCAGCTGTTTGACGGTCGTACCGGCAACAAGTTTGAACGTGCTGTAACGGTTGGCTACATGTACATGCTGAAGCTGAACCACTTGGTGGACGACAAGATGCACGCGCGTTCCACTGGTTCGTACAGCCTGGTTACCCAGCAGCCGCTGGGTGGTAAGGCACAGTTCGGTGGTCAGCGTTTCGGGGAGATGGAAGTGTGGGCGCTGGAAGCATACGGCGCGGCGTACACTCTGCAGGAAATGCTCACAGTGAAGTCGGACGATGTGAACGGTCGTACCAAGATGTACAAAAACATCGTGGACGGCGATCACCGTATGGAGCCGGGCATGCCCGAGTCTTTCAACGTGTTGATCAAAGAAATCCGTTCGCTCGGTATCGATATCGATCTGGAAACCGAATAACACGTGACGCGAATCGGGGGCAGGGCGGTATTGCCTGCTCCCTGCTCCGCCAGGAGGAAAAGCCTTGAAAGACCTACTGAATTTGCTGAAAAACCAGGGTCAAGTCGAAGAGTTCGACGCAATCCGTATCGGACTTGCATCGCCTGAGATGATCCGCTCTTGGTCGTTCGGTGAAGTTAAAAAGCCGGAAACCATCAACTACCGTACGTTCAAGCCTGAGCGTGACGGTCTGTTCTGCGCCAAGATCTTTGGCCCGGTAAAAGATTACGAGTGCCTGTGCGGTAAGTACAAGCGCCTGAAGCACCGCGGTGTCATCTGCGAAAAATGCGGTGTTGAAGTAGCACTGGCCAAGGTTCGTCGCGAGCGCATGGCTCACATCGAGCTGGCTTCGCCGGTTGCGCACATCTGGTTCCTGAAATCGCTGCCGTCCCGTATCGGCTTGCTGATGGACATGACCCTGCGTGATATCGAGCGCGTTCTCTACTTCGAGAGCTATGTCGTTATCGATCCAGGCATGACTACCCTTGAAAAAGGTCAGCTGCTGAACGACGAGCAATACTTCGAAGCCCTCGAAGAGTTCGGTGATGACTTCGACGCCCGCATGGGTGCCGAGGCTGTCCGCGAACTGCTGCATGCTATTGATCTGGAGCACGAAATTGGCCGTCTGCGTGAAGAAATTCCGCAAACCAATTCCGAAACCAAAATCAAGAAGCTGTCCAAGCGTCTGAAATTGATGGAAGCCTTCCAGGGTTCCGGCAACCTCCCTGAGTGGATGGTGCTGACCGTTCTGCCGGTTCTGCCGCCAGATCTGCGTCCTCTGGTTCCGCTTGACGGTGGCCGTTTCGCGACGTCCGACCTCAACGATCTGTATCGTCGAGTGATCAACCGTAACAACCGTCTGAAGCGTCTGCTGGATCTGTCTGCTCCCGACATCATCGTGCGCAACGAAAAGCGCATGCTGCAGGAAGCGGTCGATGCGCTGCTCGACAACGGTCGTCGCGGTCGTGCGATCACAGGTTCCAACAAGCGTCCTCTGAAGTCCCTGGCTGACATGATCAAGGGTAAGCAGGGTCGTTTCCGTCAGAACTTGCTCGGTAAGCGCGTTGACTACTCGGGCCGTTCGGTAATTACCGTAGGTCCGACCCTGCGTCTGCACCAGTGCGGTCTGCCGAAAAAAATGGCTCTCGAGCTGTTCAAGCCGTTCATCTTCGGCAAGCTGGAAATGCGTGGCCTGGCCACGACCATCAAAGCTGCCAAGAAGATGGTCGAGCGCGAGCTGCCAGAGGTCTGGGACGTTCTTGCTGAAGTAATTCGCGAACACCCGGTGCTTTTGAACCGCGCGCCAACGCTTCACCGTCTGGGCATCCAGGCGTTTGAACCAGTACTGATTGAAGGTAAGGCTATTCAGCTGCACCCGCTGGTCTGTGCTGCGTACAACGCCGACTTCGACGGCGACCAGATGGCCGTTCACGTACCTTTGACGCTGGAAGCTCAGCTCGAAGCGCGTGCACTGATGATGTCGACCAACAACATTCTGTCGCCAGCCAACGGTGAGCCAATCATCGTTCCTTCGCAGGACGTTGTACTGGGTCTGTATTACATGACTCGTGAAGCGATCAACGCCAAGGGCGAAGGTCGTGTGTTTGCGGACCTGCAGGAAGTCGACCGCGTATTCCGCGCCGGCGAAGCGGCTCTGCATGCCAAGGTCAAGGTTCGTATCCACGAAACGGTCAACGACCGTGACGGTGGCAGCGTCAAGAACACCCGTATCGTCGACACCACTGTCGGCCGTGCGCTGCTGTTCCAGGTGGTTCCGGCCGGCCTGTCCTACGACGTCGTCAACCAGCCCATGAAGAAGAAGGCGATCTCCAAGCTGATCAACCAGTGCTACCGCGTGGTTGGTTTGAAAGAGACCGTGATCTTCGCTGACCAGTTGATGTACACCGGTTTTGCCTACTCGACCATTTCGGGTGTTTCCATCGGCGTTAACGACTTCGTTATCCCGGATGAAAAAGCTCGCATCATCGACGCGGCCACCGAAGAAGTTAAAGAGATCGAAAGTCAGTACGCCTCCGGCCTGGTAACCCAGGGCGAGAAGTACAACAAGGTGATCGACCTCTGGTCCAAGGCCAACGACGAAGTGTCCAAGGCAATGATGTCGAACCTCTCGAAAGAGAAGGTCATCGATCGTCATGGCGTCGAAGTTGACCAGGAATCCTTCAACTCGATGTACATGATGGCTGACTCCGGTGCGCGTGGTTCTGCTGCCCAGATCCGTCAGCTGGCCGGTATGCGTGGTCTGATGGCCAAGCCTGACGGCTCCATCATCGAAACGCCGATCACTGCGAACTTCCGTGAAGGTTTGAGCGTACTTCAGTACTTCATCTCCACTCACGGTGCTCGTAAGGGTCTTGCGGATACCGCACTGAAAACCGCTAACTCCGGTTATCTGACTCGCCGTCTGGTAGACGTTGCTCAGGATCTGGTCGTTACCGAGGTGGATTGCGGTACCGAGCACGGTCTGCTGATGACTCCGCACATTGAAGGCGGTGACGTTGTAGAGCCACTGGGTGAGCGCGTACTGGGTCGGGTTATCGCCCGTGACGTGTTCAAGCCGGGCACAGAAGACGTCATCGTTCCTGCTGGCACACTGGTAGACGAGAAGTGGGTCGAGTTCATCGAGCTGAACAGCATCGACGAAGTGATCGTTCGCTCGCCAATCAGCTGTGAAACGCGCTACGGCATCTGTGCCAAGTGCTACGGTCGCGACCTGGCTCGCGGTCACCAGGTTAACATCGGTGAAGCTGTCGGCGTAATCGCTGCACAGTCGATCGGTGAGCCGGGTACCCAGCTGACAATGCGTACGTTCCACATTGGTGGTGCGGCAAGCCGGACCTCGGCAGCCGACAGCGTTCAGGTGAAGAATGGCGGTACTGTCCGTCTTCACAACCTGAAGCACGTTGAGCGTGTTGACGGTCACCTGGTTGCGGTATCCCGCTCCGGTGAACTGGCCATCGCTGATGACTTCGGTCGCGAGCGTGAGCGTTACAAACTGCCATACGGTGCAGTGATTTCGGTGAAGGAAGGCGACAAGGTCGACGCTGGCTCTATCGTGGCCAAGTGGGATCCGCACACTCACCCAATCGTCACCGAGATGAAAGGTACTGTTACCTACGTCGGCATGGAAGAAGGCATCACGATCAAGCGTCAGACAGACGAATTGACCGGTATGACCAACATTGAAGTGCTTGATGCCAAAGACCGTCCGGCTGCCGGCAAGGACATCCGTCCTGCTGTGAAGATGGTTGGTCTGGATGGCAAGGATCTGCTGTTGCCAGGTACTGACGTACCTGCTCAGTACTTCCTGCCAGCCAACGCCCTGGTCGGTGTGGCTGACGGTGCGCAGATCGCGATCGGTGATGTTATCGCTCGTATTCCGCAGGAAACTTCGAAGACTCGTGACATTACCGGTGGTCTGCCGCGTGTTGCCGACCTGTTCGAAGCCCGTCGTCCGAAAGAGGCGTCGATCCTTGCAGAAGTCAGCGGTACCATCGCATTCGGTAAAGAAACCAAAGGCAAGCGCCGTCTGGTCATTACCCCGAACGACGGTAGCGATCCGTACGAAGAGCTGATTCCGAAGTGGCGTCACCTGAACGTCTTCGAAGGCGAGCAAGTGAACCGCGGCGAAGTTATCTCCGACGGTCCTAGCGATCCACACGACATCCTGCGTCTGTTGGGTGTGAGTGCGCTGGCCAAGTACATCGTTAACGAGATTCAGGACGTATACCGTCTGCAAGGCGTGAAGATCAACGACAAGCACATCGAGACGATTCTGCGTCAGATGCTGCGCAAAGTTGAAATTGCCGAGTCTGGCGATTCCAGTTTCATCAAGGGCGACCAGATGGAATTGACTCACGTACTGGTAGAAAACGAGCGTTTGAGCACGGAAGACAAGTTTGTCTCCAAGTTCACTCGCGTGTTGCTGGGTATCACCAAGGCATCGCTGTCCACCGAGTCGTTCATCTCCGCGGCCTCCTTCCAGGAGACAACCCGCGTACTGACCGAGGCGGCTGTGACTGGCAAGCGCGATTACTTGCGCGGCCTGAAGGAAAACGTGGTTGTGGGTCGTCTGATCCCGGCCGGTACCGGTCTGGCTTATCACAGCGAGCGCAAGCGTCGCCGTGAAATGGACAAACCGACCCGTGTCAGCGCGAGCGAAGTAGAAGCCGCTCTGACTGAAGCGTTGAACTCCAGCGGTAATTGAGACTAAAGCCTCGGCATTTTTCATCTGGCAGACAGCACATTTTCGTGTTGTTTGCCTCTTGAGGATGTCGGGGCTTTGTCTTGACTGGGGGCGGGATCCTCTTTAGACTCTTGTACCCCTAAATTTGGCGGGGCTTGTGCCCTGTCATTTGCTTTTCTTGTAAGACAATAGCGTCGCAAGACAACAGTGGAGCTAGTAGATGGCAACTATCAACCAGCTGGTACGTCAGCCGCGTAAGCGTATCGTCGAGAAATCCGACGTGCCTGCGCTGCAGAACTGCCCGCAACGTCGCGGTGTGTGCACTCGTGTGTATACCACCACGCCGAAAAAACCTAACTCGGCATTGCGTAAAGTCTGCCGTGTGCGCCTGACCAACGGTTTCGAGGTTTCCTCGTACATCGGTGGTGAAGGTCACAACCTGCAAGAGCACAGCGTGGTACTGATTCGTGGCGGTCGTGTAAAAGACTTGCCAGGTGTTCGTTATCACACCGTTCGTGGTTCTCTGGATACTTCTGGCGTTAAAGGCCGGAACCAGGGTCGCTCGAAATACGGTACCAAGAAGCCTAAGTAGTTTTTGGCTTCTGTGTGAAATTGCAGATTTCTATTTTTCTGAGTCGATAAGAGTAAGGTCGGGCGCATCCCTTGCAGGATGGTGGTCCCGAGCTAACCTGAAGACCGTTTGAGGGCTTATCCATGCCAAGAAGACGCGTAGCAGCCAAGCGCGAAGTGCTTGACGATCCAAAATACGGCAGCCAGATCCTGGCCAAGTTCATGAACCACGTTATGGAAAGCGGCAAGAAAGCCGTTGCCGAGCGTATCGTTTATGGCGCGCTGGAAAAGGTTAAAGAACGCAAGAACAGCGACCCCCTGGAAATCTTCGAGAAAGCTCTCGACGCCATCGCTCCGCTGGTCGAAGTAAAGTCGCGCCGTGTAGGCGGTGCTACTTACCAGGTTCCTGTCGAAGTTCGTCCGTCCCGTCGTAATGCTCTGGCAATGCGTTGGCTGGTAGACTTCGCGCGCAAGCGCGGTGAGAAGTCAATGGCGCTGCGTTTGGCTGGCGAACTGCTGGACGCCGCCGAAGGTAAAGGTGCTGCGGTCAAGAAGCGTGAAGACGTGCACCGTATGGCTGAGGCCAACAAGGCTTTCTCGCACTACCGCTTCTAATTTCAGCGTCACTAATTTTGCGAGGGCTTTATGGCTCGTACTACTCCGATTGGCCGCTACCGTAACATTGGTATCGTTGCTCACGTGGATGCTGGTAAAACCACCACCACCGAGCGCGTCCTTTTTTACACCGGCAAAAGCCACAAAATGGGCGAGGTGCATGACGGCGCCGCGACCACGGACTGGATGGTTCAGGAGCAGGAGCGTGGTATTACCATTACTTCTGCTGCTATTACTGCCTTCTGGCAGGGTTCCGAGAAGCAACACAAAGACCAATACCGTTTCAACGTTATTGACACCCCGGGCCACGTTGACTTCACCATTGAAGTTGAGCGTTCCCTGCGTGTGCTCGACGGCGCGGTCGTTGTGTTCTGTGGCACTTCCGGCGTAGAGCCGCAGTCCGAAACCGTATGGCGTCAGGCCAACAAGTACGGTGTTCCACGTATCGTTTACGTGAACAAGATGGACCGTGCTGGTGCAAACTTTCTGCGCGTAATCGCTCAGATCAAGCAGCGCCTGGGTCACACCCCGGTACCGATCCAGTTGGCCATTGGTGCCGAAGACAACTTCCAGGGTCAGATCGATCTGATGTCCATGGAAGCTGTTTACTGGAACGATGCCGACAAGGGTATGGTTCCACGTCGTGAGCCTATCCCTGCCGAGCTGCAGGAACTGGCTGATGAGTGGCGCAGCAACATGGTTGAGGCTGCTGCCGAAGCCAGCGAAGAGCTGATGAACAAATACCTCGAAGGTGAAGAGCTCACCAACGAGGAAATCAAGGCCGCTCTGCGTCAGCGTACTATCGCTGGTGAGATCGTTCTTGCTGTTTGCGGTTCTTCCTTCAAGAACAAGGGCGTTCCCCTGGTTCTCGACGCCGTGATCGACTACCTGCCGGCTCCGACCGACATTCCAGCTATCAAGGGTTCCGATCCTGATAACGAAGAAGTCCTGATGGAGCGTCATGCAGACGACAACGAGCCGTTCTCGGCTTTGGCGTTCAAGATCGCTACCGACCCATTCGTGGGTACCTTGACTTTCGTCCGCGTTTACTCGGGCGTGTTGGCATCCGGCGACGGCGTGATCAACTCGGTGAAAGGCAAGAAAGAGCGTGTGGGTCGTATGGTGCAAATGCACGCAAACGCCCGCGAAGAAATCAAGGAAGTTCGCGCTGGTGACATCGCGGCCTTGATCGGCATGAAGGACGTCACCACTGGTGAGACCTTGTGCAACGCTGACAAGCCAATCATCCTGGTTCGCATGGACTTCCCGGAGCCGGTTATTTCGGTTGCCGTTGAGCCAAAAACCAAGGATGACCAGGAAAAAATGGGTATCGCTCTGGGCAAGCTTGCTCAGGAAGACCCTTCTTTCCGCGTCAAGACTGATGAAGAGACTGGTCAAACGATCATCTCTGGCATGGGCGAGCTGCACCTGGACATCCTGGTTGACCGGATGCGCCGTGAGTTCAACGTCGAAGCCAACATCGGCAAGCCTCAGGTTTCCTATCGTGAGCGCATCACGAAGAATTGTGAAATCGAAGGCAAGTTCGTTCGTCAATCCGGCGGTCGTGGCCAGTTCGGTCACTGCTGGATCCGTTTTGCACCTGCTGACGAAGGTCAGGAAGGTCTGCAATTCGTAAACGAAGTGGTAGGTGGTGTTGTTCCCAAGGAATACATCCCGGCTATCCAGAAGGGTATCGAAGAGCAGATGAAGAACGGCGTTGTTGCCGGCTATCCGCTGATCGGCCTGAAGGCTACCGTGTTTGATGGTTCCTACCATGACGTCGACTCGAACGAGATGGCGTTTAAGGTGGCTGCTTCCATGGCGACCAAGCAACTGGCCCAGAAGGGCGGTGGTGAGTTGCTTGAGCCGATCATGGCGGTAGAGGTTGTTACGCCTGAAGACTATATGGGTGACGTGATGGGCGACCTTAACCGCCGTCGCGGCATGATCTTGGGTATGGAAGATACGGTTTCCGGCAAAGTAATTCGTGCCGAGGTTCCGTTGGGTGAGATGTTCGGTTATGCGACCGACGTTCGCTCCATGTCTCAGGGTCGCGCAAGCTACTCTATGGAATTCAAAAAATACAATACAGCTCCGTCGCACATCGTCGAAACTGTAACCAAAAAACAAGGCTGATTCAGCGCCTTTAGGCTAGGAGTTATTTGTCGTGGCTAAAGAAAAATTTGATCGTTCCCTCCCGCACGTCAACGTTGGCACCATTGGTCACGTTGACCACGGTAAAACCACGCTGACCGCTGCTCTGACTCGCGTCTGCTCCGAAGTTTTCGGTTCGGCTGCTGTTGAATTCGACAAGATCGACAGCGCACCTGAAGAGAAAGCTCGTGGTATTACCATCAATACCGCGCACGTCGAATACAAATCGTTGATCCGTCACTACGCTCACGTTGACTGCCCAGGTCACGCTGACTACGTGAAGAACATGATCACCGGTGCTGCCCAGATGGACGGCGCTATTCTGGTTTGTTCGGCCGCTGATGGTCCGATGCCACAAACCCGTGAGCACATCCTGCTGTCCCGTCAGGTTGGCGTTCCGTACATCGTGGTTTTCCTGAACAAGGCTGACCTGGTAGACGACGCTGAGCTGCTGGAACTGGTTGAGATGGAAGTGCGCGATCTGCTGAGCACTTACGACTTCCCAGGCGACGACACTCCGATCATCATCGGTTCTGCTCGTATGGCTCTGGAAGGTAAAGACGACAACGAAATGGGCACCACTGCCGTTCGTAAACTGGTTGAAACACTGGACTCCTACATTCCAGAACCAGTTCGTCTGACCGACAAGCCGTTCCTGATGCCAATCGAAGACGTGTTCTCGATCTCCGGTCGCGGTACTGTTGTGACTGGTCGTATTGAGCGCGGTATCGTCAAGGTTCAGGATCCACTGGAAATCGTTGGTCTGCGTGACACTACCGTCACCACCTGCACCGGTGTTGAAATGTTCCGTAAGTTGCTCGACGAAGGTCGTGCTGGCGAGAACTGCGGCGTTCTGCTGCGTGGTACCAAGCGTGACGACGTTGAGCGTGGTCAGGTTCTGGTCAAGCCAGGTACCGTCAAGCCGCACACTCAGTTCGAAGCTGAAATCTACGTTCTGAGCAAAGAAGAAGGCGGTCGTCACACTCCGTTCTTCAAAGGCTACCGTCCACAGTTCTACTTCCGTACTACCGACGTAACTGGTAGCTGCGAACTGCCGGAAGGCGTAGAAATGGTTATGCCAGGTGATAACGTTAAAGTTTCCGTTACCCTGATCAAGCCAATCGCAATGGAAGATGGTCTGCGTTTCGCAATCCGTGAAGGCGGTCGTACCGTCGGCGCTGGCGTCGTGGCCAAAATCATCGCGTAAGCGTTGATTCCCAAAAAGAGCCCCCGCAACGCGGGGGCTTTTTTATTGGGTTGACACCTAGTGAGGTCGTCTATAGAATTGCGCCTCCTTTTAACGGGCGTATTGCGCTCGGTGGGAACAGCAATCTGGAGTCTGAATCCAATGCAAAACCAGCAAATCCGTATCAGGTTGAAGGCTTTTGACCATCGCCTGATCGACCAATCAACCCAGGAAATCGTGGAAACCGCGAAACGTACTGGTGCACAGGTGCGTGGTCCGATTCCACTGCCGACTCGTAAAGAGCGGTTCACCGTTCTGGTTTCTCCGCACGTCAACAAAGACGCGCGCGACCAGTATGAGATCCGTACTCACAAGCGTGTTCTGGACATTGTTCAGCCAACGGAAAAAACCGTTGATGCGCTTATGAAGCTTGATCTTGCGGCCGGTGTGGAAGTTCAGATCAGCCTCGGCTAAGACTTGGGTCTTAGTCGTGTAACGCTCTGAAATGGGCGGCCATAGCGGGTGAAAGCCCCGTACACTCATGAGGTTTACAACATGACTATTGGTGTAGTCGGTCGTAAATGCGGTATGACCCGTATTTTCACCGAAGAAGGTGTCTCCATTCCGGTCACGGTCATTGAGATCGAGCCGAATCGCGTCACTCAGTTCAAAACCGAAGAAACCGATGGCTATCGTGCAGTGCAAGTCACTGTCGGCGAGCGTCGCGCTTCGCGTGTTACAGCCGCTCAGGCTGGCCACTTCGCCAAGGCGAACGTTGCCGCCGGTCGTACTGTCATGGAATTCCGTCTTGAAGAAGGCGACTACCAGGCTGGCGATCAGATCAACGCTGAAATCTTCGCCGCTGGTCAACTGGTTGATGTAACCGGTCAGTCCAAGGGTAAAGGCTTCCAGGGTACGATCAAGCGTTGGAATTTCCGTGGTCAAGACAATACCCACGGTAACTCCGTCTCCCACCGCGTCCCAGGCTCTATCGGCCAGTGCCAGACTCCTGGTCGTGTATTCAAGGGCAAAAAAATGTCCGGTCATATGGGCGCTGAGCGCGTGACCGTGCAGTCCCTGGAAGTAGTGCGCGTGGACGCTGAACGCAATCTGTTGTTGGTCAAGGGTGCTGTTCCTGGCGCTACTGGCGGCAACCTGGTTGTACGTCCGGCAGCCAAGGCTCGCGGTTAAGGGGAAGCTGACATGCAATTAAATGTAAATGACGCTCAGGCAATCGAAGTTTCCGAACTGACATTTGGCGGCGAATTCAACGAGACGCTGGTTCACCAGGCAGTCGTGGCCTACATGGCTGGCGGTCGTCAGGGTAGCAAGCAGCAAAAGACCCGTTCCGACGTTCGTGGTGGCGGTAAGCGCCCTTGGCGTCAGAAAGGTACTGGCCGTGCTCGTGCCGGTACTATCCGTAGCCCAATCTGGCGTGGCGGCGGTACCACTTTCGCAGCTCGTCCTCAGGATCACACTCAGAAGCTCAACAAGAAGATGTATCGCGCTGCTCTGCGCTCCATCCTTGCTGAACTGGTTCGTACTGATCGTTTGGTCGTGGTTCAGGACTTCGCTGTTGAAGCACCGAAAACCAAAGATTTGCTGAACAAGCTGACTGGCATGGGCCTGACTGACGTCCTGATCGTGTCTGACGCTGTTGACCAGAATCTGTACCTGGCTGCTCGTAACCTGCCGCACGTTGATGTACGTGACGTTCAAGGTTCCGATCCAGTTAGTCTGATCGCATACGACAAAGTGTTGATCACTGTGTCGGCCGTGAAGAAATTCGAGGAGCTGCTGGGATGAACCAGGAACGCGTATTTAAAGTTCTGCTTGGCCCGCACGTTTCCGAGAAGGCTACGGTTCTTGCAGACAAAAAAGGTCAGTTCGTTTTCAAGGTTGCTACTGACGCAACCAAGCTGGAAATCAAGAAGGCCGTCGAAAGCCTGTTCAGCGTGAAAGTAGAGCGTGTTACTACCCTGAATGTTCTGGGTAAGAGCAAGCGCACTGCTCGCGGTCTGGGCAAGCGTAATGACTGGAAGAAGGCAGTTATCTCCCTTCAGCCAGGCCAAGATCTCGATTTCAGCAGCAGTGCTGAGTAAGGAAGGGGTGCATCATGGCAATCGTTAAATGCAAACCGACTTCCCCTGGCCGCCGTTTTGTGGTCAAGGTGGTCAACCAGGAGCTGCATAAAGGCGCTCCTCACGCACCGCTGCTCGAGAAAAAATCGAAGTCTGGTGGTCGTAACAACAATGGTCGTATTACCACCCGTCATATCGGTGGTGGCCATAAGCAGCATTATCGTCTGGTCGACTTCCGTCGCAACGACAAGGATGGCATCGCTGCCACCGTCGAGCGTATCGAATACGATCCAAACCGTACTGCTCACATTGCTCTGCTGCTTTACGCAGACGGCGAGCGCCGCTACATCATCGCCCCTAAAGGCGTGAGTGCTGGCGACCAGCTGATTGCAGGTGCTCTGGCACCAATCAAGCCGGGCAACGCTCTTCAACTGCGCAACATTCCAGTTGGTAGCACCGTACATGGCATCGAACTGAAGCCAGGTAAAGGCGCACAGATCGCTCGTTCCGCTGGTGCCTCGGCACAGCTGATCGCTCGTGAAGGCGTGTACGTTACCCTGCGTCTTCGCTCCGGTGAAATGCGTAAAGTACTGTCTGAGTGCCGTGCAACGCTGGGTGAAGTCTCGAACTCCGAGCACAGCCTTCGTTCGCTGGGTAAAGCGGGTGCCAAACGCTGGCGTGGCGTTCGCCCAACCGTTCGTGGTGTTGCCATGAACCCGGTTGACCACCCACATGGTGGTGGTGAAGGTCGTACCTCTGGTGGTCGTCATCCGGTATCGCCGTGGGGCTTCCCGACTAAGGGCGCGAAGACTCGTGGTAATAAGCGTACCGACAAAATGATCGTCCGTCGTCGCAAGTAAATAGAGGGATACGACAGTGCCACGTTCTCTGAAAAAAGGTCCTTTTATTGATCTTCACCTACTGAAGAAGATCGAAGTGGCGGCGGAAAAGAACGATCGCAAACCAGTTAAAACCTGGTCGCGTCGTTCGATGATCCTGCCACAAATGGTCGGTCTGACCATTGCAGTGCATAACGGTCGTCAACATGTCCCAGTTCTCGTGAACGAAGACATGGTCGGCCATAAACTAGGCGAGTTTGCCGGTACCCGCACATATCGTGGGCACGTGGCAGACAAGAAAGCCAAGCGTTAAGGGGTAAGGAACGATGGAAGTAGCCGCTAAGTTGTCGGGCGCTCGAATCTCCGCCCAGAAAGCCCGCTTGGTCGCCGACCAGATCCGCGGGAAGAAGGTGGGCGAAGCGCTCAACCTGTTGGCTTTCAGCAGTAAGAAAGCCGCCGAGATCCTGAAGAAAGTGCTGGAGTCGGCTGTAGCCAACGCCGAGCATAACGAAGGCGCAGACGTTGATGACCTTAAGGTCTCCACCGTTTTCGTCAACGAAGGGCGTTCGCTGAAGCGCATCATGCCACGTGCTAAAGGCCGTGCTGATCGCATCGTCAAGCGGTCTTGCCATATCACTGTCAAGGTTGCTGACAAGTAACGGAGTCGAAGAGATGGGTCAGAAAGTACATCCCATTGGCATTCGCCTGGGAATCGTCAAGGAGCACACCTCCGTCTGGTACGCAGACGGTCGGACTTATGCGGACTATTTGTTCGCTGATCTGAAAGTGCGTGAGTACCTCCAAGACAAATTAAAAAGCGCGTCCGTCAGCCGTATCGATATCCATCGTCCGGCTCAGACAGCACGTATCACCATCCACACCGCTCGTCCAGGTATCGTTATCGGGAAGAAAGGTGAAGATGTTGAGAAACTGCGTCAGGACCTGACCAAGCAAATGGGTGTGCCTGTGCACATCAATATCGAAGAGATCCGTAAGCCGGAGCTCGACGGTATGCTGGTTGCGCAGAGCGTAGCTCAGCAGCTGGAGCGTCGCGTAATGTTCCGTCGCGCTATGAAGCGCGCTGTTCAGAACGCCATGCGCATTGGTGCCAAAGGCATCAAAATCCAAGTGAGCGGTCGTCTCGGCGGTGCTGAAATCGCACGTACTGAATGGTATCGCGAAGGTCGTGTGCCACTGCACACCCTGCGTGCCGACATCGACTATGCCAACTACGAAGCTCACACCACTTACGGTGTGATCGGTGTAAAGGTTTGGATCTTCAAAGGCGAAGTAATTGGTGGTCGCCAAGAAGAACTGAAACCACAAGCACCAGCGCCTCGTAAAAAAGCTGCTAAGTAAGGGGTACGCCAAATGTTGCAACCAAAGCGTACGAAGTTCCGCAAGCAGATGACCGGCCACAACCGTGGTCTGGCACTGCGCGGTAGCAAAGTCAGCTTCGGCGAGTTCGCGCTGAAGTCTGTTGCTCGTGGTCGTCTCACCGCTCGTCAGATCGAGTCAGCGCGTCGTGCTCTGACCCGTCACGTTAAACGTGGCGGCAAGATCTGGATCCGTGTGTTCCCGGACAAGCCTGTAACCAAAAAGCCACTCGAAGTTCGGATGGGTAAAGGTAAGGGTAACGTGGAGTACTGGGTTGCCCAGATTCAGCCAGGCAAAGTCCTGTATGAAATCGAGGGTGTTACTGAAGAGCTGGCGCGTGAGGCTTTCGCCCTGGCTGCTGCAAAGCTGCCGCTCGCCACCTCCTTTGTTAAGCGGACGGTGATGTGATGAAAGCGAATGAACTTCGTGAAAAATCAGCACAGCAGCTGAACGAGCAACTGCTCGGCCTGCTGCGCGACCAGTTCAATCTGCGTATGCAGAAAGCAACTGGCCAGTTGGGGCAGTCTCATCTGCTCTCGCAAGTTAAGCGTGACATCGCTCGCGTGAAAACTGTGCTCAACCAGCAGGCAGGTAAGTAATCATGGCTGAAGCCGAAAAAACTGTCCGTACGCTGACTGGCCGTGTTGTCAGCGACAAGATGGACAAGACCATCACCGTTCTGATCGAGCGTCGCGTAAAGCACCCGATCTACGGTAAATACGTTAAGCGTTCGACTAAGCTGCACGCGCACGACGAAACCAACCAGTGCCATATCGGCGACAAGGTCACGATTCGTGAAACTCGTCCGGTAGCCAAGACCAAGTCTTGGGCGTTGGTTGATATCCTCGAACGCGCTGTGGAAGTCTAAGGGCTAGGGGTCGGAGAAATTATATGATTCAGACTCAATCCATGCTCGATGTGGCCGATAACAGCGGCGCACGCCGCGTTATGTGCATCAAGGTGCTGGGTGGCTCCCATCGTCGTTACGCTGGTATCGGTGACATCATCAAAGTGACCGTCAAGGAAGCAATTCCGCGCGGTAAGGTGAAAAAAGGCCAAGTGATGACTGCAGTTGTAGTCCGCACTCGCCACGGTGTTCGTCGTGCAGACGGCTCCATCATCCGCTTTGACGGCAATGCTGCTGTTCTGTTGAACAACAAGCAAGAGCCGATCGGTACCCGTATCTTTGGGCCAGTGACCCGTGAACTTCGTACTGAGAAGTTCATGAAGATCGTCTCGCTCGCCCCTGAAGTGCTTTAAGGAGATCCGACATGCAAAAGATTCGTCGTGACGACGAGATCATCGTGATCGCCGGCAAAGACAAAGGTAAGCGCGGTAAGGTGCTCAAGGTTCTCGCTGACGACCGTCTGGTCGTTGGTGGGATCAACCTGGTGAAGCGTCATACCAAGCCAAACCCGATGTCGGGCGTACAGGGCGGTATCGTCGAGAAAGAAGCGCCACTGCACGCTTCCAACGTCGCCATTTTCAACGGCGCAACCAACAAGGCTGACCGCGTTGGTTTCAAAGTTGAAGACGGCAAGAAAATTCGTGTCTTCAAGTCGACCCAAAAAGCGGTTGATGCTTGAACACTGCTAGGTAGAAGACCATGGCACGACTAAAAGAGATTTACCGGAAGGAAATCGCTCCGAAACTTAAGGAAGAACTTAAGCTTTCGAACGTGATGGAAGTTCCGCGCGTTACCAAAATCACCCTGAACATGGGTCTGGGCGAAGCGATCGGCGACAAAAAAGTCATCGAGCACGCTGTTGCTGACCTGGAAAAGATCACCGGTCAAAAAGTCGTTGTGACTTACGCTCGGAAATCCATCGCTGGCTTTAAAGTCCGCGAAGGTTGGCCGATCGGCGTCAAAGTGACTCTGCGCCGCGATCGTATGTATGAATTCCTGGATCGTCTGCTGTCGATCTCCCTGCCTCGGGTTCGCGACTTCCGCGGCCTGAATGCCAAGTCCTTCGATGGTCGTGGTAACTACAGCATGGGCGTAAAAGAGCAGATCATTTTCCCGGAAATCGACTACGACAAGATCGATGCTCTCCGCGGTCTGGACATTACCCTGACCACCACTGCCAAGAACGATGATGAAGGCCGCGCATTGCTGCGTGCTTTCAAATTCCCGTTCCGCAACTGATTGGAGTAGGAAAATGGCCAAGAAGAGCATGAAAAACCGTGAGCTGAAGCGTCAGCTCACCGTTGCCAAGTACGCCAAGAAGCGTGCAGAGCTGAAAGCTATCATCGTTGATCTGAACGCAAGTCCAGAAGCACGTTGGGAAGCGACCGTAGCCCTGCAGAAGCAACCACGTGACGCAAGCGCTGCGCGCATGCGTAACCGTTGCCGCATCACTGGTCGTCCGCACGGCGTTTACCGCAAGTTCGGCCTTGGCCGTAACAAGCTGCGTGAAGCAGCTATGCGTGGCGACGTTCCAGGTCTGGTTAAAGCCAGCTGGTAAGGCGGCACCTCTCGCGTCCTCCCGCCGGCTACGCAAGTCACCGGTCGGGATGGCGCCTGAATTTGAATCAAGCCCCTTTTGGGGCTTGATTCATTTCCGGCGTAGGACTAGAATTGCCGGCTCGCCTGAGCCCGTGTTTTTACTTGCCCGGAAGTTCTCTGCGATCAAGCTGTAGCCGCAAGGCTAATTATTTTGTTTTAGGAGCGTCTAGCCCATGAGTATGCAGGACCCGTTAGCGGACATGCTAACTCGTATCCGTAATGCCCAGATGGCTGAAAAGCCCGTCGTAAGCATGCCATCTTCCACGTTGAAGGTTGCTGTAGCAAAAGTCCTGAAGGACGAAGGCTACATTGCGGGTTATCAGATCAGCAGCGAAGTTAAATCCTTGCTGTCCATCGAGCTTAAGTACTTCGAAGGCCGTCCGGTCATCGAAGAGGTTAAGCGCGTCAGCCGCCCAGGCTTGCGTCAGTACAAGTCCTCCGATGATCTGCCGAAAGTTCGTGGCGGTCTTGGTGTGTCTATCGTCTCCACCAGTAAAGGTGTGATGACGGATCGTGCTGCGCGCGCTGCCGGTGTCGGTGGCGAAGTGCTTTGCACTGTGTTCTAAGGGGGGATAAGCATGTCACGCGTCGCTAAGAACCCCGTTAAGCTGCCATCCGGCGTCGAAGTCAAACTCGTCGGCCAGCTGCTTTCGGTGAAGGGTGCCAAGGGCACTCTAGAACTGAACATCCATTCGTCCGTTGAGATTGTTGAAGAAGCTGGTGAGCTGCGTTTCGCTGCTCGCAATGGCGATCAACAAACCCGCGCAATGGCAGGCACCACTCGTGCACTGGTAAACAACATGGTCCAAGGCGTGAGCCAAGGCTTCGAGCGCAAGCTCCAGCTGGTCGGTGTTGGTTACAAGGCGCAAGCAAAAGGCACGGTACTGAACCTTGCACTTGGCTTCTCGCACCCAGTGGACTACGAATTGCCGAATGGCATCACCGCTGAGACCCCCAGCCAGACCGATATCCTGATTCGCGGTATCGATAAGCAGTTGGTTGGTCAAGTGGCCGCTGAGATCCGCGACTTCCGCCGTCCTGAGCCTTACAAAGGCAAAGGTGTGCGTTACGCAGACGAAGTCGTCCGCCGTAAAGAAGCCAAGAAGAAGTAGGGCATAGCAAATGACCGTCAAAAAAGTTACCCGACTGCGTCGCGCTCGCAAAGCACGCCTGAAAATGCACGAGCTAGAAGTCGTGCGTCTCTGCGTGCACCGCTCTTCGCAGCACATTTATGCCCAGGTCATCTCGGCCGACGGCAGCAAAGTCCTGGCAAGCGCCTCGACTTTGGACAAAGAACTGCGTGATGGTGCCACTGGCAACATCGACGCGGCCACTAAGGTTGGCAAGCTGGTTGCCGAGCGCGCGAAAGCCGCGGGTGTATCGCAAGTCGCTTTCGACCGTTCTGGCTTCAAGTACCACGGCCGTGTCAAAGCGCTGGCTGATGCTGCTCGTGAAGGCGGGCTGGAGTTCTAAGTTATGTCAAATCACGACCAAAAACGCGACGAAGGCTACATCGAGAAGCTGGTTCAAGTTAACCGCGTGGCCAAAACCGTAAAAGGCGGCCGTATCTTCACTTTCACTGCGTTGACCGTAGTGGGTGATGGTAAAGGGCGCGTTGGCTTCGGCCGTGGCAAGTCACGTGAAGTGCCTGCTGCTATCCAGAAGGCGATGGAAGCTGCTCGTCGCAACATGATTCAGGTTGATCTGAACGGCACTACCCTGCAGTACGCAATGAAGTCTGCTCATGGCGCCTCGAAGGTGTACATGCAGCCTGCTTCTGAAGGTACCGGTATCATCGCTGGCGGCGCTATGCGCGCAGTGCTGGAAGTTGCTGGTGTCCAGAACGTATTGGCCAAGTGCTACGGTTCGACTAACCCGGTAAACGTGGTTCACGCCACTTTCAAGGGTTTGAAGGGCATGCAGTCTCCTGAGTCGATCGCTGCCAAACGTGGCAAGCGTGTTGAGGAGATCATCTGATCATGGCTACCGTTAAAGTAACGCTGATCAAAAGCATGACCGGCCGCATCCCTAATCACAGATTGTGCATTAAGGGTTTGGGTCTGCGTCGCATCGGTCACACTGTAGAAGTCCTGGATACTCCCGAAAATCGCGGGATGATCAACAAGGCTTACTACATGCTGCGAGTCGAGGGTTAATCGATGAAACTCAATGATCTGAGTCCAGCGCCGGGTTCCCGTCGCGAAAAGCATCGTCCGGGCCGTGGTATCGGTAGCGGTTTGGGCAAGACCGGTGGCCGTGGCCACAAAGGTCAAAGCTCCCGCTCCGGTGGCACTATTGCTCCGGGCTTTGAGGGCGGCCAACAGCCGCTGCATCGTCGCCTGCCAAAATTCGGTTTCGTTTCCCTGAAAGCCATGGACCGCGCAGAAGTGCGTCTGTCCGAGCTGGCTAAAGTGGAAGGCGACATCGTAACTGTGCAGTCCCTGAAAGATGCCAACGTGATTAACCAGAACGTTCAGCGTGTGAAAATCATGCTGTCGGGCGAAGTTACTCGCGCTGTCACTATCAAGGGTATCGCCGCCACCAAAGGTGCGCGTGCGGCTATCGAAGCAGCTGGCGGCAAGTTCGAGGAATAAATGGCTAAGCAAGGTGCTCTCTCTGCGCTCGGCAAAGGCGGTATGTCTGAACTCTGGGCTCGTCTGCGTTTTCTGTTCCTGGCGATTATCGTCTACCGAATAGGCGCACACATCCCGGTTCCAGGTATTAACCCTGACCGACTCGCAGAACTGTTTCGACAGAATGAGGGGACCATTCTTAGCTTGTTCAACATGTTTTCCGGTGGCGCGCTGGAACGGATGAGCATCTTTGCATTGGGGATCATGCCGTACATTTCGGCATCGATCATCATGCAGTTGATGACCGCCGTCAGCCCGCAACTGGAGCAGTTGAAGAAGGAAGGTGAAGCTGGCCGTCGCAAGATAAGCCAGTACACCCGCTATGGCACTGTTGTCCTGGCTCTTGTTCAAGCTATCGGCATGTCCGTTGGCCTGGCGAGTCAGGGCGTCGCGTTTTCTGGGGACCTGGGTTTCCACTTTGTGGCCGTAACTACCTTCGTGGCAGGTGCGATGTTCATGATGTGGCTGGGCGAGCAGATTACCGAGCGCGGTGTCGGCAACGGTATCTCGATGTTGATCTTCGCAGGTATCGTCGCTGGTCTTCCGAGAGCAATTGGGCAGTCTTTCGAGTCTGCGCGTCAGGGTGATATCAACATCTTCGCTCTGGTTGCTATCGGTTTGCTGGCGGTAGCGATCATCGGTTTCGTGGTGTTTATTGAGCGTGGTCAGCGTCGTATTGCTGTTCACTACGCCAAGCGTCAGCAGGGCCGCAAGGTCTTCGCTGCACAGACAAGCCACTTGCCGCTGAAAGTGAACATGGCTGGCGTTATTCCAGCCATCTTCGCGAGCAGCATTTTGCTGTTTCCGGCTTCGTTGGGTTCCTGGTTTGGTCAGTCTGAAGGTCTGGGCTGGTTGCAGGACATCTCGCAGTCGATCGCTCCTGGTCAGCCGTTGAATATTCTGCTGTTTAGTGCAGGGATTATTTTCTTCTGCTTCTTCTATACGGCGTTGATGTTCAATCCGAAAGACGTAGCGGAAAACCTGAAGAAGTCCGGTGCCTTTATTCCGGGTATTCGTCCAGGCGAGCAGTCGGCGCGCTATATTGATGGCGTTTTGACTCGCTTGACCATGTTCGGTGCTCTATATATGACGGCCGTGTGCCTGCTTCCCCAGTTTCTGGTGGTTGCGGCAAACGTACCGTTCTACCTTGGCGGGACCTCGTTGCTGATCGTGGTCGTGGTTGTGATGGACTTTATGTCGCAAGTGCAATCTCACCTCGTTTCGCACCAGTATGAATCCCTGATGAAGAAAGCCAACCTGAAGGGCTACGGTGGCAGCGGCGGTATGCTGCGCTGAAGCACCCCTAAGGTTCGAGGAGTTGGTGATGAAAGTTCGTGCATCGGTGAAAAAGCTGTGCCGTAACTGCAAGATTATTCGCCGCGAAGGTGTGGTTCGAGTAATTTGCAGCGCGGAACCACGTCATAAGCAGCGCCAAGGCTGATTGTGATTTGTGCTTAAGCCCAGCAGCTAGTGCGCTGCTGGGTTGATTATTTGTTACTACAGCGATATTATCTCGCGCCCTATTTCTTGGCTTCCGGGGCGTAGGTAGCTGTCAATTGGAGTCCCACTGAATGGCCCGTATTGCAGGCGTTAACATTCCAGATAACAAGCATACTGTTATCTCGCTGACCTACATCTATGGTGTTGGTCGCACCACTGCACAGAAAATTTGTGCAACCACCGGTGTAAACCCGGCGGTGAAAATCAAAGATCTGAGCGACGAGCAGATTGAACAGCTGCGTGGCGAAGTGGCGAAGTTCACCACTGAAGGTGACCTGCGTCGCGAAATCAACATGAAAATCAAGCGCTTGATGGACCTGGGCTGCTACCGCGGTCTGCGTCATCGTCGTGGTCTTCCAGTACGCGGTCAGCGTACCAAGACCAACGCGCGTACTCGCAAAGGTCCGCGTAAGCCGATCCGCAAGTAATCGCACCAGCGCAACGACAGGAATTTAGTCATGGCAAAACCTGCTGCTCGTCCTCGTAAAAAAGTTAAAAAGACAGTGGTTGATGGCATCGCCCACATCCACGCGTCGTTTAACAACACAATCGTCACCATTACCGATCGTCAAGGTAACGCTCTTTCGTGGGCTACCTCCGGCGGTTCGGGTTTCCGTGGTTCGCGCAAGTCCACTCCGTTCGCTGCTCAAGTAGCTGCTGAACGTGCTGGTCAAGCTGCGCTGGAGTACGGTCTGAAGAACCTCGACGTCAATGTCAAGGGTCCAGGCCCAGGTCGTGAATCCGCTGTCCGTGCATTGAACGGCTGTGGCTATAAGATCGCCAGCATCACCGACGTGACGCCAATCCCGCACAACGGGTGCCGTCCGCCGAAGAAGCGCCGCGTGTAATCCAGGAGACTGTAAGAAATGGCTCGTTACATTGGTCCAAAATGCAAACTTGCTCGTCGTGAAGGCACCGATCTCTTTCTGAAGAGCGGCGTTCGCGCTATCGAATCCAAGTGCAACATCGAAGCAGCTCCAGGTATCCACGGCCAACGCCGCGGTCGCCAGTCCGATTACGGTACTCAGCTGCGTGAAAAGCAAAAAGTCCGTCGTATCTACGGCGTTCTCGAGCGTCAGTTCAGCGGCTACTACAAAGAAGCCGCCGGCAAGAAAGGTGCAACAGGCGAGAACCTGCTGCAACTGCTCGAATGCCGTCTGGACAACGTTGTATACCGCATGGGCTTCGGCTCGACGCGTGCCGAATCCCGTCAATTGGTTTCGCACAAGTCGGTCAGCGTAAACGGCAAAACCGTTAACGTTCCTTCTTATCAGGTTCGTGCTGGCGACGTTGTTGCTATCCGCGAAAAAGCTAAGAATCAGCTGCGTATTGTCCAGGCTCTCGATCTGTGTGCCCAACGTGGCCGCGTAGAATGGGTAGAAGTAGACACTGAGAAGAAATCGGGCGTTTTCAAGAACGTTCCAGCTCGCAGTGATCTATCCGCCGACATCAACGAAAGCCTGATTGTCGAGCTCTACTCCAAGTAAGGGCTAGAAAATAGGTGCATCCATGCAGATTTCGGTAAATGAGTTCCTGACACCCCGCCATATTGATGTGCAGGTTGTCAGTCCAACCCGCGCCAAGATCACTCTCGAGCCTCTCGAGCGTGGTTTCGGCCATACCCTGGGCAACGCGCTTCGCCGCATTTTGTTGTCCTCCATGCCCGGCTGTGCAGTAGTCGAGGCCGAGATTGACGGTGTACTCCATGAGTACAGCGCCATCGAAGGTGTACAGGAAGACGTCATTGAAATCCTGTTGAACCTTAAAGGTCTGGCTATCAAGCTGCACGGTCGAGACGAAGTTACGCTGACCTTGTCGAAGAAGGGTTCGGGGGTGGTTACCGCTGCCGATATTCAGCTGGATCATGATGTCGAGATCGTTAACCCCGATCACGTAATCGCTAACCTGGCGTCTAACGGCGTCTTGAACATGAAGCTCACCGTAGCTCGTGGTCGTGGTTATGAGCCGGCAGACTCGCGTCAAAGCGATGAAGACGAAAGCCGCAGCATTGGTCGCTTGCAGCTTGACTCTTCGTTCAGCCCGGTTCGCCGTATCGCATACGTGGTGGAAAACGCCCGTGTCGAGCAGCGTACTAACCTGGACAAGCTGGTTATTGATCTGGAAACCAACGGTACTCTGGACCCTGAAGAGGCTATCCGTCGCGCTGCAACCATCCTGCAACAGCAGTTGGCTGCGTTCGTGGACCTCAAAGGCGACAGCGAACCAGTGGTAATCGAACAGGAAGACGAGATCGATCCGATCCTGCTTCGTCCGGTTGACGATTTGGAACTGACCGTGCGTTCGGCCAACTGCCTTAAGGCGGAGAACATCTATTACATCGGCGATCTGATTCAGCGCACCGAAGTAGAGCTGTTGAAGACTCCGAACCTGGGCAAGAAATCCTTGACCGAGATCAAGGACGTTCTGGCTTCTCGTGGTCTCTCCCTCGGCATGCGCCTCGACAACTGGCCGCCGGCAAGTCTTAAGAAGGACGACAAGGCTACGGCCTGATCGTCGTAATCACCGAACGCGAGTTTGGTAAGGAATGAACCATGCGTCATCGTAAAAGTGGACGTCACCTGAGCCGTACCAGCTCTCACCGCAAAGCCATGTTTCAAAACATGGCGGTGTCGCTGTTCGAGCACGAGCTGATCAAAACTACCCTGCCGAAAGCCAAGGAACTGCGTCGCGTTGCCGAGCCGCTGATCACCCTGGCCAAGGAAGACAGCGTTGCTAACCGTCGTCTGGCTTTCGACCGTACTCGTTCGAAAGAAATCGTCGGCAAGCTGTTCAACGATCTGGGCAAGCGCTATGCAACCCGTCAGGGCGGCTACCTGCGTATCCTCAAGTGCGGTTTCCGCGCTGGCGACAACGCGCCAATGGCGTACGTCGAGTTGGTTGATCGTCCTGTCGGTGGCTCTGTAGAAGCCGCTGAATAAGACATCAGTTTGAACAAGAGACCGGGCCTTGCGCCCGGTTTTTTGTTGTTTGGGATTAAGAAAACCTATCGATAGTCATGGCTTAATGAATTCGACGCTGCAATAGTTTTCCACAATACTTCCTCTCAAGCCAATTAACCGGCTATACACGCCAGAGGAAGACTTACATGAGCCAGAAGACCCTTACGACTGCCAGCGGTGCCCCAGTCGCCGACAACCAGAATTCCCGCTCGGCAGGCCCGCGTGGTCCTTTACTGCTCGACGATTTCCACCTGATCGAAAAGCTTGCTCATTTCAACCGCGAGAATATCCCGGAGCGTCGTGTACACGCCAAAGGATCGGGTGCTCATGGCACGTTCACCGTTACCCGTGATATCAGCCGATACAGCAGCGCCAAGCTGTTCGATACGATCGGCAAGCAGACCCCGATTTTTCTGCGTTTCTCCACTGTAGGTGGTGAGCGTGGTTCGGCTGATACCGAACGTGACCCGCGTGGCTTTGCAATCAAGTTTTATACCGAGGAAGGTAACTGGGACATCGTGGGTAACAACACGCCAGTGTTCTTTATCCGTGACCCGCTGAAATTTCCTGACTTCATCCACACCCAGAAACGTCTTCCGCAAACCAACCTGAAAAGTCCGCAAATGATGTGGGATTTCTGGTCGCACTCGCCTGAGGCGCTGCACCAGATCACTATCCTGTTCTCGGATCGAGGCATCCCGGACGGCTATCGTCACATGCACGGTTTTGGTAGCCATACGTACAGCCTGATCAGCGCTGCAGGTGAGCGTCATTGGGTGAAGTGGCACTACAAGACCCTGCAGGGCATCAAGAACCTCACGCCAGCCGAGGCCTCGCGCATTGCGGGTACTGATCCCGATTACGCCCAGCGCGATCTGTTCACTGCCATCGAGAGGGGCGACTTCCCCAAGTGGCAGGTTTGCATTCAACTGATGAGCGAAGCCCAGGCTGCGAACCACCACGAGAACCCGTTCGATGTGACCAAGACCTGGTCGCAGAAAGAATATCCGCTGATTGAAGTCGGTGAACTGGAGCTGAACCGTAACCCGCTCAACTACTTTGCCGAGGTTGAGCAAGCAGCGTTTGGTCCCAGCAACATGGTGCCCGGTGTTGGTTTGTCACCGGACCGCATGTTACAAGGACGCGTGTTTGCGTACGCTGATGCACATCGTTATCGCGTAGGTACCAATCACCAGCAATTGCCGATCAATGCACCGAAGAACCCAGTGCATAGCTACCAGCGCGACGGGGCGATGGCCTTCGGTACCAATGGCGGGGCGGCTCCGAACTATGAGCCAAACAGCTATTCGGATGCACCGAAAGAAGATCCACGCTATGCAGAACCTGCGCTGGCTTTGAGCGGTGCCGCAGGTCGTCATGATCATCGTGTGGATGGCGATTATTACAGTCAGGCGGGCAAGTTGTTCAACCTGATGAGCGCTGATCAAAAAGCGCTGCTGATCAGTAACATTGCCGGCGCGATGGGGGGTGTTTCCAGTGACATCGTGCAGCGTCAGTTGCAGCATTTCTACAAGGCTGACCCGGCCTACGGGGAAGGCATTGCCAGCGCTCTGGGTATAAAACTGGGCTGAGTCGAAGTGAGAAACAGAACCGCCCTCATTTGGGCGGTTTTTCGCTTCTTAACGGCGTAGTTTCGCCACTTTTCGTCGGTTTATTGCGTTTTTCTCAGTGACCTCGCGCGGCGCTTGGTTCAAACTATCGGCTTTGAAGCAGGAGTCCGGTGCGATGCAAGGCCACCCCGAAGTAATCGATTATCTCAACACGTTGCTCACGGGCGAACTGGCAGCTCGTGACCAATATTTCGTTCACTCGCGCATGTACGAAGACTGGGGCTTTTCGAAGCTATATGAGCGCATCAACCACGAGATGGAAGAAGAGGCGCAACACGCTGATGCGCTGATGCGCCGTATCCTGATGCTTGAAGGCACGCCGCGCATGCGTCCGGATGATCTGGACGTCGGCACCACAGTGCCTGAGATGCTCGCCAGCGATCTGCGTCTGGAATACAAGGTTCGTGCTGCGCTGTGCAAGGGGATTGAGCTCTGTGAGCTGCACGGTGACTACGTGACCCGTGAAATCCTGCGTGTGCAATTGGCTGATACGGAAGAAGACCACACTTATTGGCTTGAACAGCAAATGGGCTTGATCAAGTCCATCGGCCTGCAGAACTACCTGCAATCGCAGTTCTGATTCGGCACCCATAAAAAAAGCTCCTGCACTTGCGTGACAGGAGCTTTTTTGTATCCGGGTCTGACTGAAGCCAGACCCGTTTCGCGGCGCCGGTTAAGCCCTGTCTCTGATCAACAGGGGCTTCAGGTAATGCCCGGTGTACGACTGCTCCATCTCGGCGACCTGTTCAGGTGTGCCGGTCGCAATGATCTGCCCACCTCTCGAACCGCCTTCCGGCCCCAGGTCCACCAGCCAGTCGGCCGTCTTGATGACATCCAGGTTGTGCTCGATCACCACCACCGTGTTGCCGTGGTCGCGTAAGCGATGCAATACATCCAGCAACTGCTGAATATCCGCAAAGTGCAGGCCCGTGGTCGGCTCATCGAGGATATACAGCGTTTTGCCAGTGTCGCGCTTGGACAGCTCACGTGACAGCTTGACCCGCTGCGCCTCGCCGCCTGACAGTGTTGTCGCCGATTGCCCCAGCTTGATATAGGAAAGTCCTACATCCATCAGGGTTTGCAGCTTGCGCGCCAGTGCGGGAACGGCGTCGAAGAACTCACGCGCTTCCTCGATGGTCATCTCCAGCACTTCGTGGACGTTCCTGCCCTTGTACTTGATCTCAAGCGTTTCACGGTTGTAACGCTTGCTCTTGCACACATCGCAGGGCACGTAGATGTCCGGCAGAAAGTGCATCTCGACCTTGATCAGCCCGTCGCCCTGGCACGCCTCGCAGCGTCCGCCCTTGACGTTGAACGAGAACCGGCCCGGACCGTAACCCCGTGAGCGCGATTCAGGTACACCGGCAAACAGTTCACGAATCGGCGTGAACAGCCCGGTATAGGTCGCCGGGTTGGAGCGCGGCGTACGACCGATAGGGCTCTGGTCAATGTCGACGACCTTGTCCAGATGCTGCAGGCCATTGATGCTGTCGTGCGCGGCCGCCTCAAGCGTCGTGGCACCGTTCAGCGCCGTGGCGCTCAGCGGAAACAGTGTGTTATTGATCAGCGTCGACTTGCCCGACCCGGAAACACCCGTCACGCAGGTCAGCAGACCAATCGGAATATCGAGATTGACGTTCTGCAGGTTGTTGCCACGCGCACCTTTGAGCGTCAGCGACAGCTTCTTGTTACGCGGAGTGCGCTTGGCGGGTACAGCAATCTTTACACGGCCCGACAGGTACTTGCCGGTCAGTGAGTCAGGATGCGACATCACTTCGTCCGGCGTACCTTCGGCAACGATATGCCCACCATGCACACCCGCGCCCGGGCCAATGTCGACCACATAGTCGGCCAGACGAATCGCATCTTCATCGTGCTCGACCACAATCACCGTATTACCGATGTCGCGCAGGTGCTTGAGCGTGCCCAGCAAACGATCGTTGTCGCGCTGGTGCAGACCGATGGACGGCTCATCGAGGATGTACATCACCCCGACAAGGCCCGCACCGATCTGGCTGGCCAGACGAATACGCTGTGCTTCTCCGCCGGACAGAGTGTCCGCGCTGCGATCCAGTGTCAGGTAATCCAGCCCGACATTGACCAGAAACTGCAGACGCTCACGAATTTCCTTGAGAATCTTGTCGGCAATTTCGCCGCGCCGTCCGGTCAGCTTGAGCGTTTCGAAGTAATGCGTGGCATCGCCAATCGGCAGATTGGTCACCGCAGGCAAAGTCTTTTCACCTACCCACACATGGCGCGCCTCACGACGCAAGCGGGTGCCTCGGCAATCGGGGCAGGGCTGCGTGCCCAGAAACTTGGCCAGCTCTTCACGCACGGTCGCTGATTCGGTTTCCCGGTAGCGACGTTCCAGATTCGGCACGATGCCTTCGAACGGGTGCGCGCGCTTGACGATATCGCCGCGGTCGTTCAGATAGCGGAAGTCGACACTCTGCGAGCCGCTGCCGTTGAGCAGAATTTTCTGCATGTCGGCCGGGATTTCTTTGAACGGCACTTCCAGACTGAAACCGTAGTGCTTGGATAGCGACCCCAGCATCTGGAAGTAATAGACGTTACGCCTGTCCCAGCCTCGTATCGCGCCTTCGGCAAGCGTCAACTCGGCATTTACCAGTCGCTTGATATCAAAGAACTGCTTTACGCCCAGACCATCGCAGGTCGGGCATGCGCCGGCCGGGTTGTTGAAGGAGAACAGCTTCGGTTCCAGCTCGCTGATCGCATGGCCACAGATAGGGCAGGCGAAGCGGGCGGAGAAGATCACTTCCTCGCCCGGCTCGTCGTCCATTGGCGCAACCAGGGCGATACCGTCGGCCAGCTTCAGGGCGGTCTCAAAGGACTCGGCCAAACGCTGCTGCAGATCGGCGCGGACCTTGAAACGGTCCACGACCACATCAATCGAGTGCTTCTTCTGCTTGTCCAGCTTCGGCAGCTCATCCAGCTCGCACAGCTTGCCGTTGACCCGCGCGCGGACAAAACCTTGCGCGCGCAGCTCTTCAAAGACCGAGAGATGCTCACCCTTGCGCTCACGGATAACCGGCGCAAGCAGCATCAACTTGCTGCCTTCGGGCTGGGTCAACACGAGATCGACCATCTGGCTGACGGTCTGCGCTTCCAGCGGGATATCGTGGTCCGGGCAGCGAGGCTGTCCGACTCGTGCGTATAAAAGACGCAGGTAGTCGTAAATCTCGGTGATTGTCCCCACGGTCGAGCGCGGGTTGTGCGAAGTAGACTTCTGCTCGATGGAAATCGCTGGCGATAGACCTTCGATCGTGTCGACGTCCGGTTTTTCCATCATCGACAGAAACTGGCGGGCATAGGCCGACAGCGATTCGACATAGCGGCGTTGCCCTTCGGCGTACAGCGTATCGAAAGCCAGCGAAGACTTGCCTGAACCGGAGAGTCCGGTGATAACGATCAGTTTGTCGCGGGGAAGTGTCAGGTCAATATTTTTCAGGTTGTGGGTTCGTGCCCCACGTATCAGGATCTTGTCCACTGCGGCCTCGCTTGGCGGGCATAAACGACGGAGTATAAGGCTCCGAGCCATTACGCGGCAAAGCGTCGCGTATGTGCTGTACAACGATGGGACTGGTAGAATCGCCGCCGGTTCACACGAGGTTATTCCATGCACGATACCCACAGCGAGCGTATGAGTAGCGGCGAGACCCGCGCAGCAGGCGGTCTGGCCCTGGTGTTCGCGTTCCGCATGCTTGGCATGTTCATGGTTTTGCCGGTTCTGGCAACCTACGGCATGGACCTGGCGGGCGCGAGCCCTGCACTGATCGGTCTGGCGATTGGCGCTTATGGCCTGACCCAGGCTGTGCTGCAGATTCCGTTCGGGATCATTTCCGACCGTATCGGACGGCGACCGGTTATTTATCTCGGCCTGATCATTTTTGCGATTGGCAGCGTGGTGGCGGCAAATGCCGATTCGATCTGGGGAATCATCGCCGGGCGCATCCTGCAGGGTGCCGGTGCGATTTCCGCCGCGGTCATGGCCTTGCTCTCTGACCTGACCCGCGAACAGCATCGCACCAAGGCCATGGCCATGATAGGCATGACCATCGGTCTGTCGTTCGCCATCGCCATGGTGGTCGGCCCGGTGATCACCGGTATGTTCGGTCTTTCGGGATTGTTCCTGGCCACAGGCGGTATGGCCTTGCTGGGGCTTCTGATCGTCGCGTTTGTGGTGCCCAAGGCCAATGGCCCGTTGATGCACCGCGAATCCGGCGTTGCCAGACAGGCCCTTGGGGCAACTTTGCGTCATCCCGACCTGCTACGCCTGGATTTGGGTATCTTCGTGTTGCATGCGATGCTCATGTCCAGCTTCGTGGCCTTGCCGCTGGCGCTGGTCGAAAAAGCCGGTTTGCCCAAGGAAGAGCACTGGTGGGTCTACCTGACCGCCTTGCTGGTTTCCTTCTTCGCGATGATCCCGTTCATCATCTACGGCGAGAAGAAACGTCAAATGAAGCGCGTTCTGCTGGGCGCCGTCACAGTTTTAATGCTGGCTGAGCTATTCTTCTGGGCATACGGCGACACGTTGCGGGCACTGGTCATCGGGACAGTGGTATTCTTCACCGCGTTCAACCTGCTGGAAGCGTCGTTGCCGTCGCTGATCAGCAAGGTTTCACCGGCCGGCGGAAAAGGCACGGCAATGGGAGTTTATTCCACCAGCCAGTTTCTTGGTTCGGCCGCAGGTGGGATACTGGGCGGCTGGTTGTTCCAGCACGGTGGGCTCGATGTGGTGTTCCTGGGTGGTGCAGCCATGGCCGCCGTCTGGCTCGCCTTTGCAGTGACCATGCGAGAACCGCCTTACGTGACCAGCCTACGTCTGCCGTTGTCGCCGCAGGCGCAGCGTGAAGCAGGCCTGGCAGAGCGTTTGATGTCCGTAGCAGGCGTGACAGATGCAGTGGTGGTTGCTGAAGAGGCGGCCATCTACATAAAACTCGACACAAAATTATTGGATCGCGCCTCTCTTGAAAAGCTGGTCAATCCAGCGTCAGAAGCGTGCGAAGCCTAGGAGAACGTTATGGCCCGTGGGGTTAACAAAGTCATATTGGTCGGTACATGCGGCCAGGATCCCGAAGTTCGCTACTTGCCTAACGGTAACGCCGTGACCAACCTGAGTCTGGCAACCAGCGAACAATGGACTGACAAGCAGAGCGGTCAGAAAGTCGAAAAGACCGAATGGCACCGTGTATCGATGTTCGGCAAAGTCGCCGAAATCGCTGGCGAATACCTGCGCAAGGGTTCGCAGGTGTACATCGAAGGCAAGCTGCAGACCCGCGAGTGGGAAAAAGACGGCATCAAGCGCTACACCACTGAAATCGTCGTCGACATGCAGGGCACCATGCAGCTGCTGGGTGGCCGCCCACAAGGCGACTCCCAACAAGGTCAGGGCGGCGGCAACTACAACCAGTCCGCACCGCGTCCACAGCAGTCGCGCCCTCAGCAATCGGCGCCGCAGCAGTCCGCACCTCAGCAAAACTACAACCAGCAGCCGCCACAACGCGACTCGCGCCCGGCGCCGCAACAACAAGCGCCGCAGCCAGCTGCTGATTTCGATAGCTTTGATGATGATATTCCGTTCTAGCACATCGCTGGAACCTGCTGTTCAGGTCCAGAACCGGAGCCCCCGTTTATCGGGGGCTTCGTCGTTTTCAGGCGTCAAAAAGCGCTGAACCACTTTGGCTGCACTGCTGCCGTGGGAGCCGCTGAGCACCTAAATCCGCGCATCCTTCTGCATTTGCGCGTTTTCGAAACAATGCGCGATCACCCAGCTCGCCGGCTTCACCTCACCTCGTGGGCCAAACGCCAATGCCCGTTGTGCCAACGGCCCGTTGCTGGCCGTGGCGCCTGCAACATGCGGGCTGTCCCAAACACCCCACGTAATAACGGTAGATACCGAGCGCGTGGCAAGCACCTCGTCGAGATACCGCTTATAAGTCGCTGCAACTGATCCATCGCGCTCTGCGATAGACCCCGTCAAGTGGCTGTCGTCGACGTCCAGTTCCGTGATATGGATCGACAACCCCATATCACGCACTGCAAGAATAAAGCGGGAAAGACCCGGACCAAATGTGTCGCCTGCACGCAGGTGGGACTGAATGCCAAGGCCGTGTATCGGAATGCCCCGCTGCTTGAGCCCGCGCAGCAGGGCGAGCACGGCAGTGCGTTTGCTTTCGCCGTAATGGGCATCCTTTTCCAGGCCGTAATCGTTGTAGCAGAGCAGGGCGTCCGGGTCGGCCTTGTGCGCAGCCTTGAAGGCTATGTCCAGATAGCGAGGCCCGAGCATCTGATACCAGAATGAATTGCGCAGCCCGTCAGGCTGGCCGTCCTCCAGCTGGATGGCTTCGTTGACGACGTCCCATGCGCTGATAAGGCCACGATAATGGCTGGCGACGGTACTGATGTGCGCCGTCAGCACCGCTTCGGCGTTCGTCGGGGTGACGGTGTGGTGAACCCAGTCGGGTAAAGAGCGATGCCAGCAGAAAGTGTGGCCGCGCATACGCTGGTCATGCGCTTTCGCAAACGCCGCGATTGCGTCGGCGGGTGCGAAGTTGTAACGCTCTGGCTCGGGGTGGACGGTCTGCCACTTCAAGGCGTTTTCTGGCACTACGATGCTGGCCTGACGGGCGACCAGCTGCCGATAGGCCGCATCGTCATTCAGCTTTGCCGGATCAATCGCAAAGCCGAACCGAATACCTTTCTCGGCTGCAGGCTGGCGCAATGCGGGAAAGGGTTCTGCCGCCAGCAGCCTGCTGTTGACGAAGGGCATACACGCCAGCAGGCGGACAAACGCAGTCAGAAAACTGCGTCGACTAGCCCGGCGCATTACGCACCAAAGATCCCCATCAACTCCTCACGCCCGACCATCACGGTCATTGACCCTTGTTTCTGTTCGCCTTCAATCGTGCACAACAATCCGGCCTCCCTACAAATCACTGCGCCTGCCGCGATGTCCCACAGGCTGGTGAATTTCTCCATGTACCCATCCGTTTGCCCCAGCGCGGCGAACGCCAGGCCGATGGTTGCGCAGCGATAGCCTGCCAGGCCCCAGCCTTGTTGGCGCAAGGTCAGTTGTAGTCGTCCCAACTCTTCAGCGTCCCATCGGGTGTTTTCGCCTACGCCGGCAATACGCAAATGCTCTGGCGGTTGCGGGCGGACGAAAGGGATGCCATTGCGCAGCAGGCCATCGCCCGTGCGCGCTGCCAGGGTGTAGCCCAATGCCGGGTAGGCGACGACGCCGATTTCGGGTTCACCTGCGGACATGTACGCCACTGCTATTCCCCACAGCGGTGTGCCACGCAGGTAGTTGCCGGTGCCGTCGATAGGGTCGATAACCCAGCCGTCGGTGATGAATTCGCCGCCCATTTCTTCGCCAAGAATTGCATCGTCGGGGAAGTGTTTGCTCAGCTCTGCACGGAGCAGTTGCTCCACTTCGAAGTCGGCGCGGGAGACGAGGTCTTGTGCGCTTTTGGTGGTGATGTCGAGGGTGTGGCGGTCGTTGAAATACGCCATGGCCAGGCCGGTGGCCTGTTCTACGGCGTGCATGGCGACGCTGAGTCGTTTGTTCATTGCAGACAGCCTCCGTTCGGCAGGTTCAACAAGTCCGGGTAATCACTGAGAATCGACTGCGCGCCGTGTTCCAGCAGGTAATGCGCACGCTTCGGGCTGTTGATGGTAGCCACGGCGAATTCGACGCCGCTGCTTTTCAGGCGAACAAGGTGATGGTCATCGAGCATGTCGTCAAGTACGTGAAGTATTCGGCAGTCATATTCGGCCAGCAAAGCGACCGGGTCAGCAGGCGCAACCACGCAGGCGATGGCCAGCGGTACGTCCTTCCACAAGCGGCGGGCGGCAGTTAGCGAGCGCACCGAAAAGCTGGAGACGAACAACCGATCATTGTCGGCGGGCCACAGGCTTTTGAGGATTGGCATCACCACTTCCGCCGTCTCGATATCGTCGCCAATGGTCGGTTTGAGTTCGACCTGCAAACCTAGGTTGAGGCGCAGCGCGCATGCCACGATCTCTTCGAAGGTCGGGATCTGCAAGCCCGCGAATTCAGGTGCGAACCAGCTGCCTGCGTCCAGTTTGCGGATGGCCTCAAGTTCGTGAAGCACGACAGCGCCGCGCCCGTTGGTGGTTCGGTCCAGCAAGTCGTCGTGAATCACGACAGGCTGGCCATCGCGGGTCAGCTTCACGTCGATCTCGACCCACTCGGCGCCGCACTCGGCGGCTTTCTCCAGGGCCAGCAGGGTATTTTCCGGTACGTAAGCCTTGGCACCACGATGGGCAATCAGGGACGAGCGGACGAGGGGCGCGGGTTTGAGCATGGCGGGTCACTTGGTGGTTTGGGAGAAGGAAACGAGCTGGCGTTGGCCACTCTCGATATCGAACAGCAAGGGCACGGGATGGATGGCGAGTCGAACCTGGGTGCCGGGCATCAGATGCTGCCGTTCGGCGAGGCTGACAACACAGCGTGTTCCGGCCAACTGGCAATACAGCAGGCTGTGGCTGCCGAGATTTTCCGAAGATTCAACGGTGGCGGTGACGCCTGTCTGGCCGAGCACGACGGTCTCGGGGCGCAGGCCCATCAGCCATTTGCCTGTCCGGTTGCTGGCAATGCCGAGTTTGATGGGCAGGCGCTGCCCGTCGGCCAGTATCAGAACATTGTCGTCCAGGCAGTGCACAGGCAGCAGGTTCATGGGCGGGGTGCCGATGAAGCTGGCGACGAATATGCTGGCGGGTTGATCGTAGATGTCGGTGGGCGTGCCGATCTGCTCGACATGGCCCTTGTTGAGAATCACCACACGCTCAGCCAGGGTCATGGCCTCGGTCTGATCATGGGTGACATACAGAATCGTCGCACCGGTCTGCTGGTGCAGGTTACGAATCAACAGGCGCATTTCATGGCGCAGCGCGCTGTCCAGATTGCACAGCGGTTCATCGAATAGCAGCACCGGCGGTTTGCGGATCAGCGCCCGACCGATCGCAACGCGCTGACGCTGACCGCCGGAAAGCTCTCCGGGCTTGCGTTGCAGCAACTCCTCCAGCCCCAGCGAACTGGCACACTCGCGAATACGCTGTTCGCGCTCCTTGCGTGAGATGCGTGCCAGCTTCAGCGCGTAACCGATGTTGTCGGCGACGCTCATGTGCGGATAGAGCGCGTAGTTCTGAAACACCATGGCGCAGCCACGTTCCTTGGGCGGCAGGCGCGTCACGTCGCGGCCACCCATCAGAATCTGCCCTTGGCTGACGTCCTCCAGCCCGGCGACCATGCGCAGCAACGTTGACTTGCCACACCCGGACGGGCCGAGGATGACGTTAAGCTCGCCCGCCTTGAAAACCAGATCGAGCCCGTGAAGGATGTGCCCAGAGCCATAGGTTTTGTGCAGGCCCTTGAGGACGATATCCGGCGCGCAGGCAATAGGGGTGAGCGCGTTCATTTACCGACTCCGATCAGACCTTTGACAAACCATCGCTGCATGAGCGCAATGACGAGGATGGGGGGTAGCATGCTGACCACGGCGGCGGCCATCAGCAGGTTCCATTCGGGGACCTGGGTTGCATCGGTCGGCAGAAAGCTGGCGACGCCCAGCACCAGCGTGCGCATGTCCTCGCGATTGGTCGCGACCAGCGGCCACAGGTAGTCTTTCCACGCGCCGATGAACACCAGCGTGCCGAGCGCCGCGAAGTTGGTCTTCGACAGCGGCAGCAGAATGTCGACAAAAAAACGCCAGGGCCCGGCACCGTCCATGCGGGCGGCCTCGACCAGTTCGGCGGGCAGCGTCTGGTAAAACTGCCGGAACAGAAAGGTGCCGGTGGCTGAGGCGATCAGCGGCAAGGCGAGCCCTGTGTAGCTGTCGAGCAGGTTGATGGTCGGCACCGGCAGCCACTGGATGCCCAGCCATTGCAACAGATTGCGTAGCGGTCCGAGCAGGTCGCTGGCCACCGCATACGTGGGGATGATGCGTACTTCCAGCGGCAGCAGCAGAGCGCCCAGCACGGCAAAGAAGATCACCGAGGTGTAGCGGCTGCGAAAGTACACCACGGCAAATGCCGTCAGCGCCGAAAGTGTCAGCTTGCCGATCACCACCAGCGTGGCGACCAGCAGGCTATTGCCCAGCAAGCGCAGCAGGTCGAGGCGTCGGGTGACTTGTTGCAGGTTCTCCAGCAGTTGGTCGCCGGGTATCAGCGCAAGGCCGTGGGCGAACAGTTGTGGGTTGCTGACCGTTGCCGAGCAGACTGCGACGTACAGCGGCCCCAGGGCGAACACCAGCCCGAGCGTCAGCAGCAGGTAAGCGCCCGCGTCGATCAGCCGGTGACGCTCGATCATGCTTTCACCCCACGGCGCTGGAAGCGGGACAAGAGTTTGAACTGAGCGATGCTCAGCGCTACAACTGCCAGCAACATAAGCACTGACAGTGTCGACGAACCTGCCAGATCCAGGCCCATGAAACCGTCGGTGTAAATCTTGTAGGCCAGTACGTTGGTGGTATCGCCGGGCCCGCCGTGTGTGAGGGTGTCGACCAGTCCGAAGCTGTTCGACAGGCTTTCCAGCAGGTCGATGACAAACACGAACAGCAGATAGGGCGCAATCAGCGGCAGCTGTATGTCGAGCATGCGTCGCAACGGGCCTGCCCCGTCCAGTGCGGCGGCGGCGAGGTAGTCATCGGGGACGGATTTCAAGCTGGCGACCAGCATCACGAAGTTGAACGGCACCAGGCACCAGGCATAGGCCACGATCAGCAACAACATGCTCTGCATCGGGCTGGCGTAGGGTGCCCAGGTGCCGGGGGCAATCGCGTTAAGCCAGGCGAAAATACCCATCACCGGATTGGCCAGCACGTGAAAGACAATGCCGATGGTGGCGCCCGATACCGCGTAGGGCCAGATCAGCAGGTTGCGAAACACTGCGTTGCCGCGCAGTTTCAGTTCAAGGCACAGCGCAAGCACCAGTGCGATGAGGATCGAAAGCACAACGCTCGACAGGCTGAACACCAGCGTCGAGCCTAGCGACGCGAGCACGCCAGGGTCTCTCAACACTCGCCAATAGTTGCTCAGGCCGACAAAGATTTCGTTACCGCCGAAGGGCGGCACCAGATGAAACGACCACCAGATTGCCTGGACTGCAGGCCAATAAAAGAACAACCCGAGTGCCAGCAATTGGGGCAGGGCAAACAGCAGCGCCAGGCGCGGTTGCGGAAAATGCGCCCGAGGTTTCATGGCGTTGCCCCGTCTGACTCGTTGCTGGCCTGGGCCTGATGCATCTGCTGAAACAGACTGAGCAATTCGTTGGCGCGCAGCGTTGTCTGACGCAGGGCGTGTTCAACGCTCTGGCGACCGGCGAGCGCGTTTTCCATTTCCTGCGACCAAACAAGACGCATCAGCGTGATAAAGCCGCAGCGCAAAGGCGTAGAAGGCTGGCCGTCAATGTCGTGAAGTGCCGCAAGCCCGACCATTACGGCCGACGGCTCTCTGCCTGCGGATTGCAACCGTGCCGCTGCCGCCTGAGTAACTGGCAGGTAGCCGGTCCGGGCACTGAACACCAACTGATTATCCGGTTGCAGTACGAACGCCAGAAACTCCGAGACCAGCCGGTAATCCCGCGCGGCATGCCCACGCATCACCCACAGCGAGGAACCTCCGGGAGCGTTGGTACGGCGTTGGGTGTTGGCGTAAATCGGCAGTGCTGTGACATCGATATCGGATTTGAGCGTGCTGTGCACGATATTCCAGGCACCGGTGGAGTCGATCAGCATGGCGCAGTCGTCGGTGGCGAAAGCCAGCGCCTGTTGACCGCTGCGGGTCGAATCCTCGTGCACCACCAGACCTTCGGCGGTCCATTGCGCCAGGTCGTTCATCAAGCGCAGGTGGGCACCTTTGTCGAACTGATAGCGTTCGGTGCCAGCGGCGCGAACCGCAACTTCGGTGCCTTGCGCTGCACTGGTCTGCTCCAGCCAGATCCACGGCGAAAATTCGCTGACGACAGGGCATGCGTGGCCGTTTTTCTTCAAGGCCCGCAAGGCTGTAGCAAATGCTTCCCAAGTGGCGGGGGGCTCGCTGATACCTGCCGCGGCCAGGGCATTTCGGTGCGTGTAGAGCACGGCGGTGGACGCCGCAAAAGGCTGGGCCGCCAGAGCGCCGTGATCATCGGAGTAATAGCGGCGCAAGGCTGGCAGAAAGGTGTCGTCGGAATAGGCCCTTTGATGACCGGCCATGATGGCCTCGACAGGCAGAGTGGCACCGCCCAGTAGCATGTCAGGCGTGGCCACGTCGTAAATTTCGACCAGAGCCGGGCCTATGCCTGCGCGGTACGCTGCGACGGTCTTCTGCAGCGTCTGCTCATAACTGCCCTGGCGGATACAGTGCAGGCGATCCCCATCCTCACGCTGTGCATTGAAGCTTCTGCACAAATCTGCGATGGCACTTCCGGCCGCGCCGCCGTGGCTATACCAGAACTCGGCGGGGGCGGCGAAGACCTGAGCAGCGAACGGCAGCAGCGCCAGCATGGAAAGCGTCTTACTGATGAAAGGCATGAGGACACCCACAAGAACTCAGTGCCATTTAATACAGCTTGTGTGTAGTATTTGTGACCTGCGCGACTTTTATTAAATTTTCATGATGGAAGTGTGCAATGGGTGGCGGGCGATACACTGCTTTACACGCCCACTGTTTTAATCCTCCCCTGATTTGTAGATTCCATGCCCCTCGACCTCGATACGCCACTTCATGCGCACCAACCGCTGAGCCTGAATGAACGCAAATTGCTGGATATCCTTCGCCGTCGAGGTGTGATCACCCGCGCCACGGTTTCGACCGAGATGGACCTGGCTCAGCAGTCGGTGCACCGCCTGATCGAAGAACTGATCAGCCGAGGCCTGCTGCGCAGCGGCGAGCGAGTGAAGAACGGCCGTGGTCAGCCCAGCCCGCGCATTGAGCTGGTCAACGAGGCGGTGTATGTCATCGGCGTATCGATCAATACCGATTCGGCAGTGGTCTGCATCGCCGATCTGGGCTGCAATGTGCTGGAACAGGTCACCTTGCGTACGCCGCCGTTGAGCCGCAACAGCACGCTGGATTCGCTTGATCAGACCATCGAACGCATGCTTCAACGCAATGGCATCGAGGCGCAACGAGTAATTGGCATGGGCTTCGCCATCGCCGGTTTTTTTCTTGAGAACCGCCAGATCAATGCACCTGAACCGCTGCGCGATTGGTCATTGATTGACTTGCAACCGATACTCGAAGAACGCTTCGGCATGCCGGTCTGGCTGGAAAACAACGCCACCACTGCGGCCATCGGTGAAAGCCTGGTGGGCGTGGGGGCCTGGGCCAGCAACTTCATCTACCTGTCGTTCAACTTCGGTTTCGGCGCAGGCGTGGTGATCAACGGCAAACCGTATTTCGGCAGCCACGGCAACGCGGGCGAGATCACCCTCTACAACGACGAAGAGTCGATAAACCGTCCGGCCTTGCGTTACCTGCTGGATGAATTGCATCAGAACGGCGTACAGGTAGATTCAATCGAAGACCTGCGCCTGCGCTTCGACCCTGACTGGCCCGGCGTGGACACTTGGCTGGCACGCGTCAAACCAACCCTGGATCGTCTGGTTAACGCACTGGCGGGCCTGTTCGATCCACAGGCGGTAGTGTTTGGCGGGCAATTACCGCCAGAGCTGGGCAGACGCCTGATTGCGGCAACGACTTTCTGGGGAGCCCACCGCTACAACGCGCCACCGCCTCGGCCTCAGTTATTGCTGAGTGAGACCAATGGCGATGCGGCGGCTATCGGGGCGGCACTGGTGCCGTTGAAAGAGCGGTTTTTTGTTTGATCTGTCGTCAACAATAACTCATTGCTGGGTACTGCACGTTGCGGCCGAGGCAATGGTCATGCAGCAAAAGCCACCTCGGCCTGTCCAGTTCGAGACTATCGCGCGGATGCAGCAGGCAGGTGCATTGGCTGGCCAATTAATATTTCTTCATGCGGTCTTTGCTTAAGATTCAAGAGCCTCGGCCGATCATATTAGATGGCTGGGCTTAAGTTGCCGCTCATCACCGTTGACTAAGAAGTTATTATACTTGTGGAGTGGACAAGTGAACTTACGCCTAGGCTGCAAAGCTATAATGATCGCCCTGTCTTTTGCCTTGTCGAATATGGCCGCGTCTGAAGAGCTGAAAGTCTACAACTTTTCGCCTGTCAATCAATACAATCTTAATCTTTCAGCCGGTTTTTGGAATCCAATCATAAAGTATGTGTCCGAAAAAAGCGGCGTGAACCTCACGCTGAAATTAGGGCGGACCTCCTCTGATACGACAAGTTATGTGCTCGCGCAAGAAGTTGACTTCGCGTTCACCAACCATCTTTTTAGCCCGGAACGCGACAAGATGGGCTGGAAGGTGTTTGGTCGCCGTGACGCGCCTGCTATCGTGGGGCAAATCGTGGTACCTGCCGATTCGCCCATTCATAGCCTTTCAGAGCTAGAGGGCAAGGAAGTCGTGTATCCGGGACCGGAAGCGTTCATCGCTTATAAAGTCACAAACTCGGAGTTGGTCAAGAAAGGGATCAACACGTCTACTGTGTTTGCAGGGAATATGGACGGTGCTTTCAGCCAACTCCTCAGTGGTAAGGCTCAGGCGATGGGAGCCAATTCACAGCTGGTAAGCGGCTACACGGAGAGAGAAGGGAAGTCGTTCCGCGTACTGTGGAGTTCAGCCTCGTTCAATGATTTGGCCCTCATGGCATCCCCTCGGGTTTCTAAAAAAGAACGTGATGCGGTAGCCAACGCATTTTTTAATATGCAAAACGATCCCGACGGTAGCAGGGTTCTTCGTGAGGCGACCGAGCTGGTCCATGCACCGGCACCGATTACCTTCATTCCTGCGACGGAAGCGGATTATGCGTCCTATCGTGATTTTTATAACAGTTTGCCAGCAAACCTTAAGTAAATAATTTCAACTTTAGCTGGAGAGGCTGTTAATGAATTTCTTTAAAAGCCTGCTGCCCAAATCACTGACGTCGCGAATACTGGCGATGTTATCCATTCTGATACTGACTTTTTTGACGACAGGGCTGGGACTGTTTTATAAAAACCAGCTGCTTCAGCATATTGAAGAGATACAAGACACCGCTAACATGCTCATTGAGGTTGCGGCGCAAGCGGTTGAGGAAAGTGTCGTCATCGGCGATTACGACACCATCAAAAGAACCCTCGAAAAAACCCTGGCTCGCTCGCCGTTCAAGTCGGCCATGTTTATTGACCTGTCGGGTGGCGTGATTCGCCTTGAGGCAGCCAGTGCGCCTGTTGGAAGAGCGCCTGCGTGGATAGAGTCTGAAGTCGCTGCAAGATTATTCGATGTCAATCGCCCGATCACTATTGGCGGAAAAGATTATGGCGTGATGCGTTTGTCTTTTAATGCCGAGAGAATTGCTGCCGAACTCTATAGTCTTGTGATCCAGGCTACATTGTTTGCGGTATTTTTTCTGTTGATAAGTTTGATGTTGATGGGGTTCATGATCAAGCGTTCGCTTGCTCATCTGGGCAAACTTCACTCTTATGAGGCGGAAATTGCTTCAGGTGCAGTGGCAGCAGAAGCGATGTTGGTCGCTGATGCTCCCATGGAAATACAGGAGGCTATAAAAGCGGTAAACCGCACTGCCGCCAGTATGCGCAATCACTTTGGCCTGCGTATCGAATCGTTGATGAATACCTTGGTGCAGCATAAAAATGCCCTGGACGAGGTTTCAATCGTTTGCGAAGTTTCGGCCTCCGGACGTATCACCTACGTTAACGAACGATTCGTAACAAGCTCACAGCATTCGCGAGCCGAGCTTTTAGAGTTGACGATCGATGAAGTCTGGACCGGCATCTCTTCAACTTCTGAACCGTGGCGATGGGCTCCTGAAAATGAGGTGTGGAACGGTGAGCTCAGGCTTTCGGGTCGTACCGGTAAGGATGCATGGCATCGACGCACCATAATACCTATTCTCGATGACATGGGTGGCGTTGAAAAATATATTTGCATCGATATCGATATTACTGATCGAAAGGAGTTTGAGGTCGCGATTCTGGATAACTCCAGAAGGCAAAACCTTATTGCCTTGTTTGGTCAGCAGGCATTGACAGAAGAAAACGTCAGTGCGCTGGGTGGACTGGCAGCATTGAACGCGGCGCAAGGATTAACATTGTGCAAGGTGGCTTTATTAGTCGTTGATCGAGTGAGTCATGGGGTCATCCTCAACGCGGAGGTTGGCTTGAACCACGTGGAAGTCCGCAGTGGTTATCACAATGATTTTTTGAACGGTACTGCTGCTTCCACTGGGTGTGTCATTAATTCTGATACACCTGATAACAGGTACACGCTGCTGCCGGACGAAACAGTGGAGGCTTGCGGTATTAGAAGTGGTCTAGAGATTGAGATATCCTGCAGGGAGGTTTTCAAGGGTGTTCTTGGGGTGTATGCCAGCACTGACTACTCCTTTACACGTGAAGATGTCAGCTACCTTCAAACACTTGCTAACCTGTTGGCCGCCGCGCTTGAGCGGTATGATGCCAAGAAAAAGCTAATCTATCTGGCCGAAAATGATTCGCTCACCCATCTGCCTAATCGCTGGTTTCTCAGCAATTATCTGCGCGAGATAATCAGTCGGAAAACGTCAGTGCCAGATGCAGTCAGTGTCATATTCATCGATTTGGACAGGTTCAAAGCAGTGAATGACACCATGGGGCATTCAGTGGGCGACCAATTGCTTATCCAGGCGGGTCGACGCTTGAAAGACTGCATTGATGAAAACAGTGTGGTTGCGCGGCTGGGAGGCGACGAGTTTTCTATCGTCGTTACCCATCATGTTTATTCCGAAAGCCTTATAAAAACCCTTGCGACCCATGTTGTTGAAGCGTTGGGGAAACCATTCAATCTGGGCGGTCAGGATGTATTTGTTTCAGCGAGTGTCGGCATCGCTAATTATCCGTTTGATGGGCGAGACACTGGCGTTATCCTGAAGAATGCGGATACCGCCATGTACCATGCGAAAAAAAGTGGCCGTAATAATTATAAGTTTTATAAGGCCACGATGAACGAAAGTTTAGTCAAGCGCTTGCAAACTGAAACGCTATTGCGGGGTGCGCTTGACCGTGATGAGTTTATTCTACATTTTCAGCCAAAGGTCAGCCTCACCGATGGCAGGATAAGTGGTTTGGAGGCTTTGTTGCGGTGGAATCACCCGGAGCAGGGTATGGTTTCTCCGGCTGAGTTTATCCCTATTCTTGAAGACACTGGCCTGATTATTCCTGTCGGCGAATGGATTATCCGCAACGTGTGTGAAACCATAAAAAGCTGGGGAGAGAATAATATCAGGCAGGTACCGATCGCCATCAATCTGTCCGTCAGGCAGCTTCAGGTAAAAGGCCTGGCGGAGACCGTCAAACATATCGTTGAAGGGTACGGTATCAACCCCGCTCTTTTAGAGTTCGAATTGACCGAGTCGATGCTTATGATCGATCCCGAGTCGGCGGTTGAAATACTTCGAGATATAAAATCGTATGGTATAAGCCTTTCGGTCGATGATTTCGGAACGGGCTATTCGAGTTTGGCTTACTTGAAGCGATTTCCTCTTGACGCCCTCAAAATCGACAGGGCGTTCATAAAAGATATAACGAGCAATCATGAAGACGCCGCTATCACCAGGGCGGTCATCGTATTGGCGCACGAATTGGGTCTTAAAGTCATTGCAGAAGGTGTCGAAACAGTCGACCAGTTAGCGCTGCTCGTGACGTATGGCTGCGATCAAATGCAGGGTTATCTTTTTAGTAAGCCTGTCATCAGTGAAGCGTGTGCTTCTATGATTAAATCGTCACGCAGTCTGAGAGAGTTGGAAATACCTGCTTGAGAACCGCGACCATGAGAGTTATTCGTAGCAAAGACTTCATCGCCACTCAAGCTTGGGGCGCTGACGACATAGCTAATATGGGTGGAACCACTGTACGCCTCCACTGGACCGATAAGCCATATAAGTGGCATATCAACGATGGTGAGGAAGTTTTCGCCGTTCTCGATGGAACGGTGGATATGCATTATCGCGAGTCAGGCATCGAACACATCGTTAGATTGGAGGTTGGCGACGTGTTTTTCGCAGGGGATGGATGTGAACATGTTGCGCATCCTTGTGGAGAAGCACGGATTCTGGTTATCGAACGTGAGGGTAGCGTTTGAGTTGACCGGGCTATCGCTGGTCATTACCTATTCACGCTTATGGCGTCAGGCACGCCTGCGCCAGCCTGAAGATTATTGACGAATCTTTAGTTGATGGCACAATAGTGGCTTCTGGCGCTGCTGTATGAGGCAGTGTTAAGGCCGCAATTCTTGAATGGATTCGGACAGACGTTCTGTTATTGACTAAGGAAATCGTAAATGAAACGCTTGAAGACACTGGGCCTTGCGGCAATGCTGGTATTGAGCGGTTGCGCCAGCTTTACCAAGGATGAAGTAGCGCCCGTCACCATGCCCTCGATGGCCAGCTACGCGAATAAGCCCAACGTGTTTGTTGCCTTCGATTTCTACCAGGGCACACCCGGTACCACCGGCGCATTGGAAGTGCCGCAAGCTCGGGATGCACTCAAGCCCCAACTGCAAAAAGCGCTGACTGACTCTGGTTTGTTTGGCCGAGTGACCCTTGATGAGTTCAAGAAACAGCCAGGCGACTACAGCCTGCACCTCAAGGTTTATAACCATCCGCCAAGCGGTGGCCAATTGGTAATGGCGTTTATCAGCGGCCTGACCCTGACTATTATTCCGACGATGGCTACCGATCAGTACAGCATGAGCCTGGACGCGCAGGATTCCCAGGGTAAGGTGCTGAGAACACTCAGTAACCATGATGCAATCAATACCTGGATGGGTATCTGGTTTGTGCCGATGATGGCCAATACACCGCAGAAGGCTGTGACCGATACATTTACGCGCCAGGTCAATTCACTGCTCAAGCAGTTGGTGGATAGCCAGAATCTGAAGTATTCAATGCTGAAGGGTACTGGTCCACAGGCGTAATGAACTCACGCCCAAAAAAAAGAGCCCATATGGGCTCTTTTTTTATTTGTGATTCAGCGCTTGAGTAAACAGTGGGTCGCTGTATAAAGCCTTGAGCAAATCACGTACTAACGGGTTGTAGGCGTTTGCAGCATTGGGGATAGCGATCGCACCTAAAAAGCTGCTGTTCCATTGACTGCTGACCTGCTTGGTGGCGTCATATTCAACTTTCTCGCCGTCAAGCAGGGTGAAGCGCGCGGCGATTATGCCGGAGCCTGTACCCATGCCGGCGGTCAGTTCATTCTGCGTAACCAGCACATTTAGCTGGCGCGGCGATTGCGGGTCGATGAGACCTGCGCGGTCCAGTTCACCAGTCAGGGCATCCTGGATGTGTTGCGTGATGCTGCCGCTAGGGGATGTGACAGGATTACCCCGCACTTGCAGTGAATTCTGACCTGCCGCGGCGCTGACTTGAGTCTGACGGATCGGTAAAAGGGGAGGTGTTTGCTTGAGCTTCTGGACGTTATTGAAGCTGGGCTCGTAACGCGTCATGGTCACGCCACAGCCTTGCATCAACAGTGCAAGCAACGCCACCAATACTAGATTTCCCTTCACTGCATTTCCTTGCCTGAGTTATGTGAGGGCGTGATTATCAGGAACCTCAGATTCAAGGGCAATGCTTGATGGCCTGCGGGCCCTACATCCTCAGCGCTATAGCCTCTGCCACAAGGCACTCCAGTGCGAACTGCTCGGTATAGGTCATCTGAATCGGCGTGGTCTCGCCTTTGACGGTCCTTTCCCCATCGAGGATGTAGCGAATGCGTTTGTCGGTCACACCGATGCGCTTGGCGATCCATGAAGGGGTTTGGCCGATGCGCGAGATCAGCTTGTCGGCGTATTCGGTGGACGGGTTATAGAGTTCTGCGTTGGGTGTCATGGGGTGTCCGGATGAAGGTCAGGCGCTATAGGTGCGTGGGAGTATGCAGCACGGTGCGCTATTCGTCGCCATTGGGGTTGGCAACCCACGCTGCTGTGCAGAGACATGTAGATTGCCTTCGCGAACAAACTCGCTCCCACTGGGATACATCTCCCTGGCGTAAGTTACGCGGCGTCATTCAATATGATTGGCGATCGGGGCGATCCTTCGCCCGCTTTCAGTCAGCATCAATCAAAGCTTCACGCCCAGTGTCACAAACGCACTGCGTGGCGTGCCCACCTGCAGAATCTGCAAATTGCCCGCAGGGTCGGTCGCTGCGCTGGCGTCGGTGTTGAGGGTGGAGATGTAACGCTTGTCGAACAGGTTGACCATGTTCAGCGAGACGGTGGTGTCTTTGACGGCACCGAGTTTGCCGAAGTCGTAGCCGAGGTTGGCGTTCGCTACCCAGTAGCCGCTGACACTGGAGTCGTTGGTGTAAGTGTAATAGCGCTTGCTGATGTAGTTGCCCTGCATGCCGGCATTCCAGTGCTCCCAATTCCAGTCCAGGTTGCTGGAATACATCAGCTTGGGCGTATCGACGACGGTTTTGCCTTTCACATGAACGGTGCTGCCGCCGCTGGCGTAGTCGTCGTCATAAGTGCTGTGGTTGTAGGACATGGAGTTGGACCAGCGCCAGTGCTCGTCGGGCGTCAGGCCGAATGACAGTTCCAGGCCCCGACTGGTGACGGAGCCGACGTTGGCGACGCCGTTCTGGCAGATGACGATGCCGGTGCAGTTGGTGATGGCCACCAGGCGATTGTCGAATTTGGTGTTGTAGACCGCCGCGGATGCCGAGTACAGCTTTGTGCTGCGGCGCACGCCCAGTTCAACGGTTTTCGATGTTTCGGGTTTGAGGTCCTTGAAGCCGTTCTGCGCATCCACTGCAGTCTGCGTGGTGAAGAACGGGCTGTAACCGCCACTCGGAAAGGCCGCCATGTTTTCCGAATAAGACGTAAACACTTCATCGCTGTCATTGAGTTTGTAGGTCGCGCCCACTTGCGGCAAAAACCTGTCCCGTGCTTCCAGCGAGCCGCTGGCATAACCGCCGCCTTTCCCTTCGGCAGTGGAGGTGGTGACGGTATTCTTTGCGCCGAACTCAAGCTTGAGGCGGTCATCGAGCAGGGTGTAGGTGTCGCGCAGGTAGAACTGCCGGGTCAGGTCGTTGTAGCTCTGGTCCAGTACCGTAGCCGCTTGCCTCAGGCCATTGGTTTTGACGATGTGGTTTTGCGGCGTCGCATTGGTGGTATCGAACAGGTAACGGGCGATGTCGTTCTTGTTCGATTGAATCCAGAACCCGCCCTGAATTTCATGCTGGCCCAGGAAGTACGTCAGCGAACTCTGGAAGCCGGTTCGATCAATGCCATACACCGTGCTGCGAATCGAGTTGCTGGGGACAGTGGTCGAGCCGCTGGTAAAGATGAACGGATAATACGAATTGCCCCGGCCCGAGTCATGGTGGTGATAGGCCGTGGCGTCCAGCACCAGATCATCGGTCAGCGAGAAATTGCCGCTGAGGATGTCCAGTTCGTCGTCGCGCAGGCTGCTGGCGTTGTAGGTCGCATCGCTTGCGCTGGTTACGCCGCCGGTGTAGATGCCGTTGGCTGCATTGACCGCGCGGGTCCAGTCTGGCGTGTAGTAACTCCAGTTGTAGCCCAGACGCTGGATGATGCTCTTCGACAGACTGGGCAGATTGGCCTCGTCGTGAGACGAGGTGCTGTGGAAAAAGCTCACGCGGTTTTCGCCGAAGTTGTAATTGACCTTGGCGTTCACAGCGTCGGATTTTTGCGGGTTGTCGTGGCCTTTCCAGGCATCGGCGTCGTACTTTTCTCCCGACACATAAGCGGACAGACCGTTGTATTCGCCCGTGTCGACGCGCATGAAAGTACGCGAGGTGTCGTAACTGCCCAGGGTCTGTGACAGTCGCGCGCCGAACTCCTTGTCCGGATTGGAACTGGTGAACTGGATGGTGCCGCCCAGATCGCTGTTCGATGCCGTGCCCAGCGACCCGATGCCTGGAGCCACTTCGCTGGCAGCGATGTTTTCCGCGATGATCGCCCGGGTGATGCTCAGGCCGTTGAAGTTGCCGAAGCTCATGTTGCCAAGCGTGACGCCGTCCAGCGTGTAGCCCAGGTGGTGCATGTCAAAACCGCGCAGGCTGATGCGCTGGCTGCCTTCTTCACGACCCAGCGGGTCGCCGGACTGGAAGTTGACCCCCGGTAGCCGTTGCAGAACTTTCAACGGGCTGGTACCTGCGGAATAAGCGCTTACGTCCTTTTGCGTGACGCGTTGCACCTGCCGGGTTTCGCCCTGGCCAATCACCGACACCGTGCCCAGTGTCACGGCAGCGGTGTCGTCGCTGGCGGGCGCCGTCACTGAGGTGGGCACATCGTCGTCGGCCTGAATGAACGGGCTGATCAGGCACAGTGAATTCAATGAAACCAGCAGCGCAAGGCGCGTTATCGGGAATCGAGAAGCACGCGGTATCGATCGATTGTTCATGAAAAGGTTTTCCTGGGGCGTCAGGGCGCCGCGCTTGCGACGGGGAATCTGCAGGACGTATTAGCGTTGACATGAGTTCAGCCGGCCCTTGAAGGCGTACGAGTCCGTCGTGTTTTCGAGGGGCGCTCGTTTCAACGAAAGGGCTCGTTTGAACTGGGGGTGATATTAATACTCACTGTGTGTATTAATTATGACCAGTGGCGTGTTATCCCGATTTTTCTGCCACTCAATGCCAACCGGCGTGCTGGGCAGTTGGTCGTAAATTTCATTAGGCAAGGCGTCCGTTGCGATGCTATCTGTCCAGATTCAGTGGGTTCAGCCCGATCGTGAATACGTATTTCCGAAGGCCGGGCAACAGGGCGTTACCCTCTGAATCCGCGGTTTGCACCTTGGACAGAAACGGGAGAACTCGATGAAATTGCTTCGTTACGGTGAAAAGGGCCAGGAAAAGCCAGGCCTGCTTGATGCTGCCTACCAGATCCGCGATCTGTCCGCACATGTCACGGACATCGCTGGCGAGGTGTTGAGCCCGGCAGGCCTTGCCAGCCTGGCTGCGCTTGATCCCGAAAGTCTGCCTCTGGTTGCGGGCCGACCGCGCATCGGGGCGTGCGTCGGGCAGGTCGGCAAGTTTATCTGCATAGGCCTGAACTACGCCGACCACGCAGCCGAATCGCGGATGGAAGTGCCCAAGGAACCCATCATATTCAACAAGTGGACCAGCGCAATTTGCGGCCCGGATGATAACGTCGAAATTCCTCGCGGTTCGCTCAAGACTGACTGGGAAGTCGAGCTGGGCGTGATCATCGGCAAGGGCGGGCGTTATATCGACGAAGCCGTTGCCATGGAGCACGTTGCCGGTTATTGCGTGGTCAACGATGTGTCCGAGCGCGAGTGGCAGCTTGAGCGCGGCGGAACCTGGGACAAGGGTAAAGGCTTCGATACCTTCGGCCCCATAGGCCCTTGGCTGGTGACCCGCGACGAGGTTGCCGACCCTCACTCGCTCGACCTGTGGCTGGAGGTCGACGGTCATCGTTATCAGAATGGCAATACGCGCACGCTGATTTTCAGCGTGCCGCAACTGATCGCCTACCTGAGCCGTTGCATGAGCCTGCAACCGGGTGATGTCATCTCCACGGGTACGCCGCCGGGTGTGGGCCTGGGCGTCAAGCCAGAGCCGGTCTTCCTGCGCGCAGGGCAACGCATGCGCCTGGGGATTGCGGGGCTGGGCGAGCAGAATCAGCTGACCGTTCAGGCCGACTGATTCGCTGCCTGCCGGGAGTCGGTAATCGGCTCCCTGTTACACAAAAATATCAGCCCTGCACAAACGTCAGCAGGTCTTTGTTGAGTGTCTCGGCATGGGTCACGGCAAAACCGTGCGGCGCGCCGGAATAGACCTTCAACTCGGCACCCTTGATCAGCTCGGCGGCGCGCTTGCCTGATGCTTCGAACGGCACAACCTGATCACCATCGCCATGAATCACCAGGGTCGGCACATCGATTTTCGCCATGTCCGGGCGGAAGTCGGTTGCGGAGAATGCAGTCACGCAATCCAGCGTGCCTTTGAGCGAGGCGAGCAGGGCGATGTTCAAGGTCTGGGCCTGTACGCCCTCGGAAACCTTCTGGCCTTTGTTCAGGCCGTAGAACGGCGTGGCAAAATCACTGATGAATTGCGCGCGGTCCTTGAGCAGACCCTCCTTGATGCCATCGAACACTGATTTGTCGACGCCTTCCGGATTGTCGTCAGTCTTGAGGAAAAACGGTGTGACCGAGCCCAGCAAGGCCAGTTTGGCAACTCGCTCGCTACCATATTTTGCGATATAGCGCGTCACATCGCCGCCGCCCATCGAGAAGCCCACCAGCGTCACTTCGCGCAGATCGAGGTGTTCGATCAGTTCGGCGATATCGTCAGCGAAGGTGTCGTAGTCATAACCGGTCCACGGCTGGCTGGAGCGACCGAAGCCGCGGCGGTCAAAGGCAATGGTGCGATAGCCTCGGCTGCTGAGGTATTCCATCTGGTATTCCCACATGTCCGCATCCAGCGGCCAGCCGTGGCTGAACAGTACCGGCTTACCCTCGCCCCAGTCCTTGTAATAGATCTCGGTGCCATCTTTTGCGTTGAACGTGCTCATGCAGATTCCTCTCAATGTCGGGTTGATCGGGCAAGCGCTTTGGCGCACAGGCTCATGCACGCCTTCGGCAGCCGCCGATAATTCCGGCAGTTGGCGCTTTGCATAGTTCAGTCGGGAAGAATGAGCGTACTGTTCTGGCGCAATTTTTTGAAACATCGGCTCATCGTATTTCCCTGCCGGAACCGAACTTGCCGGGCATAAGGGAATCAGTTCCTTGGGATCAAAGCGCGCTTTGGCCTGTGCATGGTTGTATTTGCCCATCGAAGGAGAAAACTGCGTGGCGTCTCAGCTGAAAATCTTGATCCTGTCGGGTCTGCTGCTATTCGCAGGCAGTTTCAATCTCCACGCAGCCGATGTACCTGCGCTGCCAATGGGCGCTGCGGTGCCGACCGACGACAAAGCGGCCGAGAAGGCCGATGGCAAAGAAAAGGCCGATGCCAAGGCAGCTGACAAACCCGCGGCGAAAGCGGATGACAAGGCCGCTGAAAAGGCGGATGCAAAACCGGCAGACGGCGGGGAGCCAGCAGCGGCCGAAGCCCCTGAGCTTCTGGTGCAGGGCGGATTGCTCGGTGCTATCAGTTCCAGCATTGATGACGTCCAGGAAAAGCTCAATCTTGACGACAACCTCTTCGACGCCTGGCAATTGCGCGCCGACCGTGCAGCCGACGAACTGGAGAAACTGGTCAACAAGCGCACTACACGTTCTCCGTGGAGTGTTGCCGGGGACTTCCTCGCCTTGTCGTTTGTCTGGATCGGCTCGTTTGCCGTTCTGACCACTTTGGGTCGTTTTCTGGCGGTGCGCTTGTGCCGAACGCCATTCATGCGGGTGCGCGAGCGCAGTCAGGCGCTGCTCAAATACGTGTTGCCGTTCACCTTGCCAGCCATCGTCTGTCTGCCATTGACTCTCTACGTCAGCCACTTCATGCCGTCTTCGGTCGGCCGTGCGCTGGCGCTGTGCTTTGCCTATGCGACCAGCAGCGGCATCGTGTCGACCTCGGTGCTGCTCTGTGTGATTGTGATGTTCAACTCCGGGCACAAGCGCGCTGCGGTACGCATGATTCGCCGCTACGCGCCGAGGCCACTGTTTGTGGTCGGTTTTCTGGCGGCGCTGAGCGATGCACTGACCAGTCCGCAGATCGCCCGCCAGTTGGGCAGCAACGTCACCACCAGCGTTGCAGTGTTCACCGGGCTGTTTGCCTCGGTGGTGTTCTGCATGCTGATCATCAAGGTGCGCCGCCCGGTGGCGCACCTGATTCGTAACCGTTCCTTGAGCAGCCGCCTGCAACGGCCAGCGCTGCAGCAGTCGCTGAAAATCTTCTCCAACCTGTGGCACCTGCCGATCCTGCTGATGATTCTGGTCTCGGCGATCAACCTGATCGGAGCCGGTGAAGACAGTCAGGAAGCGCTGCGTTGTGCGTTGTTCACCACCATTCTGCTGATCACCACGGTATTTTTGAGCACAGTGTTCCAGCACCTGTTCAAACCGACCGAATCCCTGGGGCGCGGCGGGCATGTGTACAAGGCGCGTCTGCTGAGCTTGGTGTACGCGGTGTTGCGCATTGCGCTGGCCATCGGGTTCATCGAGATACTGGGGCGTATCTGGGGCTTCTCGATGTTCGAGTTTGCCCAGCGCAATACGCTGGGGCGCGTGATCAGCGATTCGCTGAGCAGCATCGGCCTGATATTTGTGGTCACCTGGCTGCTGTGGGTGGTGCTCGACACGGCCATTCAGGAAGCCCTCAAACCACCAGCGAACCATCGCAGTGGCCGCCAACCGAGCACACGAATCAAGACCATTCTGCCGCTGCTGCGCAACGCGGTGAAAATCATTCTGGTGGTGATCTGCGCGATCACCACCATGGCCAACCTGGGCATCAACGTTGCACCGCTGCTGGCGGGTGCCGGGGTTGTCGGTCTGGCCATCGGTTTCGGTTCGCAACAGCTGGTGCAGGACGTGATCACCGGTCTGTTCATCATCATCGAAGACACCTTCTCGGTGGGCGACTGGGTGGTGCTCAGTACCGGCCATTCCGGCTCGGTGGAGAGCCTGACCATCCGTACCGTGCGCCTGCGCGACGGCAAGGGGTTTGTCCATTCCGTGCCGTTCGGGCAGATCAAGGCGGTCACCAACCAGTCGCGGCAGTTCGCGTATGCCTTCTTCTCGGTGCAGTTCACTTACGACTCGGATATTGATGATGCGCTGGCGCTGATCCGCGAAACCGGGCAGTCGATCAGCGATGACATTCTGCTCAAGCACAACCTGCAAGGACCGCTGGAGGTGTTCGGCGTCGACAGCATGAACCTCAACGGCATGGTGTTGACCGCGCAATTCCGTACCTCTTCCGGCGGGCAGTACGCAGTGGGGCGCGCCTTCAACGAGCGCCTCAAGCGCCTTGTGGATAAAAACCCGAACGTGCGTTTTGCGCAGACTTATCCACAGATGGTCATGGGACCGGGCTTCAACAACCCGCAGGCTGGCGTTGAAGCCGAGGGGCCTCCTGCGCCTTCGGACCCAGCTGCTGCGACACCTTCCGCGCCGGCACCTGCACCGCTTGGTCTGCCCAAGGGCAACAGCCCGCCAGGGCCGGCAGCTCAGTAATCAATGGGGCGCGATGAGACGCTGCAACGCGTTGTGGCGGCGTCATTGACCCGCCAGGCTGCGCAACTGTTGGGGGTTGGCAGGCAACGTGTTATGTTTGCAGGCGTTTTTCAATTGTTCGTTTGATTATCTGATACCGAGCCTGCTGACTCTATGCGAATGCGCCTTATGCTGTTGGGCGGCGGGAATGCCCTCGGGCAGGCGCTGATTCGTCTGGGTGCCGAGGAAGACATTGGTTTCCTCGCACCACGTCCACCGCAAGACGGCTGGGACGTGGCGAGCCTCACGCAACTGCTTGATGACACCCGCCCCGATGCCCTGATAAACCTCGCTTACTACTTCGACTGGTTTCAGGCGGAGACCGTGAGCGCAGCGCGCCTGACCCATCAGGAGCGCTCTGTCGAGCGCCTGGCCGAACTGTGTCAGCACCACAACATCACACTGGTCCAACCTTCCAGTTATCGTGTGTTCGATGGCTCGCGCGCGACCGCCTACAGCGAAAAAGACGAGCCAGTGCCCTTGGGGCTGCGCGGTCAGGCGCTGTGGCGTATTGAGCAAAGCGTGCGCGCCACCTGCCCGCAACATGTGCTTGTGCGTTTTGGCTGGTTGCTGGATGACAGCGCCGATGGCGTGCTTGGCCGCTTTCTTTCGCGCGCCAAAGAACCCGGAGAGCTGCTGCTGGCCGATGATCGACGCGGCAACCCGACGCCGATCGATGATGCGGCGCGGGTGATTATTTCAATCGTCAAGCAACTCGATTGCGAAGCGCCGCTGTGGGGCACGTACCACTACGCCGGACACGAAGCGACCACGCCACTGGCGCTGGGTCAGGCGGTGCTCACCGAAGCGCGTCTGCTGCACCCGCTGGCCATTGAATCGCCCACCGCACAGGCTCACGCCGCGCGTCCCGATGCAGCCGAGGAACCGCAGCACGCGGTGCTGGCCTGCAAGAAAATTCTCCACACTTTCGGCATCAAGCCCCGCGCCTGGCGGGCCGGCTTGCCAAGCCTGCTGGACCGGTATTATCGACATGTCTGACGCCCCTGTTCTGATTACGGGAGGTGCCGGCTTCATCGGCTCGCACCTGACCGATGCATTGCTTGCCGACGGGCATTGCGTGCGCATCCTCGACAACCTCTCGGCGGGCAAGCGCAGCAATTTGCCGCTCGACAACCCGCGCGTTGAACTGATCGAAGGCGACGTAGCCGATGCCGAACTGGTCAAGCGCGCTGCGCAAGGCTGTAAGGCCGTCGTGCATCTGGCGGCGGTGGCCTCGGTTCAGGCGTCAGTCGACGACCCGGTGCGCACTCATCAAAGCAACTTCATCGGCACACTGAATGTCTGTGAGGCCATGCGCGAAGCGGGCATCAAACGCGTGATATTTGCTTCCAGCGCGGCGGTATACGGCAACAACGGCGAAGGTGAAGCAATCACCGAAGACACCGCCAAAGCACCGCTGACTCCTTACGCATCGGACAAGCTGGCCAGCGAGTTCTACCTGGACTTCTACCGCCGTCAGCATGGTCTGGAGCCGGTGATCTTTCGCTTCTTCAACATCTTCGGCCCGCGCCAGGATCCGTCGTCGCCGTATTCGGGCGTGATCAGCATCTTTGCCGAACGCATCCAGAAAGGCCTGCCGATCAACGTGTTTGGCGATGGCGAGCAAACGCGCGATTTCTTCTACGTGGGCGACCTGCTCAAGCTTTTGCTACAGGCCCTGTCACGGGAAAGCGCCATCGAAGGCGCGATCAACGTCGGCCTGAACAAGACCACGTCGCTCAACGAGCTGCTGTCGGCACTCTCGCAAGTGGTCGGCAAACAGCCGGAAGTCAGCTATCAGGCACCGCGCTCGGGCGACATCAAACATTCCCGGGCCAGTAACCAGCGTCTGCTGGAGCACTTCAGCATTGATGAGCCTACACCCTTGAAGCGCGGGCTTGAGTTGCTGATGGGGCAATGAGCCCCGCATCGACTGTAAGTGCTGATCGTCCCCACGCTCTGCGTGGTGATGCATTTCTGGACGCTCTGCGTCCGCTCTTGAGCGTGCGGTGCAGCGCCTATTTGTGACGCATAGCGTCACGAGCAGCATGCCGACGCGGAGCATCGGCACGATAGCCAGGAATCCGGGGCGCGGGTTAAATCACGGCACGATAATCAGGAATCCGGCACGCAGAATTCAAACCACAAAACACAAAGGCACCCGCTGAGGGTGCCTTTGTGTCTGTGGCGTTTGAAGGTGTGCAGATCAGAACTTGTAACCCACGCCCACCATGTACACCCACGGGTCGATATCAACATCGACCTTGGTCTTGCCGACGGCCAGGGCAGAAGGGCCGTCCACGGTCGCTTTGGTATCGATATCGACGTACCAGACCGAGGCGTTGACCAGTACGTTGTCAGTGATCATGTAGTCCATGCCCAGCTGAGCGGCCAGACCAACCGAGTCCTTGAGCTTGAGGTTGCTGAAACCCTGATCCTTGCGGTTGTCGGTCAGGTCGGTATCGAAGAAGGTGGTGTAGTTGATACCCACGCCCGCATACGGCTGGAACTTCGACGAAGGCTCCATCGGGTAGTACTGCAACGACAGTGTCGGCGGCAGTTGCTTGATATCAGCCAGCTTGCCGTCCAGGCCTGGCCCCAGGCCCTTTACTGAAACGGTGTGGCTGAACGGTGTAGCAGCCAGCAACTCGATGCCTACATGCTGGGTCAGCATGTAGGCGAAGGTCAGGCCGAGCTGGTTTTCGCCGTCGACAGTCGCTTTAGTCCCGGAAACCTTGGCACCGTCGAGGCGCACTTCGCCGCTATCTTCATTGGGCTGGACGTGCGCAACACCGGCGCGAACGATGAAGTCGCCAGGCTCGTAGGCATGTGCCGCGACCGGTGCGGCGATGGCAAGCGCGACAACAGACGCGCGTAGCAAGTGCTTGTTCATGGAGGCTCCAGAGATCAGTCAAAATTTATGGGCATAATGTTAAAGCGCTGTCGAGCGGCGACTTTGACTCAGCTCAATGAAATCGCTGGGAACCTCGTCATCCTTATGAATCCGGCAACTCGTAGACAAATATCTTGTCTGCCTGCATCTGATAACCCGCTTCTGCCAGTTCGCTGGTAGACGATTTGGCCTGCATCGGTCCTTCGATCCAGTACGGCTGATACAGCTCATCGACCTTCACACCCAGCTCACTCGTGACATGCACGATCTGGTTCGCTGGCGGCGGCGGCACATGGATGCAGGCACCGAAATACGGCACCAGCAAAAACTCCGTCACTCTGCCTTCCTCACTGACCTCGAGTGGCACGATGTAGCCCGGTAAACGCACCAGCTTGCCATCCAGTGCCTTGACCACTGGCGCATGCGGAGCCAGTTGATGGGCCGCAGGCGCTGCCTCCATGGCCAGTGCATCGGACAGCTTGGACATATCGTGTATCGGAGCCGTTACCGGCTTCACCACGGGTGCATCGGGTGGAATCATGTCATTCCAGGTCAGTTCACGCGGCTCGGCGGCCCACAGTTGAGTGGAAACCGAAAGCAGCAGAGTGAGTAGCATGCGCCGCATCATGAAGGTCCTCATAAACGAATCGACAGTCCATCGGCCAGTGACTGCCTGTAGGCTCGCCAGGCTGGCACGGTTCCCATCAACAGCGCGCAACCGAGAATGGCACCGAGCAGGGTCCATTCATATTGGCCAGGTGGCATAGACGACAGGTACAGACCGTAGTTGTCGAGCACGTAGTCTCTGGCCACGAAGATGCCGATATAGAGCAGTGCGAGGCCGCTGATGACACCCGCAAGTGCCAGGGCGAAGGCTTCAAGTATAAGCAGACTTGCGATATGCCAGGGCCGTGCGCCGACCGAGCGCAGGATGGCCATCTCCCGGCGTCGTTCATTGAGGCTGGTGAGAATCGCGGTCAGCATGCCGATCAGACCGGTCAGCACCACGAACAGCGAAATTACGAACAGTGCCTTTTCCGCGGTGCCCATCAGGCTCCACAGCTCTTGCAGCGCCACGCCGGGCAGAATCGCCAGCATGGGCTCGCCACGGTATTCGTTGATTTCGCGTTGCAGGCTGAAGGTTGAGATCTTGCTATTCAGACCCAGCATGAAGGCGGTGATCGCAGTCGGCGTCAGGTCCATATTGCGTGCCTGATCGGCAGAGATACGCTCGTTGCCTCGCGCCGGTGCGCCGTTGTGCCAGTCGATATGAATGGCTTCCATGCCACCCAGGCTGATATGCAGCGTGCGGTCCACCGGTGTACCGGTCGGCTTGAGGATGCCGACCACGGTGAACGGCTTGTCGTCATGCTTGACCAGGCTGATCGCCGCGACACCGTGCGCCAATACCAGTTTGTCGCCCAATTTATAATGCAGCGCCTTGGCGACCTCCGAGCCCAGCACCACTTCGAAAGGATCGGTCTTGAATTCGCGTCCTTCGGCCATTTCCAGATGCTGTTGGCGACCGAACTGATAATGCTCGAAATACGCCTCGTTGGTGCCCATCACCCGATAGCCACGATGGGAGTCGCCCAGCGAAACCGGAATCGCCCATTTAACCTGTTTGCTCTGGGCAAAATGCTCAAAGCTGTCCCAGCGAATATTGTTGGTGGCGTTGCCGATGCGAAATACCGAATACAGCAACAGGTTGATCGAGCCGGAACGTGCGCCGACGATCAGGTCGGTGCCGCTGATGGTGCTGGCGAAGCTGGAGCGCGCTTCGGTGCGCACCCGCTCTACGGCCAGTAACAGGCACACCGACAGCGCAATGGCGAAGGCAGTGAGAAACGCGGTGAAACGGCGGTTGGCCAGGCTGGCCATGGCCAGACGAAACAGATACATCTCAAATCTCCACGGCGACGGCGGCGCGATTCAGGTCGCTGAGCGACAGATTGCGATCAAACAGCGGTGCCAGGCTCTGGTCATGACTGACAAACAGCAGGCTGGCCCCGGCCTCGCGGCATTCGGCGAACAGCAGGCGAATGAACGCTTCTCGAGAGTCGGCGTCCAGCGCCGAAGTGGGTTCGTCGGCGATCACCAGCTCAGGCTGACCGATCAGCGCACGGGCCGCGGCCACGCGTTGTTGCTGGCCGATGGACAATGAGTCGGCACGTCGTGTCAGCATCGCCGGGTCTTTCAGGCCCAGGTGGGCGAGCAGGGTGGTGGTCGCTTTTTCGACGCTGCCGTGGCGTTGCTTCGCACGCTCGGCGCGGACGCTGGAAAAGTGGCAGGGCAGCTCGATGTTTTCCCGCACCGACAGAAACGGCAACAAATTGAACTGCTGAAAGATGTAGCCGGTGTGATCGACTCGGAAGCGATCACGTGCTGCCGCCGACAGTGTCGACAGGTCCTGATTCAACAGGTGAATGCTGCCGCTGACAGGTTTTTGCACGCCGCCCAGCAGGCCCAGCAAGGTGGTTTTACCGCTGCCGCTGGGGCCTTTGAGAAACAGTGTTTCACCGGTTTGCAGGCGAAATTCGGGGATGTCCAGTAACTGCGGATGGCCTGGCCAGTTGAAGCTCAGGTTCGATAGCTCGATCAGTGCTTGGGTCATGGGCTGACTCACGCTCGGTTGGAAATTAAAAGACCGGGCCAGGCCCGGTCGTTGTACCGCAGAGTGCGATCAGAATTTCAGCGTTGGGTTGGCTGCGATCACTTCTGCGCCCGATTGGCCGCCTGGCGAGATCAGTTGTACCTGAAGCTTCTTGGTGTCGGGAAAGGTTTTGAAGATTTGCGACAGGTCGAGCTTCTTCAGAACGGCCGGTGCGTCACAGACGAACTTGTAGTGGCCGTGAATTTCGCTGTGCTCATGATGATCGGCATCGCCGCCCTTGGCGTGCTCATCGTGATCGTCATCCTTGTCGCCGAACAGCGGGCTTTCCAGTTTCACCGAGGTGGCCGAGCAATTGGCGGCATCGGCGATGCTGAACAGCGCGTTGGGCTTGAGTAGCAACTCGCGCGCCTTGGCGACTTTGGCTTTGTCTTCATCCGAGGTCGCAACGTGCTCGAAACCGACGATGTTCATGGCCGGGCTGTCGAATTCAAACTCCAGCGTCTTGCCTTCCAGCACCACATCCAGACGTCCGACGCCATGCTCGTGGGCACCCAGACTGCCGTGTTCATCGCCGTGATCATGGTCATGTACTTCGGCTGCGTGGGCAGCTACGAGTGGCAAGAGGGCGAAAGGCAGGGCGAGTAGCAAACGGCGCATAGCGGACTCCGGGGGTAATATTCGAGAAAATCTGTTATGTGATCTTATAACAAGTGTCGGTGTGCGTGGACGGGTTTTTGTTCGAGCGCAGGACGATCTGGTCTCCATGGGACGTTAGCTGAGGGTGTTATCTGGAATACCCCTGCCCGTGCTTATGCTGAAGTAGTCTCAGCCTTCGCGTCAGCAGCTCCTACTCTGGAGAGTGAAAATCGCCGTACCTGCGCCGGATGCGCCGGGAGGGTTTTCATCGCCAGCCGAGTGCGACATCAGGGAAGATACTCATGAACAAGCTCCATCCGAATAGAGAAATCCTGCGTGCGGTGTACAAGGATCCAACACGAATTACCGAGTTCGCCGACGCTGACATTGTGCTGCACAAAGCCGATCAGGGCGCTGGTGGTGGCTTGTCCATAGCCATTGGCAAGGACGCAGTGCTTTCCCACGAGATCAATCTGCTCAGGCGCACACGTCAGACCCTGTACATGGATGTCCACGACATCATTGCCAACGAGCACTATGGCTCGGTGCTGGGGGAGATGCGCGCCAGTTGCGAGGGCCGGAAGATCATCATGCCGTTTTGCGGCCTGTGGCGGTTTCGTGATGGCAGAATTGTCGAGCATTGGGAAAATGTCTATGACGTGCGGGCGCTTGGCAACTTCATGAACGGTAAAGAGCCGGTCATCAGCCAGTGGCGTTACGGTTGATCATGGGCATGCGCGCCAGCCTGTGGGAGCATGTACGCCTGACTGTCAGCAGGTACACATCATGTTGCGTATTCGTGGAACCGTAGGCCAGTGGCCCGTGGATTTGACCCTTGAACTGGACGAAGGCGACTGGGCGCAACTGGGCGCGCAGCTCAAGGCCGCAGCTCCCGACGTATCGGCCGCCGTGGTCGAGAGCAAGCCGCTTAATCAGGACGACAGGCTGTGGCAGGTCGCACAGGAATTGTTGCAAAAGGCCGGGCAGATGAGTGGGCCGGATCTGCTGGGGCAACTGGAAGGGCTGGCCGGCAGTACTGCGGCAGGCAAGCATTTGCTGGTGCGCTTGCGTCACTCTGCGAACGTGAAGGTCGAGAGTGGCGGGGATGCGCCGCTGTACAGCTGGGTCGCCGCGACGTGATCTGACCTGGTTATTCAGCCACCGGCACAGGTGCGGTGCCGGTAGCAAGTTGCCTTAATACAGCGCGGCGAACAGCTTGCGACGGTATGCGGTTACTAGTGGGTGCTCATTGCCCAGCAGGTCGAACACTTGCAACAGCGTCTTGTGCGGCAGGCCCTCGGCGTAATTGCGATTGCGAATGAACAGTTTGAGCAGGCCATCCAGCGCGGCTTCGTACTGTTGACGTGACAATTGCTGAATCGCCAGTTGATGCACCGCTTCGTCATCCTGAGGGTTTTGCGCCAGACGACTTTTCAGTTCGGCCACATCCGGCAGAGTGGCCGCTTGTGCCAGGAACGTCAGTTGCGCCTTGGCACCCGCCAGCTCTGCTTTGTGTGCATCACCGGTAACGGCGTCCAGCACCGCCTTTGCCTCGCTCAGTTCGCCACGTTCTGCCAGGCAGCGCGCATACAGAATCAGCGCTGCGGCATTGGTGTTGTCTTCGCCCAGCAGCACCTTGAGCTGCGCTTCGGCTTCGGCAAAACGGCTTTCTGCAAACAGCTCTTGCGCCTGCTTGAATGGATCAGCGGCCGGAGGAGGTGGCATGACGACATGTTGCTCGAGAATCTTGCGGATTTCCGATTCAGGCTGAGCACCGGCAAAACCATCCACCGGCTGGCCGTCCTTGAACAGCACAACGGTCGGCAGGCTGCGAATGCCGAAGCGCGCAACAATGTCCTGCTCGATGTCGCAATTGACCTTGGCCAGCAGCAATTCGCCCTGATAACTCTCGGTGATTTGCTGCAGCAGGGGCATCAAGACCTTGCAGGGCGCACACCACTCGGCCCAGAAATCGACCAGTACAGGCTGGTCGAACGATTTGTCGATCACCAGTTGATCGAAGTTCGCGGCGGTTGCGTCGAAGATGTAAGCAGTTTCCTGGCTCATTGCACGTCTCGAAGAATCTGAATGCCGCCAACTATAAAGCCCGCAGGGCAATGCTGAAAGCGGCGTCGGCGGTGGGGCATCATCCTTGCCCCGCACGCTCAGCGCTATCCACACATTTGCTTTTGATTCTGGCCGAAGGCCGTGGGAGCGAACTTGTTCGCGAAAGGGACGGAAAATTCTCTGGAAATTTATCGTTCGAACAACCGTATTCGCGAACAAGTTCGCTCCTACAGAAACCGTTTAGCTGAGCGATTCTGGGCTGTTATTTAGCGCTCACCGCGCCGCGTGATAGAGGCTCACGTCGCGAAACTCATGGGGTTCTGCCAGGTCCGGCAGGGTGTGCGCATGCAGCATCGTCAGACGCTGATAAGCCGCGTGCTTGAAGTCGCGCACGCGGGAGTCCGCCACCAGTGCTTCGCGGCCCCGGGACAGAAATTGATCCAGCAGCGGCAGGTTGGCGCGGTCGTACAGCACGTCGGCAACCAGAATCAGATCAAAACGATCCGCTTCGGCGAAAAAATCCGTCGAGTAGCTTAACTGCACCTGGTTGAGTTCGGCATTGGCCCGGCAGGCAGCGATCGCCAACGGGTCGAGATCACAGGCCACCACCTCAAGTGCTCCTGCCCTTAGCGCGGCAATACCTGCCACGCCCGAACCTGCACCGAAATCCAGTACCCGCTTGCCTTCCACCCAGTGCGGGTTTTCGGCCAGAAAACGCGCCAGAGCCAGGCCACTTGCCCAGCAGAAGCTCCAGTACGGTGGCTCTTCCAGAATACGCCGCGTTTCATCCGGGCTGAAGGCACGGTCCATGTTGGCATCGTCGATCAGCCACAGCTTCAGCTCAGTGCCCGGCAGCGTTGTGACAACCAGCCGGGCGTCGCCGAGCAGCTCGCTCAGCGCGTCTTGAAGGTGTCGCGGAGCAATCATGGCGCCTTGACGAATTGCAATTGCCCCAGTGCCTGAGTGGTGGGCTGGTCGATGCGCATCGAAGGCAGGTGCAGTATCAATTGCCCCGACTGACTGGCGCGGCCGCGCAGTTCGACACGCCCGCCTACCGGAAAGGCTTCCGGGTTGAAGCGCAACTGGAACGGCAATGACTGGCCGTTGCCCTTCAGCAAGGTGTTGGTCAGCAGCTTCTGTGGACGGCCGCGCTCGTCGATCACCAGCATCGCCAGCTCGACCTCGGCCCCGGCCGGGACGCCGAGCAGTTGCCCGCTGAGTTCACGTTGGTACGGTTGCAGCGGGCCGGGCCCGGCAGGCACTTTGATTGCCGGGGCGACGGGCGGTGCCGCAGCCGGTTTTGGCGCGTCATTGCTGCTGCACGCGGCCAGCAAGCCAATGAGGCCGATTAGAATAACGGGGCGTAACGTCATCAAGAGCTCCACAAGACAAAAATCGAAAGGCTGAGTGACGCCATGCATGCAGTATTACCGAGCGCAGGCAATTTCACATCGCTTTAATGCGCGTCTATATACCGTAAACCCTCAGCCTTGTCTTGCCAGCAGGATGCGCTAACATGGCGCTCCTCATTCTTTCGTTGCCAGCCACCATGCACTGTCCCTTCTGCGGTGCCAATGACACCAAAGTCATCGACTCCCGCCTCGTCGCCGAAGGCGAGCAAGTACGCCGCCGACGCGAGTGTCTGGCCTGCGGCGAGCGCTTCACGACGTTCGAAACTGCCGAGCTGGTTTTGCCGCGTCTGATCAAACAGGATGGCAGTCGTCAGCCTTTCGATGAAGAAAAACTGCGCGCCGGTATGCAGCGTGCGCTTGAAAAGCGTCCGGTGAGTGTCGAGCGTCTCGAGGCGGCACTGGTGCACATCAAGCACAAGCTGCGAGCGACCGGCGAGCGCGAAGTCAAATCGCTGGTGGTTGGCGAACTGGTCATGGCCGAGCTGCAGAAGCTCGACGAAGTGGCCTATATCCGCTTTGCTTCGGTGTACCGCCGCTTTCAGGACCTCAACGAATTTCGTGAAGAAATCGACCGTCTGGCCCGCGAGCCGGGTAAGGAATAAGTGCATTGCTGACTGAACAGGCGGCTCTCGACGTTCATTACATGGCGCGTGCGCTGGAGCTGGCGCGTAACGGGCTCTACTCCACGCACCCCAACCCGCGCGTCGGCTGCGTGATCGTGCGTGAAGGCCGGATCGTTGGCGAAGGCTGGCATGTACGGGCCGGTGAGCCGCATGCCGAAGTGCATGCCTTGCGCCAGGCTGGCGAGCTGGCCAGAGGCGCGACCGCTTACGTCACCCTCGAACCGTGCAGTCACAAGGGGCGCACACCGCCCTGTGCCGATGCACTGATCGAAGCCGGAGTGGCGCGGGTTGTCGCTGCGATGCAGGACCCCAATCCCGAAGTCTCCGGCCGTGGCCTGTTGCGCCTCATGAATGCCGGTATCGGCGTTCAATGTGGCGTGCTGGAAAGCGAAGCGCGAGCGCTGAACAAAGGCTTTCTCAAGCGCATGGAAACCGGACAGCCCTACATACGCGTGAAGATGGCCATGAGCCTGGATGGCCGAACCGCTATGGCCAGCGGCGAAAGCCAGTGGATCACCGGTCCCGAGGCGCGTTCTGCCGTTCAGCGTCTGCGCGCGCAGTCGAGCGTAGTGCTGACCGGTGCCGATACGGTGCTGGCCGACAAGGCTCGTCTCACCGTGCGCCCCGATGAGTTGGGGCTCAATGCAGAATTGACCGCGCTGGCCGCTGCGCGTCCGCCCCTGCGGGTATTGATTGACGGTCGTCTGCGCGTGCCGCTGGACGCGCCGTTCTTTCAGGCGGGCAGTGCGCTGGTCGTTACCTGTGCTGCGGCGTCGGCGCGAGGTCGCTATCAGGAAGAAGGCCACGAGATGCTGGCACTGGCTGACAGCGCCGGTCATGTCGACCTGCGCAAGCTGATGGGCGAATTGGCCACGCGTGGCGTCAATGAAGTGCTGGTCGAAGCCGGTCCGCGGCTGGCGGGTGCCTTTGCGCGTCTCGGGCTGGTCGACGAGTTTCAGATATTCATTGCCGGCAAGTTTCTCGGCTCATCGGCCCGGCCGCTGCTCGACCTGCCGCTGGCGCAGATGAGCGAAGCGCTGGAGCTGAACATCGTGGAAATGCGTGCCGTCGGTAATGACTGGCGAGTCATCGCTCTCCCTGTGCGCACACCCGGCGTATAATTCCCGGCTTTCGCCTAGCGCGCAGCCCTTGTTCTCCCGGAGGACCCATGTTTACCGGCATTATCGAATCCATTGGCAGCATCCGCGCCCTGACTCCGAAAGGCGGCGACGTCCGCGTTTATGTGGAAACCGGCAAGCTTGACCTGACCGACGTCAAACTCGGCGACAGCATTGCCGTGAATGGCGTATGCCTTACCGCTGTCGAATTGCCCGGTGATGGCTTCTGGGCTGATGTCAGCCGGGAAACCCTGACCGTCACCGCCTTTGTCGACCTCAAGAGCGGCAGCCGGGTCAACCTGGAAAAGGCCCTGACCCCGACTACGCGTCTGGGCGGTCATCTGGTCAGCGGCCATGTCGACGGCGTGGGCGAAATTGTTTCCCGTGCCGATAACGCCCGCGCCATTCAGTTTACGGTGCGTGCGCCACGCGAACTGGCCAAATACATCGCCCACAAAGGTTCTATCACGGTCGACGGCACCAGCCTGACCGTCAATTCGGTCAACGGTGCCGAGTTCGAACTGACCATCGTGCCGCACACCCTCAGCGAAACCATCATGGCCGACTACCAGCCTGGCCGTAAGGTCAACCTGGAAGTAGACCTGCTGGCACGTTACCTGGAGCGCCTGCTGCTGGGCGACAAGGCTGCAGAGCCTGGCCACGGCACGATCACCGAAAGCTTTCTGGCCGAGAACGGCTACCTCAAATCCTGAATCAAGGGGGTGCCGCGTGGCGCTCAACACTATCGAAGAACTGGTTGAAGACATTCGCCAGGGCAAGATGGTCATCCTCATGGATGACGAAGACCGTGAGAACGAAGGCGACCTGATCATGGCCGCCGAATGCGTGCAGCCCGAGCACATCAACTTCATGGCGCGCTTCGCCCGTGGCCTGATCTGCATGCCGATGACCCGCGAGCGCTGCGAAACTCTCAAACTGCCGCTGATGGCACCGCGTAACGGCTCCGGCTTCGGCACCAAGTTCACCGTTTCCATTGAAGCCGCGGAAGGCGTGACCACCGGTATCTCCGCAGCCGACCGTGCACGCACCGTTCAGGCCGCCGCTGCCAAAGAAGCGAAAGCCGAAGACATCGTCAGCCCGGGGCACATCTTCCCGCTGATGGCTCAGGCCGGTGGCACTCTGGCTCGCGCCGGTCATACCGAAGCGGCCTGCGACCTGGCGCGCATGGCCGGCTTCGAGCCGACGGGGCTGATCTGCGAAGTCATGAACGACGACGGCACCATGTCGCGTCGCGCCGAACTTGAAGAGTTTGCCCGGCAACACGACATCAAGATCGGCACCATTGCCGACCTGATTCACTACCGGATGATCCATGAACGTACCGTTCAGCGGATTGCCGAGCAGCCGATGGACAGCGAACTGGGCAGTTTCAACCTGGTGACCTACCGCGATTCGGTCGAGGGTGATGTGCACCTGGCGCTGACCCTGGGCAAGATCTGCGCAGAAGAACCAACCCTCGTGCGCGTTCATAACATGGACCCGCTGCGCGACCTGCTGATGGTCAGCCAGCCCGGCCGCTGGAGCCTGCGCGCCGCCATGCGAGCGGTTTCCGAGGCTGGCAGCGGCGTCGTACTGTTGCTCGGTCATCCGCTGGATGGCGATGTGCTGCTGGCTCACATTCGCGAAACGGCAGGGCAGCAACCGATCAAGACGCCGACCACTTACAGCACGGTGGGTGCCGGTTCGCAGATCCTTCGTGACCTCGGCGTGCGCAAAATGCGCCTGATGAGTTCACCGATGAAGTTCAATGCGATATCCGGTTTCGATCTGGAAGTTGTAGAATACGTGCCCTCCGAATAAATACCGGCAGGTCGGGGCGTGCGAAAGACGGTTTTTTCGCAGCTTTTGGCCTGACAGTTGCGATTCGTGGCCTAATATCCCTCAAAGTCCGCCCCAAGGCGGGCTTGCTCTTTAATACGAGACTCACCGAATGACCTTGAAGACCATCGAAGGTACCTTCATCGCCCCACAAGGCCGCTACGCCTTGGTAGTGGGCCGTTTCAACAGCTTCGTCGTGGAAAGCCTGGTTAGCGGTGCCGTTGATGCGCTGGTACGCCACGGTGTCAGCGAAAGCGACATCACCATCATCCGTGCGCCGGGTGCGTTCGAAATCCCGCTGGTCGTGCAGAAAGTTGCCCAGCGCAGCGAATTCGCGGCCATCGTCGCGCTGGGTGCGGTGATCCGTGGCGGTACTCCGCACTTTGAATACGTTGCAGGTGAGTGCGTCAAAGGCTTGTCTCAGGTGTCCATGGAGTTCGGCGTTCCGGTCGCTTTCGGCGTACTGACCGTCGACTCCATCGAGCAGGCCATCGAGCGTTCCGGCACCAAGGCCGGTAACAAGGGCGCTGAAGCTGCTCTGTCCGCCATTGAAATGGTAAGCCTGCTGTCGCAGCTGGAGGCCAAGTGATTTCCGACGATACCGACCAGTTCAACCCGCGCGACGCCAAATCGCCGGAAGCTGCCAAGGGCAAAAGTGCCAAACGTCGCGAAGCGCGGCAGATGGCTACTCAGGCCCTTTATCAGTGGCACATGGCTGGCCATGCGTTGAACGAGATCGAAGCACAGTTTCGTGTCGACAACGATTTCAGCAATGTCGACGGCGCCTACTTCCGTGAACTGCTGCACGGTGTGGCCACCAACAAGACCGAGATCGACACCGCGCTCTCGCCTTGCCTCGACCTGACCATCGAAGAACTCGACCCGGTTGAACTGGCCGTCCTGCGCCTGTCCACCTTCGAGCTGCTCAAGCGCATCGACGTGCCTTACCGCGTTGTGATCAACGAAGGCATCGAGCTGGCCAAGGTCTATGGCTCTACTGACGGTCACAAGTTCGTCAATGGTGTGCTGGACAAGCTGGCACCGCGCCTGCGTGAAGTCGAAGTGAAGGCCCACAAGCGCTGATTCGCGCCTGACCTTTATGGGAGAGTTCGAGCTGATCCGCAATTACTTCGCCGCCGCGCCCTGTGCGCAGGTGGGCGAGGAAGTTGCCCTGGGGATCGGCGACGACTGCGCGTTGCTTGCGTTAGCGCCCGGCGAGCAGTTGGCGATCTCGACCGATACCTTGGTTGCCGGGGTGCATTTTCCTGACGTCTGCGACCCCTTCCTGCTTGGCCAGCGAGCGCTGGCGGTATCTGCCAGCGATCTGGCGGCCATGGGCGCTCGTCCTGTCGCGTTTACCCTTGCCTTGACCCTCCCGCAGGTCGATGCCGACTGGCTGCAGGCATTTGCCCGCGGCCTCAATCACATGGCGCAGGGCTGTTCGCTGCGTTTGATCGGCGGCGATACCACACGCGGGCCCTTGAGCCTCACGCTAACGGTGTTCGGCGCTGTTCCAGCCGGCTCGGCCCTGACGCGCAGCGGCGCTTGCGCCGGCGATTTGCTCTGCGTTGGCGGCGCGCTGGGTGATGGCGCAGGTGCGTTGCCGCTGGTATTGAAGCAACGCAGCACCGAGGCTTCGATTGCCGAGGCGTTGCTGGCCCGCTACTGGTCGCCGCAACCTCAACTGGCGCTGGGGCAGGCATTGCGGGGCAGGGCGACGTCGGCGCTGGACATCTCCGATGGGCTGCTGGCTGATTGCGGACACATCGCCCGTGCATCAGGCGTCCGGCTGCTCGTCGAACGTGACAGGCTGCCGATGTCTGATCAGCTGCTGACGTTGCTCGATCTGCCGTCTGCCCGGCAGGCTGCGCTTAGCGGTGGCGACGATTACATTCTGGCTTTCACGCTGCCGTCCGGGCACCTTGCCAGCTTGCTGGATGAAGGCTGGCCGGTGCATGTGATTGGCCGGGTAGAGAAGGGCCAGGGTGTCATTGTTGTCGACGGCGCAGGGCTGGATGTCACGCCCGATACGCGTGGCTACCAGCATTTCGACAGCGCGCAGTGAAGGGATGCACTGCGTCTATCTATCGAACTTTATGATCTAAACGCCCGAGAATTCAGCCTGAGCGTCCGCAGGAACCTGCTGTTACAATGCGAATCTTGCGAATTTCCAGTCTTCATACTGATCAGGAGCACACGGTGCCCGTCGTCTTTGTCGCCGCTTCCAAACTGCCCACCCCCTTTGCAGAATTTGCCATGCACGGCTTTATCGAGTCGGCAACCGGCCGTGAACATGTCGTCCTGAGTCTGGGCGATGTGGCGGACGGTGAGCCGGTTCTTGGCCGCGTGCATTCCGAATGCCTGACAGGCGACGCCCTGTTCAGTCAGCGTTGCGATTGCGGCTCACAACTTGAAGCCGCCCTGCGCGCCATTGCTACCGAAGGGCGCGGCGTATTGCTGTATCTGCGTCAGGAAGGACGCGGTATCGGCCTGATGAACAAGATCCGCGCCTATGAACTGCAGGATGGCGGTGCCGACACGGTAGAAGCCAATGAGCGTCTGGGCTTTGCCGCCGACCAGCGCGATTACGCGATCTGCCTGCCGATGCTTCAGCATCTGGGCGTTCAGTCGCTGCGTCTGATGACCAATAACCCGCGCAAGGTCAAAGCCTTGACCGACATGGGCATCAAGGTCGCCGAGCGCGTGCCGTTGCACACCGGGCAAAATCCGCACAACCGCCTTTATCTGGCGACCAAGGCGGGCAAGCTGGGGCACATGATGGGTAACGAGCATCAAAGCGAGGTCGGCCCCGCGTGACACGCAGCGAGGTGCGTCAAAAGCTGGAAATGGCTTGGTGGCGTCAACTGGGTCTGACCTTGGCACCATTGCTTGTGGTCTGTGTGTTTTTCGGTGCCAGCGAGCCGCTCATTCCTGTGTTGGCGATACCGCTGTTCATTGCCGGGATAGGCTCGATGTTCGTCAGTCTGAAGCCGTTCGGTGCTTACAAACGCGCGTTAACGGCTACCCAGGCCGCACTCGACACGCCGGAAGAGCCGGCAGCATGGCTCAAACTGGCTGCCGTCCGCCGTCTGGCCTTTCTCGCTGCCGGGCTGCCCGCCTGGATCGCCGCCATCGCGGTGCTGTTCGGCTTGCACCCTTTGCCGGTCTGCCTGCTGGCGTTTGCCAGCGCAGTGCTGCTCTACCTGTACCGCATTCCTGCGCTTTCCCGCTGATCGTCCCCGGCTGATTTTTCCAGGCCAAGTGGGCACGATCAGCCGGAAATCCGATCAGCCCGCCAGCAACCAGACACCCGTTGCCGCAGAAGCTGCACCTGCGATGCGCACCAGCGGTGCTGCCGCCTGAGGCAATACGCGAACCACGGCATAACCTGCCGCATGCAAGGCTGCAGTCGCTGCCACGAAGCCTGCTGCGTAAGCCCATGGACTGGACATGTCAGGAAGCTCAAGGCCATGCGCCACACCGTGGAACAACGCAAACAGTGCTGTCGCTGCAACGGCCAGTGCCAAGGGCGGACGCACTGCCAGTGCCACAGCCAGACCCAGCGCCAGTACCGACGCGGCAATGCCGCTTTCCAGCGCAGGCAGGTTCAGACCTTCAAAGCCCAGCACGCCACCGATCAGCATGGTGCCGACGAAGGTGCAGGGCAGCGCCCAGCGTGCGGAACCTTGCTGTTGTGCGGCCCACAAGCCGACGGCAAGCATTGCCAGCAAATGATCCAGACCGCCAATCGGATGGCTGATACCCGCTATCAGGCCGTTATCGCCATGACCGGGATGGGCCAGCGCCAGAGTCGGGATAAGCAGCAGCGCGAGGGCGCCAAGGGCTTTTTTGTAGTTCATCGACGGGTTCCTTTTGGTTGTGAATTCAGGCGGCTGCAGTCAGCAGACCCTGGCGTTCAATGAAGGCAATGATCTGCTCCAGACCCTGACCGGTTTTCTGGTTGCTGAACACGAACGGCTTTTCGCCGCGCATCCTGCGCGTGTCGCTGTCCATCATTTCCAGTGACGCGCCCACCAGCGGTGCGAGGTCTATCTTGTTGATCACCAGCAGATCGGACTTGCAGATACCCGGGCCGCCCTTGCGAGGCAGTTTGTCGCCTGCCGATACGTCGATCACGTAAATCGTCAGGTCGGAAAGCTCCGGGCTGAACGTTGCGGAAAGGTTATCGCCACCGGATTCGACAATGATAAGGTCCAGGCCCTCAAAGCGACGATTGAGCTGGTCAACCGCCTCCAGGTTGATCGACGCGTCTTCACGAATGGCAGTATGCGGGCAACCACCGGTTTCAACGCCGATGATGCGCTCAGGGGCCAGTGCCTCGTTGCGCACCAGAAAGTCAGCGTCTTCGCGGGTATAGATATCGTTGGTCACGACCGCCAGGTTATAGCGGTCGCGCAATGCCAGGCACAGCGCCAGGGTCAGGGCTGTCTTGCCGGACCCTACCGGGCCACCGATGCCGACGCGCAGAGGTTGGCTGTTCATTGAGTTCTCCATAAATACTGATCAGGACCGGAATAACCGGCTGTATTGACGTTCATGCGCCATGCTCGCCAGGGACAGGCCGAAGGCTGCGCTGCCGGCATGGTGGGTATCTTGTCGGGTGGCATTGACCTGCGCTTGCTGCAGTAACGGCAACAGCTCGCTGGTCAGGCGTTGCGCAGCTTGCTGGCCGAGTGGCAGGGTTTTCATCAGCACGGCCAGCTGGTTTTCCAGCCAGCTCCACAGCCATGCGGCCAGCGCGTCTTGCGGGCTGATCTGCCAGGCACGTGCGGCCAGCGCCCAGCCCAGGGCCAGGTGCGGCTCTGCAGTCTGTTCAAGAAAGTGGCGCGCATCGCGATCCAGCTCAGGCAGGCCATTGAGCAGTTGTTGCAAGGAATAACCCATCTGCCGGCTTTCCTGATGCAGCTCGCGCGTTTCGCGGCTGGCGCGGTGTTGCTCGCTGACTTGCAGCAGTTGGCCCCAGTCACCGGCTGACGCTGCTTCACAATGGGCCAGCAGCAAGGGTGCCTCAAAGCGAGCGAGATTGAGCAACAGCTGATCGCTTATCCAGCGCCCTGCAGTCTGCGGGTCCACCACGATGGACTGCTCCACGGCCATTTCCAGCCCTTGTGAATAGCTGTAGCCGCCAATCGGCAGCTGCGGGCTGGCCAGACGCAAAAGCGCCCAGGCGCTGTTCACTTGCGCACGCCGAACTGGTGCATGCGGGGCGGATAGTTGAAATCCTCTTCGCCTGCACGCGAGTGGTGATGCCCGCCGCCATAGGCACCATGTTCCGGCTGGAACGGCGCTTCGATGGTTTCGACGGTGGCACCGAGTTGATCGAGCATAGCCTTGAGCACGTAGTCATCGAGCAGGCGCAACCAGCCGTCGCCGACCTGCAGGGCTACGTGACGATTGCCGAGATGATAGGCCGCGCGGGTCAGTTCGAAGGTGCTGCTGCAAGTAACGTGCATCAGCTTTTCCGGGCGAGCGCAGACACGCACCACGCGGCCATCTTCGGCCTGCAGAAACTCACCATCGCGCAGGGGCGATTGACCGCGTTGCAGAAACAGGCCGACGTCTTCGTTTTCCGCACTGAAGCAGCGCAGGCGACTCTTGCTGCGTGCCTCGAAATTCAAATGCAGCTCGGCGGCCCATTCGGCCTGAGGTTCGATTCGGTTGTGAATCACCAGCATTAGATAGCTTCCAGCCAATTGCGATGCTTCAAATCAGAGCAAGGGGCTTGCCAACAGGGCAGGCTGTAGGAAATCGCTGGCGGAAATGCCTGACTTTTTAATTGTGCACGGCCTTGACGTGATCACTAATGGTGCGCAACGAAAAAAGTGATCTATTTTGGTGCTCTGGCTGGCTTCAACTGACGCTCAATCGTGACTACCGAGCCCACGCCAGTGCCGTGCGCCGATAAAGATGAAGCGCAGTTGCTGGGTAATCTTGGCCTGAGGTGTCAGGTGCGGTGCAAGCGAAGCGGGTGGAGGGTCGATCAGTTCCGGCAGCATGGCGAACACGCTTTTGACCACCAGGTCGGCGATGATCGACAGCGCGTCAGCGTTCAGGTGCTGCCATTTGGGCATTTTTGCCAGGTCGGCCGTCAGGTCGGCGCTGATGCCCTCGCGCAAAGCCCCCAGCGCCTGACGCACTTTAAGAGAGCCGCCATACTGTTCACGGGCCAGAAACAGAAACTGCGAGCGATTGGCCGCTACACGCTCTAGAAATATCTTCACCGACGCGCGAATCAGCCCGCCCATGGCGAATTCATTGTGGCGTACCAGCCGGATGGTTTCGCGGAAGGTCTGGCCGACCTCACTCACCAGCGCCAGGCCCAACTGGTCCATGTCTTCGAAGTGGCGATAAAACCCGGTCGGCACGATGCCTGCCGTGCGCGCCACTTCCCGCAGGCTCAGGCTGCCGAAGCCGCGTCCGCTTTCCATCAACTGATGGGCAGCATCAAGCAAGGCTCTTCGGGTCTGTTGTTTCTGTTCGGCGCGGGGCAGCATGGCTCAAACGATTCTTGGATTAGGCTGGACTGCACTTTAGCAAATGCGCTTTACCTGCGTCGAAAGGGTTTTCATTCAGACTCTTTTACGTGCGCTGCAGCGCGGGTGCTGGCCTTTGGTGCGATTTCGTATTCAAATCAAACCCTCGGCGCGTTTGTCAGTCGAACATTCATGTCGTATTCAGCGCGCCAGGGTCGGGGCGCTGTTTTCTGGAGAGTCACGCATGACGCGCAGCCGCAAGATTTTCGCCTGGACAGGTGCCACGTTATTGGTGGTGCTGGCCATACTGGTCATTGTGCTTGTCACGTTCGACTGGAATCGCATCAAACCTACCCTCAATGAGAAAGTCAGCGAAGCGCTGCATCGCCCGTTCGCCATCAATGGTGACCTGGATGTGCGCTGGACGCGCGAGCCCGAGCTCGGTGGCTGGCGTGCCTGGGTGCCGTCGCCGCACTTCGTGGCCGATGACCTGACACTGGGTAATCCCGAGTGGTCGAAAACCCCGCAGATGGTCACTCTCAAGCACGTTGAGTTTCGTCTGTCGCTGTTGCCACTGCTGGCTCAGCAAGTGGTCATCCCGCGTATCGATTTGACCGGCCCCGAGGCAAAGCTCGAGCGGCTGGCCGATGGTCGCGCCAACTGGGTGTTCGACCTGCCCAAATCCGACCCGAACGCTGAACCTTCCAAGTGGGTGGTGGATATCGGAGCCATCAAGTTCGACAAGGGACTGGTGAGTTTCAATGACCAGACACTGAATGCCAATCTGGATGTGGTGATCGACTTGCTCGGCAAGCCGATCCCGTTTGGCGAAATTGTTGGCAGCAAGGAAGCGCAAAAGGCTCAGGAAAAGGGCGCAGTACCGCAGGACTATGCGTTTGGTCTGGCTGTAACAGGCCAGTACCACGGTCAGAAACTGAGCGGCACCGGCAAGGTGGGTGGCCTTCTGGCGCTCAAGGATGCCAGTCAGCCTTTCCCGGTGCAGGCCGATGTGAAGGTCGGTGATACTCATGCGGTCATCGCCGGGACCCTGACCGACCCACAGAACCTGGGTGCGCTGGATCTGCGCCTTAAACTTTCCGGCGCGAGCCTGAGCAATCTGTACCCGCTGACCGGCGTTACCCTGCCGGACTCTCCGGCTTACTCCACTGATGGCCGCCTGATCGCCAAACTGCATGACCCGGCAGGAGCCAACTTTCGTTACCAAGGCTTCAACGGCAAGATCGGCAACAGCGATATCCACGGCGATCTGGGTTACGTCGCCAGCCAGCCACGGCCGAAGCTGAGCGGCGTACTGGTGTCCAATCAGTTGTTGTTCAGCGACCTCGCGCCGCTGATTGGTGCGGACTCGAATGCCGCTCAGAAAAAACGCGGTGGCGAGAGCAAGCAGCCGTCGGGCAAGGTCCTGCCCGTAGAAGAGTTTCAGACTGACCGCTGGCGAGCGATGGATGCCGACGTGGAGTTCACCGGCAAGCGCATTGTGCAAAGCCCGGACTTACCGTTCACCGACCTGTATACCCATCTGATTCTCAACGATGGGCAATTGAGCCTGGAGCCGCTGCGCTTTGGAGTGGCAGGCGGCAAGCTGGATGCGGATATCCGCCTCGACGGCCGCAACAAGCCGTTGCAGGGCAGGGCGAAGCTGTCGGCGCGCAACTTCAAGCTCAAGCAGCTGTTCCCGACCTTTGAACCGATGAAAACCAGCTTCGGTGAGCTGAATGGCGATGCCGACATCAGTGGCCGAGGCAACTCGATTGCCGCTTTGCTCGGCACCGCCAACGGTGAAATGAAAATGCTGGTCAACGACGGCGCGATCAGCCGTGGCCTGATGGAAATTGCCGGGCTCAACGTGGGCAACTACGTGGTGGGCAAGCTGTTTGGCGACAAGGACGTGAAGATCAACTGCGCGGCTTCTGACTTTGGCATCAAGGACGGCTTGGCGACCAGTCGGCTGTTCGTCTTCGATACCGAGAACGCCATCATCTACATCAATGGCACCGCGAACATGAAGACCGAGCAGCTGGACCTGCAGGTCAACCCGGAGTCCAAGGGCTTCCGCGTGTTCTCGTTGCGCTCGCCACTGTATGTCAACGGCCCGTTCGCCAAGCCCAATGCAGGCGTACAGTCCGGCCCGTTACTGCTGCGCGGCGCCGGTATGGTTCTGCTCGGTGCAACCGTAGGCCCGGTGGCCGGTCTGCTGGCGCTGGTCGCGACCGGCGATAGCGCACCGAACCAATGCGGCCCACTGCTGGAGCAGATGCGCACTGGCAAGGCGCCGAAGACGGTGAAGTGATTGCACACTCAAGGATCAGCGGTGCGATGCAGAACTGTGACGCAGAGCGTCACGCAATGCATTCCGACGCTGGAGCGAGCGGAACGATAATCTCAACTATCGTGCGACGCTCCGCGTCGCATGCCGCTCTGGACGCTCCGCGTCCGGTCTTGATGTACGGTGTGATGCAGGCTGGTGACGCAGAGCGTCACGATCGGCATGCAAAGGGAGCACAGGGAACGATAGTGGTGCGTCGAACACGCATTCCAGTTGTCCACAAAAAAGCCAGGACACAGGTCCTGGCTTTTCACTTGTCGCCGCTTGTTACAGGCCTTCGAGGATGTCCGACATGTCGTCGGCGTGTTCTTCTTCCTGAGCAAGAATCTCTTCAAAGATACGGCGGGTGGTCGGATCGCTGTCACCGATGTACTGAATGATCTCGCGATAGCTGTCGACCGCGATGCGCTCGGCAACCAGGTCTTCGTAGACCATTTCCTTCAGCGTATTGCCCGCAACGTATTGTGCGTGGGAGTTCTTCGACAGCAGGTCCGGGTTGAATTCCGGCTCGCCGCCCAGTTGCACGATACGCTCGGCCAGCTTGTCGGCGTGCTGTGCTTCCTGTTCGGCGTGCTCCAGAAACTCGGCTGCCGCCACGCTCGCCTTGAGGCCCGACGCCATGTAGTAGTGGCGCTTGTAGCGCAGCACACAGACCAGCTCGGTGGCCAGCGACTCATTGAGCAGGCGCAGTACGGTTTCGCGGTCAGCGCTGTAACCTTCAGTCACAGCACCATTCTCAACGTTCTGGCGCGCACGCTGGCGCAGAGTATTTACATCGGAAAGCTGTGATTGCGGTGCAGAAATCATCATTTATCTCCAGGGTTCATCAGGTTTTGCTGTCCCGCTCTGTGGGTTGCCCGGCAGGATCAGCAAAGGTTGTGAGTGCTGGAGGAGGGGAAAAGTTTTATCGGATTTTCGCCGGTGCGGACGGTTGTGACTGAATGTAAAAATATAAGAAACGAGTGCTGAACGCTGCGGTCCCAACCATGAGACCCAAATAAATCGTGGAGATACACAATGCTCAAGTTTCTGGGAAGCACCGTCGGTATCATCTTTCTGATCGGCCTGGTCGTGGTCATCGCCCTGTTCAAGCTGGTTTTCTAAGGTCGCCTGAGAGGTGGCATTGGTGCTGCGCTCTGAAGAATTATTCGGGGCGCGGCGATTGTTTTCAGAATGGACCAAGCATCAGTCATCCTTCTGGGTGCAGAGAAATTGGGGGATATTAATAGAAAAGCAATGGAGCTGATGCGTATAAATTTGCCGGACAGGCCACCTGCGGACAGTGCTTTTCGGTTTGATGATACGAATGAGGATTTTGATAGCTGCGCTTCGATTCTATCTGCGTAAGTGTGCGATACATAAATAATAGCACGCTGGGCGTCATCGTTGTAAAGATGATAATGCCTACTAGCGTTGGCTCTATGTGTATCAAATGTTCACCTCTATAAGTGAGTTGTTAAAGCTGATCACTACTGAGTTTATGCGCGGGGTATGGCAAACTGAGTAAACCAAATTAATGCTATGAATATTAAGATCTGCGCTGTCCAGGGAATGAACAGCAGGTATTTCATTTTCGTAGGGAAGCTCTTGGCTTCTCCTAAGTCCATAAGTCCACGTTTCTTGCCCAGAGTTGGGAATATTAAAAATATATACATCATGCCGCACCTCACGATTTTTCCAGGTAATCCTGCTTCGCGGTAAGTCGCTTGGTTGTCTGTTATAAGTTTGCAGTTGGGTAAGTGGGATTCAAATGTACGTGTATACTTATGTGCTATATAGAGTGATGCAGCAATGATAAGTATCATGAGGGCGTATAAAATCACCCCTATAAGGCCTAGCTCTATACCCATCATTGTGTTGTCTTCCCATAAATATATTCTCCAATGAACTCACCGCCACTGCCTATCGCCGCGCCACCTAATGCCCCTCCAGCAGCAGCCCCAACGACAACGCAGGCTAGCGTACCTATCCCTGCTGTGGGAAGGCCTACTGCAACGCATACAGTGCCCAGAGCATAACTTCCAAGGGCTCCACCCAAAGCGCTGCCGCCTAAGCTACCAATAAGAGATGCACCTTCAACATACTTCGCCTTCCTGCACTGCTCTTCTCGGCCTGTGGTGCAGGCTTTGTGGATAGAGAGGGCGGTAGAACTTACATCAAGCGCGATACCGATGTAGGTTCCTCTTTTTACCCACGTTGCTGCTTTTGCAACGCCTGATACCTTTTCGGCGTAGCCTGCTATTTCCCCAGTCTGTAGGTAACTTGTGGTAGAAAGACCTAGCAGCCTTTTAATTGAGCCTTCATTTCGTAATCCAGAACCAAATGACGCTATATTGTCAAGCTGTTGCTCAAGCTTAATAAACAGCGATGTTCGCTTGGCATAGAATGCATCGCGGTTGGTCATAGTGCCGGAGCCCAAGTAGTCCCAATACATTTTTTCAATATCCTGAAGTGTAGCTTTTATGGCATCAAGATGTTTTGCCCAGCTTTCACTGATCGCGCCTACGCCCATGGAACTATGACTGATCAGTTGCTTTAGCAACTCAAAGTTCTCAAGGAAAAAGTCATCCCCTCCAGCGCCATTCACCAGCAACGCTGTATGCACTTCCGCAGCCTTGGCCATCAGGAAAGCTTCCTGGGCGGTAGACGAGGGCGTGGACGCGTCGCCGACGATGACCAACTCACCGGCCAGTACAACGCCGCCCGAGATGTGGGAATTGAGGGCGACGAATTTGGCTTTGGCATTCTTTGGCAGCGCAAGGTTGGCTTTCAAAGAATCGAAGGTCTGTGTTCTGGAGTTGATGAAGGATCGTGCTTCGGCCATGGTCGTGCCTCACGAGTACTTTTTATTATTGATCCGGTCCCAGCCGCCAGCCACGTTACCGCCTGCTGTGCCATCGACACGTTTCTGCAGGGTGTAGGTGGTTTTGATGCGGCCGTAATTGAGCTGTACGATTTCGATGGGGATGCCGGCGCTTGCGCTCTGGGTGTAGTCGGCGATGATGACTTCCTCGAGAACCACTTCGTAGTATTTGAGTTTGTCGGTGCCTGCGCGGCACAGCACCAGCTTCACTTCTTTGAGGTGCTGGCCTGCACAGCTGGCTTCCATCAGCTTGCAACTGGCGCTGTCGAGGTATTTGGTGAAGGTGAAGTTGGTCATGGCGGTACGACCGGATGAAGCGCCGCCCGAGGAGCTGGCGGTGGCAGAGGTGCTTTGGCTGACGCCGAAGTTATAGCCGGTGATTTCGATCCACTTGCTGTACTTCTCGTCCAGCGCCTCGCCGGGAATGTCTGCGATCTGAATAAAGGCGTCGAAAGCCATATGAACCTCTCCTTGGTCATTAGTGATGCGGTGTAGTGAATTTAAGATGAGTGGCTATGACAGCAAATTTTTACATGGGTTTCAAGGCGCAGGCGGTGGTTTGAAACGCAATGTCTAATGACGGGTTTAATACTTAAACATAAAAATAGAAACGCCCGTCGCATTGCGCGTCGGGCGTCTGTAAGTTATTTCCGTTACATCGCTTTTTCGTTCTTCTCGCGTTGTTCGCAGGTCATGAAACCTTTGTTGGTGACACGGCCGTCGCTGTTGAAGCTGACGTGGTAAACCTGTTTGTGGCCATCTTTGGCCAGAACGTAATTGTTGCAGGTGCCTGGGTTGACCTTACGCTCGATAGTGCTCGACGGCTCGCCGCCGATGGTCAGGACCTGCTGGCGTGTCATGCCGTTTTCAACCTGCTTGACCAGCGGTTCGTTGCGATAAGTGACGTAATCCACCGGGTTCTGCACGGTTGTGTTGCTGCAGCCGGCCATCGTCGCCAATACAAAAGTCGCCGCGAAGATTTTCTTGTACATCGTTATTGCTCCACATGTCAGAGCCGGTCTTGGCCCGGTAGCACTTTGAGCAGGAAACCGGGGTAAGAGTTCGAAAAAAAAGATGGCGATACGGCAGTATCTCTCGCGACAAGATCCATGACCGCGAGGTGGCCCTTTGAATATTCGCCAGCACGTTCCCGAAACCGCGAGGTCAATCTGATGGCACGGTCGGACATTAGGGTCCGGCCCTGGGCTCGGTCATCGGTTGTCGGACCGTAGTTCGTTAATCAGCCGCTCCTCTGTGACGGCCAGGAAGATGCGATGAGCGATAAAGAACTGTATGAAATCGAGTACACCTTGCTGGGCGAGCACCACGTAGACGTCATCGAGAATCTGGATGTGCCCATCATCGAAGTGGTACACGAGCTGGCGCTCAAGCACCATGTAGAGCTGGACGATCTTTCAGTCGGTGAAGCCGGCATGGCTCACGCCGCCGGAATCACCGATGTGTCGATTCATAGTGTGGAGGGCAGCGAAGGCAGCGCGACGGCCTAACTCGCCTTTGACCGCAGCGGAGTCGTCCAGCGTTCTGCAAGGATGACGCCGCACAGGGTCAGCGCTCCGCCGAACAGGTGATAGATCGCAAGTTGTTCGCCCAGCGTCGCCGCGGCAATCAATGCCGTGGCGATCGGCATCAGGTTGAAGAACAGCGTTGTGCGGCTGGGCCCCAGGCGCATTATCGAGGTCATCCACAACCATGGCGCAAGCATGGAAGTCGGAATGGCTGCGTACAGCACCATCGGAATGTTGCTGGCATTCAAGCCGGTTTTTGCCGACAGGATAAAGGGCGGCAGCAACACGATAAGCGCCAGTAGAATCTGCACGTAAAGCAATTGCAGGGGCGGCAGGCACAACTGCCACTTCTTCAATAGCGTGCTGTAGACCGCATACGACGCAGCGGCCACCAGCACCATCACATCGCCCCGATTGACGCCATGCTCGATCAGCTCCGCGGGATTGCCCGCCGACACTACGACTACCACTCCCACAAACGACAGCACAGCGCCCAGCAGCGCGCCACAGGTCAGGCGATTGCCCAGGCAGGCTATCGACAGCCCCAGCGCCATCATGGGCACCAGCGACTGAATGATCCCCATGTTGGTGGCGGTCGTCAGGCTTGCTGCGAAATACGCCAGGCTTTGGTACATCGCTGTACCGAGCACGGCAAGAATGAAAATTTTGCCCAGCACCGGTTTGATTGCGGCGCGATTTGCCCAGACAGGCCTGAGCATGAAGGGCGTGAACAGCAAGCCGGCCAGCGCCCAGCGATAAAAGCCTATTTCAGCCGGAAAGATCACTCCGGCAGACGCCTTGGTGACGGCCGTGTTGATCGCCCAGATAAGGACGGTAATCAGTGGAAAAGCGTATTGCATGAGGGAATCATCGTTAAAGCGAGGCGTAATTATCCGCCTGTTGTTCGAGAATGCCAGCAGCGATGCTGTTTGCCCCGTCATGTGTCGCAACATCTGACTACACTTAATCTCAGCCTGCGCCGTCCGGTGCAGTGGTTCTGGAGAGTGGATCGATGAAGAAGCTCGGTATTCCTTTGTTGCTCGTTGGCTTGATGCTGTCTGCCCAGGGTTTCGCGGCGACTGCGCAGCAGAACAAAATGACCACCTGTAATGCCGACGCCAGCGCCAAATCGCTGAAGGGCGACGAGCGCAAGGCATTCATGAGCACTTGCCTGAAAGCGGCACCAGCGCCGGCAGCTACCCAGCAGGACAAGATGAAGACCTGCAATGCGACTGCCAGCACTCAGGCACTCAAGGGCGATGCTCGCAAGAGTTTCATGAGTGATTGTCTCAAGAAGAAATAATTTTCCGGCCATACCCATCGTTACGGAGCAGGCGCGCGGGTGCAGTAAACACTGCACTTTGGCGCCGTTATCGAGCCGATCATCGGGCAGATGATTGCGCCGCACTTTTTCCGGCTTTCGGATCACTGGTTCTCGACTAAGAAGGCTGGCAGACTGCCCACCTTCCTTGTGTTGCCCGTTGAGGGTCTATGCCAACGTTTTCTGCGCGTCAGGTGTTAATAGCCAGCTGGATTCTTGTATTTGGCGGTCTGTTATTGGTGTTGCCATTCAAGTTGCTGCCCAGCCTGCTGGCCGGACTGTTGGTGTTCGAACTGGTCAACATGCTGACCCCCAAGTTGCAGCGTCTGATCTCTGGCGAACGCGCCCGCTGGCTGGCTGTAGCGCTACTGGGTACTGTGGTGGTCAGCCTGCTGACACTGATTTTTGCCGGTGTGATCAGCTTTGTGCTGCACGAAGCCGAAAACCCCGGGGCCTCGCTGGACAAGTTCATGACCCTGGTGGATCGCGCGCGGGGTCAGCTACCGCCGTTCATTGATGCCTATCTGCCTGCCAGTGCGGCGGAGTTTCAGGTCTCCCTTGGGCAGTGGCTGCAGAAGCACGTCGGCGAGTTGCAGCTGATCGGCAAGGGCGCGGCACACATGTTCGTCACCATGCTGATCGGCATGGTGCTGGGCGCGATCATCGCCTTGCAGCGTATTTCCGACGTGCATGCGCGCAAGCCGCTGGCTGCCGCACTGTTCGATCGTCTGTATCTGGTCAGCCGGGCTTTTCGCAACATCGTTTTCGCCCAGATCAAGATTTCCCTGCTCAACACTGCGTTTACTTCGGTATTCCTGGCCATTGTCCTGCCGTTGTGCGGGATTCACCTGCCGCTGACCAAGACCCTGATCATCATGACGTTCCTGCTCGGCCTGTTGCCGGTGGTGGGCAACCTGATGTCGAACACGCTGATTTTCATTGTCGGCATGTCGATCTCGATCTGGGTAGCGCTGGCTGCGCTGGGTTACCTGATCGTGATTCACAAGGTCGAGTATTTCCTCAATGCACGCATCGTCGGCGGGCAAATCAATGCCAAGTCGTGGGAGTTGCTGCTGGCGATGCTGCTGTTCGAAGCCGCATTCGGCCTGCCAGGTGTGGTGGCAGGGCCGATTTACTATGCGTACCTGAAGAGCGAGTTGCAGAAGGAGGGGTTGGTCTAGGGCGCGTGGATATCTGACTGGCTAGAGTCTGCGGTGCGGCTGGAATCTGTGACGCAGAGCGTCACGAACGGCATTCCGACGCTGGAGCGTTAGGAACGATAGTTCTTTAACTACCGTGCCTGCGCTCCGAGTCATACCACTAGCCGTAGCGCTTCTTCGCTTCGATCGCCAGGCCGCTGCCGATGCTGCCGAAGATGTTGCCTTCGACGTGGCGCGCGTTGGGCAGCATGGCCGAGACGCTGTTGCGCAGGGCGGGAATGCCGCTGGAGCCACCCGTGAAGAACACCGTGTTGACCTGTTCGACACTCACGCCCGCGTCGCTCAGCAAGTTCGTCACGCTGTTGCGCACGCGCTCGAGCTGAGCGTCGATCGCTGATTCGAACATCACCCGGCTCAGGTCCACACTCAATCCTGCTTCCACCCGGTCCATTGGCAGATGGCGGTTTTCAGCGTGGGTCAGCTGGATCTTGGTTTCTTCCACTTCCATGGCCAGCCAGTGCCCGGCGCGCTGTTCGATCAGCTTGAACAGGCGGTCGATGCCACCGGTGTCTTCGATGTCGTAACGCATGCTGCCCAGCGCCAGCTGCGACTTTTGCGAGTACACCGCATTGATGGTGTGCCAGGTCGCCAGGTTCATGTGGTGGCTGGTCGGCATGTAGGCGCCGCTTTTCATGCGGCTGCCGTAACCGAACAGCGGCATTACGCCTTGCAGGCTCAACTGCTTGTCGAAGTCGGTGCCGCCAATGTGCACGCCGCCCGTGGCAAGAATGTCTTGTTGACGGTCATCGTGTTGGCGTCGCTCAGGTGACAGGCGCACTAGCGAGAAGTCCGATGTACCGCCGCCGATGTCGACAATCAGTACCAGCTCTTCGTCTTTGATGGTGGACTCGTAGTCGAATGCCGCAGCAATAGGTTCGAACTGGAACGACACGTCCTTGAAGCCGATCTTGCGGGCCACTTCGGCCAGAGTGTCTTCGGCTTCCTGATCGGCCAGTGCATCGTCATCGACAAAATGCACCGGGCGGCCCAGTACCACTTGCTCGAACTCGCGTCCGGCCGTGTGCTCGGCGCGTTTTTTCAGCTCGCCGATAAACAGCGCCAGCAAATCCTTGAACGGCATCGCCGTGCCCAGCACGCTGGTGTCATGCTTGATCAGCTTTGAGCCCAGCAGGCTCTTGAGCGAGCGCATCAGGCGGCCTTCATAACCTTCCAGATACTCGTGCAGCGCCAAACGGCCATACACCGGGCGGCGTTCCTCCATATTGAAGAACACCACCGACGGTAGGGTAATCTTGTCGTCCTCCAGCGCGATCAACGATTCCACGCCGGGTCGTTGCCAGCCGACGGTGGAGTTGGACGTGCCGAAATCGATGCCGCAGGCACGGGCCGGGGATTGGTCATTCATGTCTTTTACGTTCCAGTCAAAAAACGGCCGCGCAGTTTATGTCAGCGCGCGCCAATTGCGTAGCGCGACACGTCGCTTATATTTACCTGACTGTATTTACCGTCAAGGCTTGAACTGAAGCCCGTTACCCCCAATCTTGAAGGGATTCTCGGTAGACCTGGCTGTCGAACACGATGTTGTCGAGCTATCGACCCGTCTGCAAAGACGGCCGGCTATCTATAAATTTTCGACGTTAGGTAATCCAGATACCTCGTGAACAGAGGGAGCTGGGCGCGTGACGCCAGCGTATCTGGCTTTGCCGGATAATTCGGATGGGTGATCGTTACATGGATTTCAAAGACTACTACAAGATACTTGACGTTGAGCCGACTGCGGACGACAAGGCGATCAAGACCGCCTATCGCAAACTGGCGCGCAAGTATCACCCTGACGTCAGCAAGGAAGCAGGCGCCGAAGACAAGTTCAAGGAAGCGTCCGAAGCCTACGAGGTGCTCAGCAGCCCTGACAAGCGCGCCGAGTACGATGAACTGCGCAAGTACGGTCGGCAGGGCCGTCCGTTCCAGACCCCGCCAGGCTGGCAAAGCCGGGCTGGCGCAGGCGCTGGCGGATTCGAGGAAACGGCAGACTTTTCAGAGTTTTTCAGCTCCATTTTCGGTGGTCGGCCACAGCAGGGCGGCCGTACCCGCAACCCGGGGCGTACCGGGCAGGACGTAGAGATGGAGCTGGCAGTCTTCCTTGAGGAGACCTTGTCGGGTGAATCCAAGCAGGTCAGTTTCAAGGTGCCTCAGCACAGCCCCAACGGGCAGCGCATGAGCGATATCACCAAGACCCTGAATGTGAAGATTCCAGCGGGCGTCGTTGACGGCGAGCGCATTCGTCTCAAGGGCCAGGGCGCGCCTGGAGTGGGCGGGGGTGCCAATGGCGATCTGTACCTGATCATTCGCCTGGCACCGCACCCTCTGTTCGAGGTCGAGGGCCATGATCTGGTCATTACCGTTCCACTGGCGCCCTGGGAAGCAGTGCTGGGCACCAAGGTGGCGGTACCGACGCTGAACAGCAGGATCAACCTGACCATCCGCCCGGACAGTCAGAACGGTCAGCGCCTGCGGATCAAGGGTAACGGCTTGATGAACAAGAGCGGCGAGCGGGGCGACCTTTACGCCCAGCTGAAAATCGTCGTGCCCAAGCACACCGACGAGGCAACCCGGGCACTCTGGCAGAAACTGGCAGACAGCTCCTCGTTTGATCCCCGGGCGCAGTAGAAGGGTTGAGCTGACTGCGTGGCTGCGCGATCAACAGCCTGAGTCAGGTTCTGGGCAGTACCACAGTAAACGTGGTGCCTTCGTTTATGGTCGAGGTGACGGTGATGCTGCCGCTGTGGGCGTTGACCACTTCCTTGACGATAAACAGGCCCAGCCCGAGGCTGGTAGTGGTGTTGCGCGTGTCGCTGTCCTCATGGGTGCTGCGCACCAGCGGGTCGAAGATGGTACCTATTGCGTCTTCGGCAATCGGCTTGCCTTCGTTATGCACAATCAGCTCGACAGTGTTCTGATTGCCGTTGATCCTGAGCCTGATCTCGTGGGTGGCCGCGCCATGCTGCATGGCGTTGCCGATCAGGTTCTGCAGCAGTTGGCCCATCCGCGCGGCGTCCCAGTGGCCTTTTGTGTCGCCCTCGACTTCCAGAACCGGAACAGCGCCGGGATGTCCGGCGCAGGCTTCCTCGATGGCTTCGCGACAGGCATGCGCCAGGTCCATGTACTTGCGCTCCACCGGCAGGCCCGCGCCCAGACGGCTGCGCACAAACTCAAGCAGATCGCTGACCATCGCGCCCATGTGACGAGTGCTCATCTGAATGCGCGAGATATACGAATGGGTTTTCTCATCCTGCGCTATTTTGCGCGCCAGCAACTCGGCGGACATGCTGACGGCCTGAAGCGGTGCGCGCAGGTCATGACCCAGAATGGCGAGGAAGATGTCCCGCGAGCGGCCGACCCGTTCGGCATAGGCGGCAGTGGACTCGGCAAGTGCTTCGTCAATGGCCTCGTTGAAGCGAATCACGTCCTGAAAATCGGCCAGCTGCGGTGCTGCAAGGCTTTCTACCCATAAACGGATAACGCTGGCACGCAGGTGGCGGAATTCCGAAGTCATCTGCACCAGATCAAAACCGACCTCATGGCGCAGCTCGCCATGGCTGCTGGCGGCCTCGTCCAGGCTTGGCGTCTTGTTAAGCTCCTCGCCTCTGGCCTTGGCAATCTCCTCGATTTTGCTCTGCGCGGTTTTCATGTCCCGTGCAGCTGCGAGCAGAATCGATTTGGCGTGATCGCGTAGCTCCAGCTTGCTCATCGAGTCGGCGGCAGGTTTCAGAGTCCTGGCGAAGTCTTCCCATTCATCGACAATGCGATCCACATGAACAACGATGAACTCGGAAAGGCGCATGGCCGACTACCTTGTTGGAGGAGCGTGACGAAAGATGGGCGCATATTACCTCCTTTGCATGACACGACAAACAGGGCGTTCACTGTCATTTCTGTCAGTAGACGCCCTTTTTTTGCAGGCCTATGTTCAATCAGCGATTAATTGAATGAGGGGCCTGAACATGAGTGTCATCACTGCTACCGATTCAACCTTCCAGAAAGAGGTTGTCGATGCCAGCTGCCACAGGCTTGTGGTGGTGGAGTTCTCGACGAAAGGAAAAGTCAGTAAACGAGGGGATCAAAACGCCAGCGCCAGAATGGATGCCATTTTTGATGCGCTGGAAGAGAAATACGCCGAAAAGGTAAGCCTGATCAGAGTAGAGATCGAGCTGGATTCGGATCTCAAAGACTCTTTGAACCCCGTGACTTCTAACGAGTACGAGATAAATCACGGTCCGACGATGGTTTTTTTCAAGGATGGCAAAAGAGTACGGGAAGACCTTGTAGGGCAGCAAACCAGGGAGCAGATGGTGCAAGTGCTGGATGAGTTGCTACTCACCTCATAACCGGAGATTCAACATGTTGAAGACAGAGTTTGCAGCGTTCGTCGAAGAGCAGATCGCGCTGGCGGGGGAGATACTGGCAGATGCAAAAGTAAGCAAACGGGACTATATGGCTGGAGGCAAACTCAGCGTATTTCTTGCTCTGCATCGGGTGTTGCAGGGTAAATCGACTGAACAGGATCTGGGCATGCTCGACGCCATCAACGACTCGCTGCAGTCGTTGCAGATACTGAACTCTAAAGAGACATTCCTGGGGCGCCTTGAGCCTTAGGGCTTTAATCCAGTTTGTACGTCGAGCAGCAGGGGCTCAACAAGAGCCCCCCACTTTCGAGCGCTTTGCTAGAACAGAAAATACCGCTGTGCCATCGGCAGCACATCGGCCGGTTCGCACCACAGCAGCACGCCGTCGGCCTTGACCTGATAGGTCTGTGGGTCAACTTCGATGTCCGGCAGGTAGTCGTTGTGGATCAGGTCTTTCTTCTGCACGGTGCGACAACCTTTGACCACACCGATCTGCTTCTTCAGGCCCAGTGACGCCGGTACGCCTGCGTCGAATGCTGCCTGGCTGATAAAGGTCATGCTGGTGGCATGCAGCGAGCTGCCGTAGCTGGCGAACATCGGGCGGTAGTGAACCGGTTGCGGGGTCGGGATCGAAGCGTTGGCGTCGCCCATCAGGCTGGCGGCAATGGCGCCGCCCTTGAGAATCAGGGTCGGTTTGACACCGAAGAACGCCGGACGCCACAGCACCAGGTCCGCCCACTTGCCGACTTCGACGGAGCCCACTTCATGGCTGATGCCATGGGTGATCGCCGGGTTGATGGTGTATTTGGCGATGTAGCGCTTGGCGCGGAAGTTGTCGTTGCCGGGACCGTCCTGCGGCAGGGGGCCGCGTTGTTTCTTCATCTTATCGGCGGTTTGCCAGGTGCGCATGATCACTTCGCCAACCCGGCCCATGGCCTGGCTGTCTGAACTGAGCATCGAAAAGGCGCCCAGGTCGTGAAGAATGTCCTCGGCGGCGATGGTTTCGCGGCGGATGCGGCTTTCCGCGAAGGCCACGTCTTCGGCGATGCTCGGGTCCAGGTGGTGGCAGACCATGAGCATGTCCAGGTGTTCGTCGATGGTGTTACGGGTGAAGGGCCGGGTCGGGTTGGTCGAGCTGGGCAGCACATTCGGTGAACCACAGGCCTTGATGATATCCGGCGCGTGGCCGCCACCTGCGCCTTCAGTGTGGTAGGTGTGGATGGTGCGGTTCTTGAATGCGGCGAGGGTGGTTTCGACGAAACCTGACTCATTCAGCGTGTCGCTGTGAATCGCGACCTGCACGTCGTATTCATCGGCAACGCTCAGGCAGTTGTCGATGGCCGCAGGCGTGGTGCCCCAGTCCTCGTGCAGCTTCAGACCGATAGCGCCCGCCTTGACCTGCTCGATCAGCGGACCGGGCAGGCTGACGTTGCCCTTGCCGGTGAAGCCGATGTTCATCGGAAACGAATCCGAAGCCTGGAGCATGCGCGCCATGTGCCAAGGACCGGGCGTGACTGTGGTGGCGTTGGTGCCAGTGGCAGGGCCGGTGCCGCCGCCGATCATCGTGGTCACGCCGCTCATCAGCGCTTCTTCGATCTGCTGTGGGCAGATGAAGTGGATGTGCGTGTCGACGCCGCCAGCGGTGAGGATCATGCCTTCACCGGCAATGACTTCGGTGGCCGCGCCGACCGCAATGGTCACGTCTGGCTGGATGTCCGGGTTCCCGGCCTTGCCGATGGCTGCGATGCGCCCATTCTTGATGCCGACATCCGCTTTGACGATGCCCCAATGGTCGATGATCAGGGCGTTGGTGATCAGCGTGTCGACCACGTCAGCGGCCATCAATTGGCCCTGGCCCATGCCGTCACGGATGACCTTGCCACCGCCGAATTTCACTTCTTCGCCATAGGTGGTGAAGTCCTTTTCGACCTCGATCCACAGCTCGGTATCCGCCAGCCGAACCTTGTCGCCAACGGTGGGGCCGAACATGTCGGCGTAGGCTTGTCTGGAAATCTTCATTGTGATTCCTTATGCATCGTTGTACGCAAACCTGACTGATTCTCGTGCCAATGCTCAGCGTTGGCATGCATCCGGCGACGCCCTGCGTCACCAACTGCATTCCCACGGAGCGTCGGAACGATATTCAAAAAGGCTTCAATCCAGATCGCCCATTACCCGTCCGGCAAAGCCGTAGACCTTGCGCAATCCGGCCAGGTCCACCAGCTCGACTTCACGGGACTGGCCCGGTTCGAAGCGCACTGCGGTGCCGGCGGGAATATTCAGGCGCATGCCTCGGCTGGCGGCGCGATCGAAGGTCAGTGCGTCATTGGTTTCGAAAAAGTGGAAATGCGAGCCCACCTGAATCGGCCGGTCGCCGCTGTTGGCGACGGTCAGGCTGAGGGTGCGGCGTCCGGCGTTGAGTTCGATATCGCCGGGCTGGATCTGGTATTGACCAGGGATCATGTCGGTTGCCCCAAGGTTTTGAAATAAATGGCGGTCGGGTGAAGTCGACCGTCCGGTGTGGCGCAGTAGCCTGGCAGTTCGCCGACGCGGGTGTAGGCCAGCGCGCTATAGAACGCTTCAGCCACCGAGCCCGCCTCGGTGTCCAGGTGCAGCAACCCGCGCTTGTGTTTCACTGCAACCTGCTCGACTTCGTCCATCAGTTGCCTGCCCAGACCACGACCTCTGGCGCTGGGCAGCACCATCAGTTTCTGCACTTCGGCGCGGTTCAGGCCATTGGGCTTCTGGCACAGTGACAACTGCGCGCTGGCCAGCACGTTATCGTCTTCGGCCACCACCCACAGCAGCAGACTGCTCGCGGCGATATCGGCCTTCAGGCCATCGCACCAGGCGTACGCTTGCGGCATATCCAGATCAGCCATGAACCCCACCGATGCGCCGCCGTGAACCGTTTCGAACAGCAACTGCGCCAGGCCATGGCGATAATGGGCGAAGCTTTCAGCGGTAACACGTCGCAGTTGTGCATGGTTCATGGCGTGCTCTCTAGAGGGGCTTGGGTGCTTGTGACGCGGGTGCCGGAACACCGGGCGACAAATCCAGTTGCATGAAGGTCAGGTCCAGCCAGCGGCCGAACTTGGTGCCGACTTGCGGCATCTGTCCGGTGGTCTTGAAGCCAAGGCGTTCATGCAAGAGGATGGAGGCCGCGTTGCCGCTTTCGATGGCGGCTACCATCATGTGTTTCTTACACTCTTTGGCCCGTTCGATCAGCGATGCCATCAGTTGCGGCCCCAGCCCCTTGCCGCGCTGGTCTGCGCGAACATAGACCGAATGCTCCACCGTATGGCGAAACCCTTCGAAGGGGCGCCAGTCGCCAAACGATGAGTAGCCGAGCACTTCGCCTGCGTGATCGACGGCCACCAGAATTGGATACGCCTGACTCTGGCGAGCTGCGTACCAGGCCTGGCGGTTGGCCAGGTCGACCGGTTGTTCATTCCAGATAGCCGTGGTGTTGAGCACTGCGTTGTTGTAGATGGCCAGAATGCCTGGCAGATCGACCGGCAGGGCATCGCGAATCACGTCTTGCATGATCACTCCTTCAGGCAATCGGCTGATGCACGGTGACCAGTTTGGTGCCGTCCGGGAAGGTGGCTTCCACCTGAATCTCCGGGATCATCTCCGCAATGCCCTCCATGACCTGATCGCGGGTCAGCAGGGTCGTGCCGTAGTGCATGAGGTCAGCGACGGTCTGCCCATCACGCGCACCTTCCAGCAGTGCCGCAGAGATGTAGGCCATGGCTTCCGGATAATTGAGCTTCACGCCGCGCGCCAGACGCCGTTCGGCAACCAGTCCGGCGGTGAAGATCAGCAGCTTGTCTTTTTCGCGTGGTGTCAGGTCCATGGGGTTTCCGTGTCTTCAAGTAGATGTCTTTCCCGTGCTTGTGCCCGGAAATGCCGCCCTGAATACTGTGCGTCCAGCCATCATGTATTCCAGATTCTCGGCGTTACTGCCTCTCGGCCCAGCACTGCCGGGCGCAGTCGTTTCCAGAGTTCTATCAGCCAGGCTCTGGCGTGCAGCGCTTCGTCTGCCAGGCAGCGAGCCACCACAAGGCCCGGCAATTGGGTCAGATCACCGCGCACCGGGTTGGGCATCGACAGTGAGCGACAGGCTTCAAGCAGATCGCTGCTCACTTCACCGGTCAGTAGCAGGGTGGCGAATACCGTTTTGCCGTCCAGACCGATGGGCGAGTCCAGCAGCCCGTCGCCACCGATGATGCGTTGCCGTTCGTGCCAGAGCAATGTGCCGTCGCGACGGATATCCAGATGCGACTGAAAATGCCCCTGCTCGAAACACTCGCCGCTGGCCGGACGGCCCAGTGCTACTACATCCCAGTAGCATAGCTTCGCGTCACCGTGCAGTTCTATGCGGGTGGTGAGTTCTGCCTGGGCATTGCTGAAGACGATGGTTTCCTGCGGCAGCCATTCCAGTGTCGCTCCGGGGTGGACGTGCAGTTCAAGTTGCTGAAAGGCCGGGCTGGCGGCGCGATACCATTTCGCTGCGCCGGGGCTGGTCAGTTGTGCCCAGGCATCGGCACCGACCGTGGCCGAAATATCCAGCCGGTCTCCCCCGGCGATACCGCCCGGTGGGTGAACGATGATGTGCTGGCACACCTGCGGCCCTTCGGCATACAGATGCTTTTGCACCCGCAGCGGTCCTTTGTGGCGCCGTTGGGTCGGGCGTGTGCAGTCATCGAAACGGCCATAACCCAATTCCAGCTCGGCATGCCAGCTGGGGGTGAAAAGGGCGGTGTTGGCAGGCAGATTCATGGTGTCTTCATTGGCTTGTCGAGTGCGGCACGATAACGGATTGGCGCATTAATTAAATAGTCACCAGACCGCGAACCCCGTCGGTCTCCATGTTCTCGCCACGGCCCTGCTGGACGATTTCTCCCCGCGACATCACCAGGTATTGATCGGCCAGTTCCGCCGCGAAGTCGTAGAACTGCTCGACCAGCAGAATCGCCATGTCGCCGCGCTCGGCCAGTTTTTTGATCACTGCGCCGATCTCCTTGATCACCGAGGGCTGAATACCTTCGGTAGGCTCGTCGAGAATCAGCAAGCGTGGACGACTCGCCAGTGCCCGGCCTATCGCCAATTGCTGCTGCTGACCGCCGGACAGATCGCCGCCACGCCGATGTTTCATCTGCAGCAGCACCGGGAACAGCTCGTAGATAAATGCCGGAACTTCCTTGGCTTCGGAGCCCGGAAAACGTGACAGGCCCATCAACAGGTTTTCCTCGACCGTCAGCCGGCCGAAGATTTCCCGGCCTTGCGGCACGTAAGCAATCCCGGCATGCACCCGCTGATGCGTCTTGAACTGGGTGATGGTCTTGCCTTCCCATTGCACCGAGCCTTCCTTCGACGGCAACAAGCCCATCAGCACACGCAACAGCGTGGTCTTGCCCACGCCATTGCGGCCCAGCAGGCAGGTGACTTCACCGACCTTCACATCAAACGACAGACCACGAAGAATGTGGCTGCCGCCGTAATACTGATGAAGCTTTTTGACCTGGAGCATGGTTGGTGTTCTCGTCGGTTGCAGCGTAATCGCAATGTTGCGCCGCGGGGCGTCTGGACAGGTATTTGCGCGCCGCGCGCCGATCAGTTCGTTGCGTCAGCGCCCTAAATACACTTCGATCACGCGTTCGTCGGCCTGCACGTCATTCAGCGAGCCTTCGGCCAATACACTGCCCTGATGCAGCACGGTGACGTGGTCGGCAATCGAGCCGACGAAGCCCATGTCGTGCTCGACCACCATCAGCGAATGCTTGCCGGCCAGGCCCTTGAACAGCTCGGCGGTAAATTCGGTTTCGGCGTCGGTCATGCCCGCCACCGGCTCGTCGAGCAGCAGCAGTTGCGGGTCCTGAACCAGCAGCATGCCGATTTCCAGAAACTGCTTCTGGCCGTGGGACAGCAAGCCCGCCGGACGGTGCATGGAGGTGGTCAGGCGAATGGTCTCCAGCACTTCGTGTATCCGGTCCTGCTGTTCGCCGCTCAACCGCGCACGCAAACTGGCCCATACCGATTTGTCGGTCTTTTGTGCCAGTTCGAGGTTCTCGAACACGCTCAAGGCTTCGAACACCGTCGGCTTCTGGAATTTTCGGCCAATCCCGGCCTGAGCGATCTGCACTTCGCTCATCTGCGTCAGGTCCAGCGTTTCACCGAACCAGGCCTTGCCGTGGCTGGGGCGGGTCTTGCCGGTGATGACGTCCATCAGCGTGGTCTTGCCAGCGCCGTTGGGACCGATGATGCAACGCAGTTCGCCCACGCCGATGTACAGATTCAGGTCGTTCAGCGCCTTGAAACCGTCGAAGCTGACGCTGATGTCTTCCAGCGTCAGGATCGTGCCGTGCCGCGTGTTCAGCCCTTTGCCAGCGCTTTTGCCGAGGCCTACCGCATCGCGGCTGGTGCCTGCATCGGAGTTGGGTGCCAGAACCGGTTCAAGCATGAACGACGGGGTAGGAGTGGTTTTCATTGCTCGCTCCTTTTCTTCAGCAAGCCGATCACGCCCTTGGGCAGGTACAGCGTGACGATGATGAACAGCGCGCCGAGAAAGAACAGCCAGTATTCCGGGAAAGCCACGGTGAACCAGCTTTTCATGCCATTCACCAGACCCGCGCCCAATAACGGGCCGATCAACGTGCCACGGCCGCCCAATGCTACCCAAACCGCAGCTTCGATGGAGTTGGTCGGGGACATTTCGCTGGGGTTGATGATGCCGACCTGCGGCACATACAGGGCCCCGGCCAGCCCGCACAGCACGGCGCTCAAGACCCAGACAAACAGCTTGAAGCCGCGCGGATCGTAACCGCAGAACATCAGGCGGTTTTCCGCATCACGCAACGCCGTCAGAACCCGGCCGAACTTGCTCTGCGCCAGACGCCAGCCGATGTACAGGCTGGCAACCAGCAACACGACCGTCGCCAGAAACAGCGTCGCTCTGGTTCCTTGGGAACTGATGCTGAAACCCAGAATGCTGCGAAAGTTGGTAAACCCGTTGTTACCGCCAAAGCCGGTCTCGTTGCGAAAGAACAGCAGCATGCCGGCAAACGTCAGGGCCTGGGTCATGATCGAGAAATACACACCCTTGATCCGCGAGCGGAAGGCGAAGAAACCAAACACCAGTGCCAGCAACCCCGGCGCCAGGACCACCAGGCACAGCGCCCAGAGGAAATTGTCGGTGCCTGCCCAGTACCACGGCAGTTCGGTCCACGACAGGAAAGTCATGAACGCAGGCAAACCGTCGCCTGCGGCCTCGCGCATCAGGTACATGCCCATGGCATAACCGCCCAGCGCGAAGAACAGGCCGTGGCCCAGCGACAATAGTCCGGCATAGCCCCAGACCAGATCCAGCGCCAGGGCGACAATGGCGTAGCAGAGGATCTTGCCCACCAGGGTCAGGGTGTAGGCCGATACCTGAAAGCTGTTATCGGCAGGCAACAACGACAGCAACGGCAGTGCCAACAGCACAGCCAATATCACAATGCCTGCGGTCAGCGTGCCCTTGGGCCCGACTTTTTGCGCGGCAGTTACCATCAATGGCTGGCTCATCAGTCGATCACCCGTCCTTTCAATGCGAAGAGGCCTTGCGGACGTTTCTGGATAAACAGAATGATCAGCGCCAGGATCAGGATCTTGCCCAATACAGCGCCGATTTGCGGTTCGAGAATCTTGTTGGCGATGCCCAGCCCGAAGGCCGCCATCACGCTACCGGCCAGTTGTCCGACACCGCCGAGCACCACCACCAGGAATGAGTCGATGATGTAGCTTTGGCCAAGGTCGGGGCCGACGTTGCCGATCTGGCTCAGGGCGACGCCCCCCAGACCAGCGATACCTGAGCCCAGACCGAAGGCCATCATGTCGATGCGCCCGGTCGGTACGCCACAGCAGGCGGCCATGTTTCGGTTCTGGGTCACGGCGCGCACGTTCAACCCCAATCGGGTCTTGTTCAGCAGCAGCCAGGTCAGTACGACCACGAACATGGCGAAGGCGATGATTACGATGCGGTTGTAGGGCAATACCAGGTTAGGCAACACCTGAATGCCGCCAGACAGCCATTGCGGGTTGGCGACTTCAACGTTCTGCGCGCCGAAGGCCAGACGCACGGCCTGAATCAGCATCAGGCTGATGCCCCAGGTGGCGAGCAGGGTTTCCAGTGGGCGGCCATACAAGTGACGAATCACTGTGCGTTCCAGGGCCATGCCGATAGCGGCTGTGACGAAGAACGCCACCGGCAGCGCGATCAGCGGATAGTATTCGATGGCACCCGGCGCGTAGCGCTGCAGCATCAGTTGCACGACATAGGTTGAATAGGCCCCCAGCATCAACATCTCGCCATGGGCCATGTTGATCACGCCCAGCAGGCCGAAGGTGATCGCCAGGCCCAGCGCCGCCAGCAGCAGGATCGACCCCAGCGACATGCCGCTGAACGCCTGACCGAGGATTTCACCGATCATCAGCTTGCGCTTCACCTGTGCCAGGCTGGTTTCAGCCGCCACGCGTACCGAAGCGTCGGTTTCCACGCCGGGCGCCAGCAATGATTCAAGACGGGTACGCGCCAGCGGGTCACCGGTTTCACCCAGCAGTCGCACGGCAGCCAGACGTACTGTCGGGCTGGAGTCGACCATTTGCAGGTTGGCCAGCGCCAGGGTCAGCGCGCTTTTGACGCTGGAATCGTTTTCGCTGGCGACACGTTCGGTCAGCAGTTCCAGTTGTGCAGGGCGAGCGCTTTTTTGCAATTGCAGGGCAGCTGCCATGCGCAGTTGCGTATCGGCTGCCAGCAACTGGTGGCTGGCCAGCGCTGTTTCAACCAGACCACGCAGCCGGTTGTTCAGGCGCAGTTTGCGCGGTTCGTCAGGGGTTGGGGCGTCGGCTGCTGCGGGGGCTTGTGCATCGACCGGCACGTATTGATCGTTGTTTTCGATCCAGGCGCGCTTGCTGCTGTCGGCGGCAACACGGCCATCGCGCAGAGCTTCAAGCAGTTCGACGCGTTCGGTTGTCGGCTTGGCTGCCCAGCTCTCCAGCAGTTCTGCCTGTTGCGCAGAACTGGCTGCGACAAAATCACTGGCATCGCCGGCTTGAGCTGCAAGGGGCAGCAGCAGGCTGATGGCGAGGATCATACGGTAGAGATAAGAAGGCATATCAATATGGCCTTGATCTGTTGTGGCGTTCCACAAAGCGCTCGTGGCTGTTTGCCCTGACACTGCTCGTTCCTCACGCTCTGCGTGGGAATGCCTTTCGTGACGCTCTGCGTCAATCATGCACCGAGCCGCGCGCTCAGGATCGGACGCAGAGCGTCCAGAACTGCGCTCCCACGCTGGAGCGTGGGAGCGATCATCATCAATCGAAGGTCAGTTGCTCTTCACGGGATGATCAGGCTTTTTGTCGTTGCCAGGAATGTAGGGGCTCCATGGCTGGGCGCGAATCGGCTCTTCGGTGTGCCAGACGACGTCGAACTGACCGTTGTCCTCCACTTCGCCAATCATTACCGGCTTGTGCAAGTGGTGGTTGGTTTTGTCCATGGTCAGGGTGAATCCCGACGGTGCTGCGAAGGTTTGTCCGGCCATTGCCTCGCGTACCTTGTCCACGTCAGTGGTTTTGGCTTTCTCGACTGCCTGTGCCCACATGTGAATACCGACGTAGGTAGCTTCCATCGGGTCGTTGGTCACCGCTTTGTCAGCGCCTGGCAGGTTTTTCTTTTTGGCGTAGGCAGTCCAGTCAGCGACGAACTTCTTGTTGACCGGGTTTTCCACCGACTGGAAATAGTTCCAGGCGGCGAGGTGGCCTACCAGTGGTTTGGTGTCGATGCCGCGCAGTTCTTCTTCGCCTACCGAAAACGCTACAACCGGTACGTCGGTGGCTTTCAGGCCCTGGTTGGCCAGTTCCTTGTAGAACGGTACGTTGGAATCGCCGTTCACGGTGGAGATAACCGCTGTCTTGCCACCTGCAGAGAACTTCTTGATGTTGGCCACGATGGTTTGATAGTCGGAGTGACCGAACGGGGTGTAGACCTCTTCGATGTCTTTATCCGCTACACCTTTGGAGTGCAGGAATGCACGCAGAATCTTGTTGGTGGTACGTGGGTAGACATAGTCGGTGCCGAGCAGGAAGAAGCGCTTGGCCGAACCGCCTTCTTCACTCATTACGTACTCGACCGCAGGGATCGCCTGTTGGTTAGGCGCGGCACCGGTGTAGAACACGTTGGGCGACATCTCTTCGCCTTCGTACTGCACAGGGTAGAACAGCAAGCCGTTGAGTTCCTCAAAGACCGGCAGCACCGATTTGCGCGACACCGATGTCCAGCAACCGAAGACCACCGCTACCTTGTCCTGGGTCAGCAACTGGCGGCCTTTTTCGGCGAACAGTGGCCAGTTGGAAGCCGGGTCGACAACCACTGCTTCGAGCATCTTGCCGTTGACGCCGCCTTTGGCGTTGATTTCGTCAATAGTCATCAAGGCCATGTCTTTGAGCGATGTCTCGGAGATCGCCATGGTCCCGGACAACGAATGCAGAATACCGACCTTGATGGTTTCGGCAGCCTGAACGGTCCAGGTCAGCCCCATGGCGGCGATCGATGCGGACAGGGTAAAGGCTTTGATCAGGCTGCGACGCTTCATTGACTAGCTCCCTTGGTTCATTTTTTTGATGGGTCTGCGGCGGTGCATTACGTTGCTCTTTCAACCGTTAGCAAGGTCTGGGCCAACCCAAGGGCGTCGCAAAATGGAACGAATGTGTCGCGCAGTAAAGGGTATGCGCACCAACCTGGAACGGGGTCAGGAAGAGGGCGTGCGCTATGCGCTGCAATGGTGCGGGTCACGAAATACCAGCATTGTCTCTACTGCCGTTGTGTTCAAACGGCCAAGCGCCTCATACCCAGAACTCCTGTGCTCCGGTGTAAAGATCGTAGGTCTGGTCAACGAGTCGCTCGGGAGCATCGAACCATGCGAACAGCTGGCCGTTGACCCGTGTTGTCGCACCTAGCTGCACGCGAGTTCCAGGCGGGATGGCGACGTGATCACCGAGAAAGCCGGTAAACATGTTCTTCTTGGGCACATTCGGCGCGAAGATAAAGAATACCGGGTGATTTTCCGAGTTGGCGTTACTGCTCACAAATCCATCCTGGCTCCATCTGGAGGCATTGGCTCGCGATACCGATGCGGACTGCACGCCATTATCTGTAAATACCGCACCTATCTCGCGTTCCAGGCATGCCACTCCTTCGCTGGATACATACGTGGAGCGAAAGGCAGTGCCATGCCATGGCTTGAGTTTGTAGAACTGACGGAGAAACCTGCTTGTGGTGGCGTTGCGCATACCGTTTCGCAATACAGGATTGATGGCTGCCGAACCACCCTCTGTATAAGCTGCTATTTCGGAAAAGCCTTCTGCGTTGGACGCTTTACTCAGGGCGAGGTAATCGGCCTCGAACTTCAAACGTTCAGCGCTGCTTGCTTCTTCCAGGGACGCAGGCCAGGCAATTGTCAGGCTAGTCAGCTGTGCTTGGGCATTGCGGATGGCTGGCTGACTCAGCCGCGGTATTTTTTTTCCTACGGTTTTCCAGGCACCGCTGGTAGTACGCAAGGCAAACTCCTGCTCATGCACCAACTGCGTTACATCCATCGGGTTCGGCCGATAAAGGCGCGAGTGGCCAAACATGTTGGCACGACGGCTTATGAAGCAGGTCTGGCCCTCTATCTCGATGGCAGTGAAGCGGTGAGGGTCCATAGCGACGATCAATTTAGAGTCTGCAAAACGTGGGGCTTTGGAATGCGACAGGAGATAGCCAATCTGTATCTGCCCATCGCGGCCAACTCTGCGAATCAGGTGCGGACTTCTTGCTGCTCCGGAGGCATGCGTTACCGGTTTAAGCGCTAGCGCCACATGGCCAATGAGAGCAGTGGCAAGATAGCCAACGGCGCTCAGAAACTCCTCGGCGGCTCCTTCGTGGTCGCCTTCGTCTATTTTCGAAAAGGCGCTCCAGGTTTTATACAGGCCCACGCCCAGCGCAACAGGCATCATGATCGGTTCAGGCAGAAACAGAATTGCGATACCGGCGATCAGATCGAAGCTTCGGCCGGCTTGCCCCTGATTGGTTTCCTGGCTCATATGCCGCTTGGCTTCGCTGATCAACTGAGTGATCCTGGTCTCGTGAATTTCCTCGTAAATATCTTTGCTCTGGCGGATAAAAACGACTGGATGCAGCAGCCTTGAAGGGATCGGTATAAGCGAAAATTGAGTAAGTACCTGTGGCGGGCGCCAGTGCTTTGCCTCTTTCTCGTACTGCATGGCACGCAGTGTCTCCAGACGCCTGGACAGCGGTATTTGCTTAAGCAGGTACTGCTGAAACGGGAATTCTTCCAGAAAGGTGGTGGTGAGATGAAACATGCTGTTGAACCAGCGGAAAACGATGCCGTCGGAAGCATTCAGTGTGCACAGTACAAGCGGTCCCTTATCGAATTTCCCCGCGGGAGCGATCAGCATGACATTGGTCATCTTGAATTGATTGACAGTGAAAAACCTGACTTCGATGGCTTCACCTTTGATGGTTCGGCGCCCTTGCGGTGCTGGCGAATCCAGCACTGCTTTGATCCACTCTCGACCCGCTGGCGCAAACGCCAGTTGTTCGATCTCCAGCAGCATCATCTTCATCTGAGCTTCCAGCAGGACTTTTCGTGACTGCTTGAGTTGTTGTGCATACGCCGATGTTTTCAGATTGAGGTCGAGGTACTCGCTGAGGTGCTGAGGGGTCTCGATGGTTGTAACCAATTCCTTGATGGTGGTTTTGTCCAGTTTGCTGATGACTGCGCCTTCACTATCCATAGCCTGGATCAGCAATGCATCCTTAGCTTTGGCCCGGTAGGCATGGGTGTGTGCCAACTGCCATAGCGACGTATTCACGGTCTCGGTTGCAGGCATCATAGGCGCGCCGGGAATATCCAGCACTTCAGTGCCGGTTATATAGGTGAGTGAAACAATAATGTGCTGCGCTGCTACCTCCACTGAGGCTCGTTTCAATACGTCCTCGAGCTGCTTGTCGATATAGCGCGTGAAGTAAGTTCGGCTGTCGTTATCCGACTGACCGAAGTGGTCCTTGCTGTTTTTGCGAATATTCACAACCGATTGGCCAAACCGCTGCGCCTGCTCATGCCATTCAATGCGCTGCGACTGCTTCATGGTTTTCCACCATGCAGGCATCTGGCTTTCCACCAGATCGTTATCGAGCCGGTCCAGGCGCCAATGGTGGTCGAAGTAAACTTCTGATCCCAGTAGTTGCACTATCGATTGCTCGAAACAAACCGCATCCATTCGTTGGGTGCGGGCAAGCTGTACGGCCTGAGCGAACATAGATTGCTGTCTGGTGATCTGGCGTGTATGCAACAGGCTTAGAAAGTTGCCTTCCAGCAAAGTGTATTGCCACTGCAAGATGCTGCTGTCAGGTGCAGCCTGGACTGGTTGGTCAGCCCCGGAATCAGCCAGCAGACGTCGTCTGTAATCAGGTTCAGCCCCTCGTCGAGCAAGGGCTTCGTTCATTTGTGTCAAGGATGCAAATGCTTCCAGCCCGTCATGCGGGGTGAACAGCAGCACATCTTCAAGCTCCTCCTGATCGATCTGCACAGGTTCATCACGAAGGCGTCTTGCGATTACAAACGCCCCGTAAAGCGAAAGCGGAGGGCTATCACCAGCGCTTGCCGAAAGTCCATAAACGCTGTGTGGCTGCAGCTCGGCAGTATTTCCGTCGGGGCCAGGGGCGCAGGCTGCCAATGCTGCCGACAGCAGGCTGTAGTGCCCGGTCGTCATTTTTTCGAGGGCAATCTGCACCGCGCATTCAGATTTCATGCACTCGATCTGCTCGGCGACAAACTGGTGTCCCTTGGTTTCGCCATCCGATGTTGCAATGCTCCAGTAGTCCGCAAGTTTCTGGCTATAGAACTGTTCCAGTTGCTGGCTGACCTGGGTATAGAAAGTCACGATAGCTGCGCGGCCCAGCGGTTGGATGGCTGGTGTTTGCGAAGTGGACGACGGGGTCGGGTAAAGGCCTTGCACATCATGGTCGGTCCAGTTCAGAAGGCCGGTGAAGTGCTCGATCAGACTGGGGATCAGCGGAACACTGTGAATATTGGCTCCCTCGTCCGGTATTTCTTTGCTGTCAAGGTAGGTCAGCCATGTTGTCTGCACATCCAGCTCGGGTTTGAGGGGGGAGAGCAGGGTACTGGCCAGCTCCTGGGTTGCTTTGCTGAAACCAGGTGGATACGTGTCGCTGGCAAGTGAGCGTTGTGGAGGTGGTGTTGATGTTATGAGCGGTAGGTTCATGGTGCCGATTCGCCTGCATGATGGATGATCCGCTTAAGGCATTGGCCGGGCGGTTCATATCATGTAGTCAGGGCTGACGGCGCACCGCTATCGGCCAGCGCAGGTCGGTGAAGGCAGCATTGGCGATCTGGTCGGTAGGAAGTTTCGGGGGCGTGAAGGTTCAAAGCAGGGCGGGACCTGAAACCGGGTATGAGGAGGAATTCATCACAACGCCACTCAATGGTTTCAGGCCCCGCAGCGAGCAATCTAAGCTGTTGCCGCAGTTTTGGCAAAGCGTGAAAGCACTATTCGATCAAGCACCCAGACAATCAGCATCGAAATACCCACCAGAGGGAATATGACGCCCAGGGCAATCATGACCACCGTCGCGGTTTTCCAGCGTGGCAGGTCGTGGCGCAATGGCGGTACACCCAGCCCGCTTCGAGGTCGGCGCTTCCACCAGATCACCAACCCACTGACCGAGCTGAGCAGTACCATCAGGCAAACCAGCAGAATCAGCAATTGGTTGATCCAGCCGAAAAACTTTCCTTCATGCAGCATTACGCCCAGCTCGGTGGCCTTGGACACTGCGCTGTAATCAACGTAGCGCACGTCGGCCAGCACCTTGCCGGTGTATTGATCGATATGCAGCGTCGCGTCATCGCGCGGGTCGTCGGCGAACACCGACACAGTGAACACGCCATCAGCTGTTTTAGGCTGGGTGATGCTGTAGCCCGGTACGATCTCTCTGGCGCGTGCAATGTCGACAACTCGCTGCAATGACACGGTTGGCGCTGCCGGTGCGCTGGACATATGCATGTGGTCCATGTGCTCGGCGTGCTCGCCGGTTGAAACCGGCATCGGCGTATTTTCCATGGCCCATGGCACGGTCTGCACGCTGGCATTGTTCAACTCGCCAGCCTGCTTGTCGGACTTGGGCACGTCAGTCCACATGGCTGCCGGAAAGGTGTTCCACACCGCCGCGTATTGTTTGCCCCATAGCCCGGTCCAGGTCATGCCGCTCAATAGCATGAACAGCAGTAAAAACGCACCCCAGAAACCGGTCACCGCGTGCAGATCACGCCACAGCACGCGACCCTTGGCGGTCAGGCGTGGCCAGAACACGCCGGCGGCCGAGCGGCCTCGGGGCCACCATAGATAAAGGCCGGAGACCACCAGCACAATCCCCCAGCCAGCCGCCAGCTCGACAAGCCGGTCACCCAGCGTACCGATCATCAGCTCGCCATGCAGTGCGCGGGCAATCGCCTGCAGGTTCTTTTTGGCGTCCTGAGTGCCAAGAATCTCGCCGCGATAGGGGTCAATGAAGACATTCACCTCCCGGCCCTGTTCGCTGATCACAAACTGCGCACTGCCCTCGGCGCTTAACGGCGGGAAATACTTGCCAATGGCTGCCTGTGGGTAAGCACTCTTTACCCGCTGTTGCAGCTCGTCGGCAGTGAGGCGGTGCTCGGCCGGTGCCACGCTGAGCAGGTCGTGGTACATCAGGTTGTCCAGTTGCGGCTTGAACAGGTAAATGATGCCGGTCAGCGATAACAGGATCATGAACGGCGCGACGAACAGCCCTGCGTAGAAATGCCATCGCCAGGCAAGGTTGTAAAAAGAGACATCAGGTTTGGACACGTTAAACGCTCCCCAATAGGGATAACACAGCACGAATGGCGCGCAGCCTTGAGCTGCGCGCCGTCGTGGAATCTTTTTTTCGAGTTATGCCGTGGTGAGCGCTGGCGGTGCCCGGCTTCGGGCATTGGGGAATATAGCCTTGTGTGCATGCCCCGGCAGCGGCTGCGAGGCAAAGAAATCACCCGGCCTTGGCGGCGGGGCTGCGACCAGTTCCAGCACATGGGGCAGCGCCGGGCAACTGAACAGTAGTGTGCAATAGCCGCATTTTGCCCACAGCGCGTGATCGCTCATGCCCGCGTCGGCAGGCATGGCATGCTCGCCGCCGTGATGGGCGTGGCTGTCTGCCGACATATCCATACTGGCTGGCATGGACATCGACATGCCGGCGTGATGATCCATCGGCATCGACTGGGAAACCAGTGGACCGATAAAGATCATCAACATGGCGAACAGACTCAGCCATGCGCCCCGTTTGTTACGGGTGGCTGATCTGTCGCGAACGCGGCGCAATGTGCTCACTTTGTAAAACGACTCAGTGCTGGTGTTCCGGAGCCTGCTTTTGTACCACGACCTGCACCTCGACATCTCCCGCCTTTTCAAAGTGCAGGGTCATCGGGAAGCGCTGGCCTGTAACCAGCTTCGAACGGTCTTTGAGGTCCAGCAGCATCACGTGCCAGGCCATCGGCGCGAAACTCACCTTCGCACCGGCCGGGATGTCGACCGCCTGAACGTGCTGCATCTTCATCAGCCCGTCGGCGTGTATATGCTCATGCAACTGCGCTTGCCCGGCGATGGGGCTGTCGACGCTGATCAGACGATCTGCGCTGTCGCCCTTGTTCTCGACAGTGAAATACGCCGCGACCGTCGGTGCATTGGGCGGCAGCTCCATTGACCAGGGATGGCTAATCAGCAACGGCCCAGCCTTGTACTCATGGGCCTGGGCGAAGCAGGATGGCAGCAGTAATGCGGTCAGCAGGAGTGCGTTTTTGAGCATGCGGGGATTCTCCGGTGACGTTCAGGTATTTGAGGTGAGAGAGGCGGGCAAGCGTGCTATTTCGAGTTTTTTAGCGCGTACTTGCGTGTAGTTTGATCCCCATCGCCCTCACGACTTTCATGATGGTCGTGAACTCTGGATTACCGTTTGCACCCAGCGCTTTGTAGAGGCTCTCACGACCAAGACCTGTATCACGTGCGATTTGTGTCATTCCATAAGCCCTTGCTATGTCGTTCAGCGCGGCCCTTATGAGCAGCCCGTCTCCTGAATCCTCTTCAAGACACGCATCCAGATAATTGGCCATATCTTCAGGTGTCTTCAAATAGTCGACGGTATCGAACGGTGTCGTCTCGTTGTTCATGGTTACTCCCTCTCACAGAGCTCTCTCGCCAGCTGTCTGGCAAATTTTATGTCGCGCTTTTGAGACGATTTGTCACCAGCGATCAAGAGCAGGTAAACCACACCCGTGCGTCGGGCAAAATACACCCGATAACCTGGTCCATGGTGTATTCGTAGCTCTCTGACGCCTTGACCTAAAGCATCGCAGTCCCCGAAGTTACCGAGCTCTGCTGCTCTTATTCGAGCCAGAATTCGAGCTCTGCCAATGGAGTCCTTCAACGACCTTAACCACTCCGCAAAAGCGGGTGTCTGTTCAAAGCGATTCATATTTTCGAGTATCCCTTGGGATACACCTCGATAAGTTACCAGCTGTTGGTCGCGCAGGCTAGTTATCAAGTTTGTCCTAAACAAGAGACTCTGGGATGTTCGGAATTTTCCCTCAGAAAATGAAGAAAGGCCCTCTAAGGAACCAGATTTCAGGCATTGTCAATCTGATCGTCAACAAGCCCCAACGCCTCAAGCACCTCATCCACGCTCCACAAAATCCGATCCACCTCAGGCAACTCCGGGCGTTTCAGGATCAGGACGGGCAGGCCGCGCTCGCGGGCGACTTCAAGCTTGGGTTCGGTGGAGTTGCTGCCGCTGTTTTTGCTGATCAGCACATCAATATCGCGTTGTTCAAACAGCTGACGTTCGTTTTCCAGTGCAAACGGGCCGCGCGCGCCGATCACTTCGCAGTGGTCATTGCCGGGGTAGCTGTCCAATGCCCGAAGCGTCCAGAATTGATGCTCCGGAATCTCGTGCAGATGCTGCAAAGGCTCGCGCCCTAGCGTGAACAGTGGCCGCTTGAAGGGCGCCAGTGCCGTGACCAGTTCTGACCAGTCGGCCACTTCACGCCAGTCATCACCCGCACCAGCCTGCCAGGCAGTGCGGCGCAAGGCCCAGCAGGGAATTCCAGTCAGCCGGGCCGCACATGCAGCGTTGCGGCTGATTTGCGCAGCATACGGATGGGTTGCGTCCAGCAGCAAATCGACGCCCTGGTCACGAATGTATTGCGCCATGCCCTCTGCGCCGCCATAGCCGCCAACTTTCAACTGACAGGCCAGATCTGCCGGCACTCGACCCACACCTGCCAGGCTATAGATATGCTCAGGCCCGAGCCTGCGTGCAATCGCCAGCGCTTCGGTAATGCCGCCCAACAGCAGAATTCGTTTCATGTGTGTTCCTTCGATAACGCAACGCCCGCCTGACCGACGATACCGCCCTGGCGGTCGATGGCGAACACTTCGACCTGAACCTGTGCAGGCACCACGCTACGGGCAAAAGCCAGCGCATGACGACACACCTCATCACCCAGCGGCACGCCCGCCGTTGCGCACATCGCAAGCGCCTGCTGGCTGGTATTGGCATCGCGAATACGTTGTTGCAGGTCTGCGTCCGCGCCGACATCCGCCGCCCACAGCGCCAGTTGCAGCAGGTCGATGCTCGAATGGCGGCTGTGCAGATCCATGTGGCCTGCTGCCAGTTTGCTGATCTTGCCGAAGCCACCGCACAGGCTCAACTTATCCACAGGCACCTTGCGCAGGTGCTTGAGCACTGCACCGACGAAATCGCCCATTTCGATCAGGGCGATATCCGGGATGTTGTACACGCGGCGCATGGTGTCTTCGCTGGCGTTGCCGGTGCAGGCGGCAATATGCCGATAGCCGTTGGTGGTGGCGACGTCGATGCCCTGATGGATCGACGCGATGTAAGCCGCGCAGGAGAAGGGCCGGACAATCCCACTGGTGCCGAGAATCGACAGCCCGCCGAGAATACCGAGGCGCGGATTCATGGTTTTGAGCGCCAGCGCTTCGCCGCCCTCGACGCCAATCGTAACCTCGAAACCACCGCTGTAGCCGAGTTCTTCCGCCAGCTGCAGCAAGTGTTCGGTCATCATGCGTCGAGGCACCGGGTTGATGGCGGGCTCGCCCACCGCCAACACCAGGCCGGGGCGGGTCACGCTGCCTACACCTGCGCCTGCCACGAAGCGCACGCCGGGTGCCATTTCCAGCCTGACGCGCGCAAACACCAGCGCGCCGTGAGTAACGTCGGGATCGTCCCCGGCATCCTTGAGCGTTCCGGCTTCGGCGACGTTATCCACAAGGCGGCAGAACTCCAGGCGCATCTGCACCTGTTTACCCTTGGGCAACACAATTTCCACCGCATCGCTGATTTGCCCGCTGAGCAACAGCCGCGCCGCCGCGAGGCTGGTTGCGGTGGCGCAGCTGCCAGTGGTCAGGCCACTGCGTAGCGGAGCAGGCTGTTCGGCGGTTTCTTCGCGCATCAGGGTTTGACTACATCCAGCAGAGTGATCGGCAAGGCCTGACGCCATGTATCGAACTCGCCAAGAGGCTGAGCATGGGCGACGTGAATACGCGTCAGTTCGCCGCCATGCCGATCGCGCCAGGCCATGAGTGCAGCCTCGCTTTGCAGGGTTACTGCATTGGCGACCAGCCGCCCGCCGGAGCGCAACTGCTCCCAGCAGGTTTCCAGCACGCCGATACGGGTCACGCCACCGCCGATGAAAATCGCATCCGGACGCTCCAGACCGCTCAGCGCCTGTGGCGCGCTGCCACGGACCAATTGCAGGCCCGGCACGCCCAACGCATCGCGATTGAATTCGATCAGTTGCTGACGGCCTTCGTCCGCTTCTATGGCCATCGCCCGGCAGGTTGGGTGCGCGCGCATCCATTCGATGCCGATGGAACCGCAGCCCGCGCCGACGTCCCAAAGCAGTTCACCCGGCACCGGAGCAAGGCGGGCAAGGGTGATGGCCCGCACGTCGCGTTTGGTCAACTGGCCGTCATGCTCGAAAGCGCTGTCTGGCAAACCGGCCACTGTACTCAGGCGAATGGCGCTGGCGTCGGCGCGACAATCGACGGCAACCAGGTTCAGTGCAGCGATCTCGGGATTGCCCCATTCACTGGCCAGCCCCTCGACGCGCCGTTCTGCTTCACCTCCCAGGTGCTCCAGGACCGTCATGCGGCTAGGGCCAAAGCCTCGTTCGCGCAGCAAACCGGCAATCACTGCGGGGCTGCTGCCATCATTGCTCAGCACCAGCAGACGTACGCCATGATGGAAATGAGCGTTCAATGCGGTTACCGGACGCGCAACCACTGACAAGGTAACGACTTCCTGCAACGGCCAGCCCAGACGAGCGGCGGCCAGAGAGTAAGAAGAAGGGGCGGGCAGAATACGCATTTCGTCGATGGCGACTACGCGTGCCAGGCTGGCGCCGACGCCGAACAGCATCGGATCGCCACTGGCCAGTACGCAAATTTCGGCACCGCGCTGTTCCAGCACCGGGTTCAGCGAAAATGGACTCGGCCATGCACGCCGCTCGGCGCGAATGCACGGCGGCAGCAATGCCAGCTGGCGCGGACCGCCGAACACCTGATCAGCGTGCAGCAGAGCGTGCCGGGCGTTCTTGCCCAGGCCCTTGTAACCGTCTTCTCCGATTCCCACGACTGTCAGCCACGGCGACATGTACCTACCTCAATCCGAACTTCCGACAGAGCGCCTTTTCATGCCTGCGGACAAAGCAGGCATAATACCGCGCCCGACGGGGTACAAGTGCTCTAATCCACGTCCAGTTCATACCGGGTGATCCATTGAACGAGCCGCAGTCCGCTCGCACATCCTCTGCAACGCTACGCCCCTCGGCCTGTCCGGGGTTGCTGCGTATCGTCTCGGCACTGGACGGCGGGATCTGCCGGATCAAGCTGGCGGGCGGGGTCATCAGCAGTGTGCAGGCAATGGCGGTTGCAGAGGCTGCGCAGACTTATGCACAGGGCGTTATCGAAGCCACCAACCGCGCCAACCTGCAAATTCGCGGCATCGGCGCTGATCACGATGGGTTGATCAAGGCGTTGATGGCGGCAGGACTCGGCCCGGCCAACCCTGCCAGTGACGATGTGCGCAACCTGATGCTCAGCCCGACCGCGGGGCTGGATTCGCGCATGCTGTTCGATGCCCGACCGTTGGCGGCGCAGGTTCTCGATGCGCTGGAAAATCATCCGCGCTTCCGTGAACTGTCACCCAAATTTGCGTTGTCGCTGGATGCTGGTGAAGCGCTGGTGATGCTCGAACACGCGCATGATGTGTGGCTGTCGGCGCTGAACCTCGACGGCGAAGTGCTGCTGGCGTTCGGGCTGGCCGGTTGCCCGGCCAATGATCGACCGTTGGCCGCTGTGCCGCTGGCGGCTGGAGAAACGCTGGTTGTCGGGTTGCTGGAATTGTTCCTCGATCTGGCCCGCCCGGAGCATACCCGGATGCGGCATCTGCTGGCCGAGGTGTCGACCGACGATGTGTTGCGCGAGCTTTCTACCCGGCTGGACTGCGCGTTGCGGGTGGATCAAGCCGTCACCGGCTGGCAGCGCCCGGCCATTCAGGGCAATCGGCATATCGGTATTTATCCACAGGCCGAGCCTGCGCGGGTTGCGGTGGGGGCGGTGGTTCCGCTGGGGCGTCTTGATGCCGCCACGCTCGCCATCGTCGCGCAACTGGCAGAAGAGCAGGGCGACGGCACTTTGCGCCTGACGCCCTGGCAGAGCCTGCTGTTGCCCAATGTGCCGGTCGAGCGCGCTGCAACAGTGATGACGGCGTTGCAGGCCGCGGGTCTGATCTGTTCGGCCGAACAGCCACTGGCGCAAATGGTGGCGTGTACCGGTTCTGCCGGCTGTGCAAAAGGGCTGGCCGATACCAAGGCTGATGCGCTGCAACTGGCTACCGGCCTGGTTGCCAGTCAGGCCGTTCATTTAAGCGGTTGCACGCGTTCCTGCGCTGCTGCTCACGTAGCGCCGGTAACCTTGCTGGCCGTTTCGCCCGGCCGTTACGACCTTTATTTTCGCGACGCAGCGCATGCCGGTTTCGGTGTGCTGCGCGCGCGTGACCTTACTATTGAAGCAGTCGGTGCGCAGTTGAACGCCGACTCACGGAGCAACATTGCATGATTGATTACATCCGCGATGGTCAGGAGATATATCGCAACTCCTTCTCGATCATTCGCGCCGAAGCGCGCCTGGACACGATCCCCGAAGACCTGGAAAAACTCGCCGTGCGCGTGATCCACGCCTGCGGGATGGTCGAAGTCATCGAAGACCTGCGCTTCTCGCCGGGTGCCGGTACAGCCGGGCGCAATGCCCTGGCCGCCGGTGCACCGATTCTCTGCGACGCACGCATGGTCTCAGAAGGCATCACCCGTACCCGGCTGCCCGCCAACAACCAGATCATCTGCACATTGCACGATGAAGGCGTGCGGGAAATGGCGCTCGAACTGGGCAATACGCGCTCTGCTGTGGCGCTGGAGCTGTGGCGTCCGTACCTGGAAGGCAGCGTAGTGGTCATCGGCAATGCGCCGACTGCGCTGTTCTATCTGCTCGAAATGCTCGATGCAGGCGCGCCGAAACCAGCGCTGATTCTCGGCTTTCCGGTTGGCTTTGTCGGCGCTGCCGAGTCCAAGGCCATGCTTGCCGCAGACAGCCGTGGCGTGCCATTTGTGATCATGCAGGGTCGTCGTGGCGGCAGCGCCATGGCCGTGGCCGCTGTCAATGCACTGGCCACGGAGATCGAATGATGCAGGCACGCGGTCGATTGATTGGCCTGGGCGTCGGCCCCGGCGACCCGGAGCTGATTACCGTCAAGGCGCTGCGCCTGCTGCGGGAGTCGCCTGTGGTGGCGTACTTCGTGGCCAAGGGTAAAAAGGGCAACGCATTCGGCATTATCGAAGCGCACTTGCAGGACGTTCAAACGTTGATGCCACTGGTCTATCCGGTCACCACCGAGGCCTTGCCAGCGCCGCTGTCCTACGAAAAAGTCATCAGCGACTTCTACGACGAGTCCAGCCTGCACATTGCGGCGCATCTGGATGCCGGGCGTGACGTAGCGGTGATCTGCGAAGGCGACCCGTTCTTCTACGGTTCCTACATGTACCTGCACGACCGCCTGGCCGAGCGCTACGAGGCGCAAGTGATTCCGGGTGTGTGTTCGATGCTTGGTGGTGCTTCTGTACTGGGCGCGCCGCTGGTGTATCGCAACCAGAGCCTGTCGGTGCTGTCCGGCGTGCTGTCCCACGAGGACCTGAAACGCAAGCTGGCTGATGCCGACGCCGCGGTGATCATGAAACTGGGTCGCAACTTTCACAAGGTTCGTGAAGTGCTGACCGAGCTGGGCATGGCCGGGCGTGCGCTGTATGTCGAGCGCGCGACCATGAGCAACCAGAAAATAGTACCGCTGGATCAGGTAGACCCGATGTCTTCGCCGTATTTTTCGCTGATTATCGTTCCGGGTGACAGGTGGCAAGGCTGATGACTCTCAACATTCCAGCCATCGTTATTCTCGGCAATGGCAGCCTGGCTACTGCGCGGCGCATTCAGCAGCTGTTTCCCGATGCGCAGATTCATGGCCTGGCCGAGCGTGTGCAGAACGCTGACATTACCTACAGCGAATTCGGTAGCACGCTGCGTCAGTTGTATCAGCAGAACACCCCTATTATCGCCCTGTGTGCCGCTGGCATAGTGATTCGCACCCTGGCCCCGCTGCTATTGGAGAAGGGCGTCGAGCCGCCGGTACTCGCCGTAGCTGAGGACGGTAGTGCAGTGGTGCCACTGCTTGGTGGCCTGGGCGGGGTCAATGTCATGGCGCGCAGCATTGCCAACGGGCTTGGCGTTGCACCGGCAATCACCACCAGCGGCGAATTGCGCTTCGGCACCTGCCTGCTCAACCCGCCCAGCGGCTATGCACTGGGCGACCTGGAGCTGGGCAAGCGTTTTGTTTCCGACTTGCTCTCCGGCGAGCCGGTGCGCATTGAAGGCGAGGCACCCTGGCTGGAGCAAGCACAACTGCCCGAAGATCCGCAGGCTGAGCTGACGATTCATGTCGGCTGCGCCCTACGTGAGCCCGCTCCCCATGAATTACTGATCTACCCGCGCAGTGTACTGGTCGCCGTCAGCGAAATAACCGCTGAACTGGCTATGCGGGTCCGCTCGGCGTTGCACGACGCAAGCATTGCCGAGCAATCGCTGGCTTGTCTGCTGACCAGCGAAGAGCAGATGGCCAACGCGCAGTTGCATCAGGCAGCCAGCGAGCTGGGCGTCCCGGTGCGCTTCGACAAGGCTGGGGCGGCCAGCGAAATGGCCTCCCGCTGCGTGCCGCAACGGTTGCCGCCACTCAGCGTCGACGACATGGCGATTGCCGTCGCGACTCAACCGCTGGATGTGCAGAACATCGGCCGTGGGCGTGGCCGGCTTGCAGTCATCGGCCTGGGCCCCGGCGCAGCGGACCTTATGGTGCCTGCGGTCAAGGCTGAACTGGCACGCGCCAATGATGTGCTGGGTTACGAAACCTACGTGCGCATGGCCGGGCCGTTTCGTGCCGATCAGGTGCTGCATTGCACCGACAATCGCGAAGAAATGCTGCGTGCCCGGCATGCCTTCGAACTGGCCGCGCAAGGTCGTTCGGTGGTTGTGGTGTCGTCCGGTGATCCGGGCGTGTTCGCCATGGCCTCGGCAGTGCTTGAAGCGCTGCACGAGTCCGGCAACCCGCACTGGCACTCTGTCGAGCTGGAGATTCTCCCGGGTGTCTCGGCTTCTCTGGCAACCGCCGCTCAGGCTGGTGCGCCGTTGGGGCATGATTTCTGTGTGTTGTCGCTGTCCGATAACCTCAAGCCTTGGGAGATCATCGAAAAGCGTCTGGACCTTGCCTGTCAGGCAGACCTTGCGCTGGCCTTCTACAACCCGATTTCCCGTTCACGACCCTGGCAACTGGGGCGTGCGCTGGAGATAGTTCGCCAGCACCGCACTCCTGAAACGCCCATCACGCTTGGGCGCGACATCGGTCGTCCTGGCCAGACACTGCGCGTCATTACGCTGGGTGAACTGACGCCGGAGCAGGTGGACATGCGAACCATGGTGCTGATCGGCTCTTCCCTGACCTGCACCTTTCCTCGCAACGAAGGCGGCAATTGGGTCTATACGCCGCGCTGGTATGGCGCGAAACCTACAGCCTGAGCCCATAGGCTTGTCGTACCTGTATCGAATTTACTGTGGGAAAGTGCTGAAACCTCTGCGTATCAACAGGCATTCAGGCCGAGTTTTCGGCCTGGCTGCTTGCGCGAACGGGTGTTCTTCAAGCTGCCAGGCTTGTGGCTTTTTTCTCTGTCCTGCCACGGATTGTTCTTTCGCCCGCTGTTTACCGGGGGCTTAGCGCAGCTTGAGTTTTGCGCGGGCCATAAAGTGTTGCCGCGGCAGTTCGAAAAGCCATCAATAGACCGCTCGAAAGTTTCGGAAAAACAGCCTGATTTATTTGATTAGTCTCGTATCTGTCCACAAGGACTCATGAATTAAAGGACTAAATGAAATGAAACAGGACAATACGATGAGCATGACCGACAACCTTGATTACATTGCCGCTTGTGAGCTGGCTCAATGCCCTGCTTCGTCCATCGCCCACGCAGCAGCCATAAAGCCTGAATTGCTTCTGGCCAGTGACGAGACTGACTTTGACCCAGGCGATGAACCTGCCAAGGGGGCCGTGGTTGCAAGCAGTCTGGTGGCATTTGCCGAGGGCGTTTCGCTGCAGAGCAAGCAAGACGTCATGGACTCCTTTCTGTTTGCCACCCTTGTGGCCAACAAGGCGTTCAGCCCTGAAACCCAGGGTGATCAGTGGTACGACAAATTCAACGAAGTACTCTCGAAGGTTGGCTGGCTTTCCACCCATTGGAACTATGCCCGCTATCGTGCTACCCAGCAGCGTTTCACCATGGACGAAGTCGGCCTTGAGATCCTTGGCTCGGCTGTTGCGGCTGCCGCTTTGCCTGGGCCTGCATCGCTGCTGATGCTCAAGGTCGCTGCGGATGCCATCGCTGCGCTGAAAGCCAAAAAAGAGCCTCTTCGCCTGTTTGAAAGCCAGGCAAAAACCCACCGCGGCGGCAGTTTTCGCATTGCCTCGTGCATCGAGTCCGATGACAAGACCGTGACTCTGTCCATGGGCGCGGTCAGTTTCCAGACCGACAGTAACGTCACCAATGTCTTGTTCTGGGAGTGGCAGGACACAAACGTTGAAACCTGGAAAGGCGAGGACAATCTGGTGCTCAACACGAGCCTGTATTCGCGCCATCGCGACCTGGTCCAGCAAAAGCTGAGCGACAACGCCAAAAGCGCGATCGAAGAGTTTGAAATCTGATCGGGTTATTTGCGGAGGCAGGGGTTGCCTCCGCTTTCGGGATAAAAAGGAATTTCTCCCATGAAGCAGGAATTGGATGCCGCAGTCGTCAATGCCGGCTGTTTGCTGTTTTTCCCCACCTCGCAGCAGGTCGCTCCGAAAAACGATGTGCTGGACTCGATGCTGTACGTGCAGTTGGCCGCATCGAAGCAGCACCCCAGGTTTGCCGAGTTCGAAAAATGGAATGAAACCCGCCTTGCTGCGGCTCTGCGTTTCGGCTGGGTACTGAATGCCAGCGAACATGTCAGCGAGCCTTTGCCGGTAGATGCTGTCCGGACCGTATGGAGTTGCCTCGAGCGTGCCCTTGCACCGTCAGTGGCAGCGCAGACCCTGCGGGGCGCAGAAACATTGATGCGTAAAGTGTGCAAGCAATCGGCTAGTAACACGGTGCTTCAGTTGCTGCGTAGCCAGACGGTACAGAGCGGTTTGAATCATGCGGGAAAATTGCAGGTCAGCGTGGTCCTGCAACTGGGGTTCTTCGACGATCAGCACAACCTGACGCTGGCGCAGCTGCAGTTCGCCACACGTCAGCCGTTGCCATCCGGTTTTCTTTTCGAAGTACTTGAACCGCAAAGTGTCTACGGCAACATCGCTGTGACCGTTTATAAAATGCAATTGATTGAACAGGTCTATTCGCAGTTTCGCGATGACATCGATACGGCGCTGTCGAGCAGGCGTCCCGGTATGATCATGTCGCTTGGGGCAACGCCTTATGTCTGATCTGGATGAGACTCTGCTGGCAGGGGCCAATCTCCTGTCGTTCGCCCGTAATGTAGAGCCCGGTTTGCGTCAGGACGTACAGGACTGTCTGCATCATGCGCAACTTGTTGCGGATGACCAGCATTCCCCGCGCATGGCCTGGCGTTCATGGCTGGACGCTTACCAGCAAGCCATTCTTGCAACGGGTGGACGGCGCAGCGCGGTGATTAACGACGTGCGCTTGAGAATTCACAGTTTCAGGGACATTGGCAAATTGCAGCTTCCAATGGTCAATAACTCCGTCGAGCTTCGCCGGCTCTATCGCAGCTCACTCGACAGGCTGCTGAGCAGTGATCATGCGAAGACATTTTTCAGCAGCTGGTTTACGTTTGGACGTTCTGAAAGCTTTCAACTCATGCCTTGTGCAATGCACAGCGAAGACGAGGTGATGATCCTGTTGTGCAGCCTGCAGATGACCACCGTTGCGTCGAGGCCAGCGCTTTATTTCTGGCAGATTCTTGGCGGAGAAATGCAAGTACATGCTGTTGGTACTGCGTTTCGGTTCAGTCGCAAGAGCTTCGAACCTTTTCGCCAGACTGTTCAGGACATGCTGGCTGATCTTGCTGCCGCTGAAATCATCAATTTATAACGACGGTCAAGTGCCCATGGAAGGGAGTTACTCAAATGAAAGCAGGCAAAGGCAATGCGGCGTACCTGGGCGATATCCCCAGTATGGTGACGTTTCTTCCGGGGCTTACAAGTGAGGAGCGCACGGACATTCAGGATGTACTTCTGGATGCGCAGTTGTTCGCAGGTAAGCAGTTTGATTTCAAGACGCAGTGGAGCAGCTGGATGCATTACTACCGCAGCCGGCTCAAGACCCGTGGCATACAGCAAAAAGGCGTGGTTCTGGGCGACTCGCTGATCGTAAGCAATGTCGATGATTTGTTACAGGCGACCTTCAAGGTCAGCAGTCCAGCGGACCGCAAGCGCCTTGGCGGCATGGTGCAGCGCGCTGTCGCAGCATTGGGAGTGAATCAGGCGGCAGAGTCTTACTTTAAAAACGGCTTTGAACAAGGCCGTCTGGGCAGCTTCCAGGTAGTGCCCTGCGAGAAGTATGAACCTGATCGGGTACTTCTGTTGCTGTGCAGTCTGCATCTGAGCGTGGACGAGCACGCGGCGGGTAGCCGACGGCTGCTGTTTCACTTCAAGGGCGGCAGTTACATCTTTGACCGCAAGATTTACGCCGCATATCGTAATGGTGTAACGCGGTATCTGGACGGCAGGGCGCAAGGGCTGGTGCGGGCTGCACGTATCTGAGTTGTATCAGGGCAGCAGATAGCCCCTTATACCGGTAAAGATGATTTGTGCCGCCAACGCACAGACGAACAACCCCATCAGGCGGCTGACAATCTGCAAACCCTGATCGCCCAGGATACGTTCGATGCGGTTGGAGAGGTAAAGCACCACGCCAACCGTGAGGCTGGCCAGTGCAATACTCAGGATGGCAGTGAGTTTGTCATCCCAATGAGGCTGACTGACGCCCATGACCAGTAGCGCGCCGATGGTGCCGGGGCCGACGGTAAGGGGAATGGTAAGAGGAACAATGGTCACATCCTGCTGGATATTGTCGGTCTGGACTGCCGATTTGCCTTGGGCCATGCCCAGTGCGGATATGAACAGCACGCTGCCAGCCCCAATCCTGAATGCATCGACCGTGATTCCGAATACATCGAAAATCACTCTACCGAACAGATACAGCAAGACGCTGGAAACCAGTGTCGCCAGCGCTACCTTCCAGGCCAGACGCCGCTGCTCCTTGCGCGAGTGACCGCGGGTCAGGCTGATGAAGCAGGAAAGGACGAAAAACGGGCTGTAAAGCACCAGCATTTTCAGGTAGACGCTGAACAACACGTGAAGCATGGCTTCGACTCACAGCAGCAGGTGGATGGCAGTGCCAGTCTATCAGGCCACTGTGTGCCTTTCCCGTTGCTGTCAGTTTTGTCGATACTGCTCGCTGTCCGAAGACAGTCCGCGAGCCTTGTCGCGGTGCGCTACCCAGTGTTCGACCAGTTCGCGCAGTTGCGAAAGCTCGATAGGCTTGGCCATGTGGCCGTCCATACCTGCTTGGCGCGCACGGTCCTTGTGCTCGGTGAGAATATGCGCGGTCAGTGCAACGACCGGTGTGCGCACCCGCTGATTGCCGACCTCCCAGGCACGCAGTTGCTCGGTGGCCGAGAAACCGTCGAGTATCGGCATTTCACAGTCCATCAGTACCAGATCGTAACGCTGTGCCTTCATGGCACGCAGCGCTTCTTCGCCGTTGCTCGCCGTATCGGGATTCAGGTTGAGCTTGCCGAGCATGCCACGGATCACTTTGGTCGAAATGCTGTTGTCTTCGGCTACCAGGATCCGGAAGTCGCCCGGTACGCTGACCGGCGTATTGATGACCGGGCCGGGTTTTTGTGCGGCAACGCCCTTGTTCAACTGGGTCAGTTCATCTGCCAGCGTCGTCTTGAGCGTATAGCCCGCCACCGGTTTGGCCAGAATGCGCTTGATACCGGAGTTACGAGCGATGATCTTGCTTGGGGCATTGCTGATGCCGGTCAGCATGATCAACAGAATGTCGTGATTCAGACTTGGGTCTTCCTTGATCTTGGCGGCCAGTTGCATGCCGGTCATGCCGGGCATGTTCTGGTCGAGCAGGACCACATCGAAATAGTCGCGCAGATGCGCCTTGGTCCGCAGCAATGCCAGTGCCTCCTTGCCGGACGCCACTGCGCTGACATTCAGGCCCCAGGCGCTGCATTGCTGGACCAGCACCTTGCGGCAGGTATCGTTGTCGTCAACCACCAGCACTCTGGCATCTTTGAGCGGGCTGTCCAGATCGATGGTCGGCTGCTCCAGCAGCTTTGCGTCCAGCGGCAGGTTCAGCCATAACGTGTTGCCCTGGGCACCGCTGTTCTGAATACCGAATTCGCCGTCCATCAGGATGATCAACTGGCGGGCGATGACCAGCCCCAGATGACCACCGAGCCTGCTGCTGGCCAGGAAATTTCGGCTGTGCAGTTCGGCGTGCAGCAACTCTTCACGTTCTTCGTCGGAAAGCGATTCACCGCTGTCCTGCACTGAAATACGCAAACGCGTCTTTCCGTTTTTCGAAGACTCAAGGGCAACTGCCAGAAGAATTTCACCTTCGTCGGTCTTCTTCAGGGCGTTTTCCAGAAGGCTCAACAGCGTCTGGCGCAGGCGAGTGGGGTCGCCATTGATAACGCGTGGCACCTGGGGCTGGATCTGGCTGATCAGCTCGACCTGCTGCTGCTCGGCCTTGGCGCGGAAGATGTTCAGGCAGTCCTCGACCAGCGCGCCGATGTCGAACTGCACATCGTCCAGTTCTATCTGCCCTGACTCGAGCTTGGTGATGTCCAGAATCTCGTTGATCAGCGTCAGCAGTTCGTTGCCGGCACTGTGAATGGTCTGCACATAGTCGCGCTGCTTGACTGACAGCGGCGTACCGAGCAGCAGTTCGGTCATGCCCAGCACGCCATTCATGGGGGTGCGAATCTCGTGACTGATCTTGGCCAGAAATTCGGCTTTGGCGTTGATTTCGGCAGTACTGGCAGCCTGATCGCGGCTGAGGCTGAAACGGTCTTCGGTGATGCTGCGATGGCGTTCGCTAAGAGCCAGGCTCATCGACAGACCGCTGATGCAGAACACGCTTAGCAGCGCGAGTATCAGCCACTGTGGCGGCACCAGACTCAGCCACAGCAGGCCCGGCAGAACCACCATGTAACCAATATTGAAGATGATCATCCCGAGGACAAACAGGCGCGCCGAACGATAGCCCTTCTGCCAGTGCCACATCGACACCGCCAGAATGCTCAACGTCGTCAACGAGACCAGGCCGAAGGTCAGAATGTTGATCGGCAGTCTGTCGTCCAGCATTACCAACACAGTGCCGATGCCCATGAGCACGGCGTTGCCCAGCAACAGACGATCCAGCTTGCGGGCGTTGCGATGGACGAAGAAGCAATAGGTGTAGATCAGGCCTGCAACGGCCGCCAGCAATAGCGCAATGTGTGCGCTGGGGGTCTGTGCGATATTCCACGGATCAATCGGGCGGAGCAGGTTAAGCAGCAACAGGGCACTGAGCCCGAGCAGTGCTTCGCAGGCGGCGAGCCATAGATTGCTACGCGACCGTGTATGCCCGTAGCGCGTCAGGTTCTGCACGATGAGCATCGACAGCGCACCGAAAAGCAGCCCGAACAGGAAGGGTTCAGTCTCGTCGGCGGCGCTTTTGACGGCCGGTTCCAGGGTAATGCTGGGGCGCATTTTCTGGGTGGAGACCAGCTTCAGATAGATATCCAGCGTGTTTGAACTCTGCGGGATCGGCAGCAGAAAATCGTTCGAGGGCAGACGCTGATCTTCCTTGGGCACCTCGTTGCCGGTGCGCAGGTGATCAATCTGTTGATCGCCGTCCATGACATACATGTCCGCGCTGGCGAGGTCCGGAGCGAAGATGCGCAGAAGCTGCTCGTGCTGGGTAGGCAGCAGGCGGTAGTGCAGCCATACCGCACTGTCACGTTCCGCTGCAGTGACTCGTTCCAGCTCGATAGGACTGAATTGATTCTGGTAGCGCGCCGAACGAATTTCATCCAGCGTCAGGTGGGCCTTTTCGTCGAGCAGCGTCGACCAACCTGCGCCATGCTCGGCCTGTGCCGAAAGCATGAACAGCAGGGTCAGCAGTCCAGCGATTGAGGCTATGGCAATCCTGAGCCAGCGCACAATGAAATCCCTTCGTGAGTGAATGCCGGGTAAAACCGCGAATGCCGGGTCAAATCGGCCTGCCTCTGATTGAAGAGACAGGCCTGATTGATTATTCCAGCTCTTCGCCACGCTCACGGGCAATGGCACGGTAGCCAATGTCCTTGCGATAGAAACATCCTTGCCAATCAACCTTGGCAGCCAACGCATAGGCATTTTGCTGCGCATTGCCAACACTGTCACCCAGTGCTGTAGCACACAGTACACGACCGCCGCCGGTCACGACACGATCATCCTGCAAGGCAGTGCCCGCGTGGAATATCTTGCCTTCCAGCTGTGCAGCAGCGTCCAGACCTTCGATGACTGCGCCTTTGGCGTAGTCGCCAGGGTAGCCACCGGCGGCCAGGACGATTCCCAGGCTTGGACGGGGGTCCCACTGTGCTTCGATCTTGTCCAGTGCCTGCGCCAGCGCAGCTTCAACCAGCAGTACCAGACTCGATTGCAGGCGCAGCATGACCGGCTGGGTTTCCGGGTCGCCGAAGCGGCAATTGAATTCGATGACTTTCGGGTTGCCAGCTTTATCGATCATCAGACCAGCATAGAGGAATCCGGTGTAAACATTGCCTTCATCAGCCATGCCCCTGACGGTCGGCCAGATAACCAGATCCATGACGCGTTGATGAACTTCGGCGGTGACCACCGGCGCAGGGGAGTAGGCCCCCATGCCACCGGTGTTCGGGCCGGTGTCGCCGTCGCCGACGCGCTTGTGATCCTGGCTGGTGGCCATGGGCAGCACATTCTTGCCGTCGACCATGACAATGAAGCTGGCTTCTTCGCCATCGAGAAACTCTTCGATAACGACGCGGGAACCGGCTTCGCCAAAGGCGTTGCCAGCGAGCATGTCACGCACGGCATCTTCGGCTTCTGCCAGGGTCATGGCGACGATCACGCCCTTGCCTGCTGCAAGACCGTCGGCCTTGATGACTATCGGAGCGCCTTTTTCACGCAGATAGGCCAGGGCAGGCTCGATCTCGGTGAAGTTCTGATAGTCGGCAGTAGGGATCTTGTGGCGCGCCAGGAAGTCCTTGGTAAATGCCTTGGAACCCTCAAGCTGCGCAGCGCCGGCGGTCGGACCGAAGCAGTCCAGACCACGGCTGCGGAACAGGTCGACAACGCCTGCAACCAGAGGCACTTCAGGACCGACGATGGTCAGTGAAACGTTCTTTTCAGCGAAATCCGCCAGTTGCTCCAGTGCCAGAACGTCGATAGCCACGTTCTCGCATTTGGCTTCGATGGCCGTGCCCGCGTTGCCGGGTGCGACGAACACCTTCTGCACACGTGGGTCCTGAGCGACTTTCCATGCCAGGGCGTGTTCACGACCGCCGCTGCCAATGATCAAAACATTCATTTCAAAAACCTCGATGACGCTGATTCTGGAGTACGCGGTGTGCCTGAGGCGACCCAACCGCCGTACGAGACCGCACTGGCGCAGCAGACGCCTGCGCCAGTGCGGCCGTTTTTCTGATTAGTGCCGGAAGTGACGCATGCCGGTGAAGACCATCGCGATGCCGGCTTCGTCTGCTGCTGCAATCACTTCGTTGTCACGCATCGAGCCGCCGGGCTGGATGACGGCAGTGATGCCGACCTTGGCCGCGTTGTCGATACCGTCACGGAACGGGAAGAACGCATCGGAGGCCATGACCGCGCCCTGTACCTGCAGCCCTGCATGCTCGGCCTTGATAGCGGCGATGCGTGCCGAGTTCACGCGGCTCATCTGGCCTGCGCCGACGCCGACGGTCTGGCGGTTGCGGGCGTAGACGATGGCGTTGGACTTGACGTACTTGGCGACTTTCCAGGCAAAGATCAGGTCGTGCATTTCGTGTTCGGTAGGGGCACGCTGGGTAACGACCTTGAGGTCTGCCTGAGTGATCATGCCGATATCGCGGCTCTGTACCAGCAAGCCGCCATTGACGCGTTTGTAGTCCCAGGCAGGCAGACGCTCGCTCCACTGGCCGCTGGTCAGCAGGCGCACATTGGCTTTGCTGGCCACGATGGCACGCGCTTCGGCGCTGACGCTTGGCGCGATGATCACTTCGACGAACTGGCGCTCGACGATGGCCTTGGCCGTTGCTGCGTCCAGCTCGCGGTTGAAGGCGATGATGCCGCCAAATGCCGACTCGGAGTCGGTGGCATAGGCCAGCTCGTACGCCTGACGAATGCCGCCTTCATCATCCGGGCAGACCGCGACACCGCATGGGTTGGCGTGCTTGACGATCACGCAGGCCGGTTTGACGAAGCTCTTGACGCATTCCAGCGCGGCGTCGGTATCGGCGACGTTGTTGAACGACAGTTCCTTGCCTTGCAGCTGGGTGGCGGTGGCAATGCCGACCTCGGCAGGTTTGGCTTCGACGTAGAACGCCGCACTCTGGTGCGGGTTCTCGCCGTAGCGCATTTCCTGAGCCTTGACGAACTGGGTGTTGAAGGTGCGCGGGAACTGACTGCGGCCTTCGGTGCTCAGGGTTTCGGCAGTCTGGTCGACGCCGCCCAGGTAGTTGGCGATCATGCCGTCGTAGGCGGCGGTGTGCTCGAACGCCTTGAGCATCAGGTCGAAGCGCTGTGCGTAGGTCAGGCCGCCAGCCTTGAGGCTTTCCAATACCTGGCCGTAGTCACTGGCGTTGACCACGATTGCGACATCTTTATGGTTCTTCGCAGCGGAGCGGACCATGGTCGGGCCGCCGATATCGATGTTTTCGATGGCGGTCGGCAGGTCGCAGCCCGGTTTGGAGACAGTGGCTTCAAACGGATACAGATTGACGGCAACCAGATCGATCGGCTTGATGCCGTGCTCGGTCATGATGGCGTCGTCGATGCCGCGACGACCCAGAATACCGCCGTGGATCATGGGGTGCAGAGTCTTGACCCGGCCATCCATCATTTCAGCGAAGCCGGTGTAGTCAGCCACTTCGACTGCCGCGACGCCGTTGTCCTTGAGCAGTTTGAACGTACCGCCAGTGGAAAGAATCTCGACGCCCAGCGCTTCAAGCTCGCGGGCAAACTCAAGGATTCCTGTCTTGTCGGATACGCTGATCAGGGCGCGACGGATAGGCAGGCGGGTAGTCTGGTCGGTCATCTCGATTTCCATCAAAAGCAAAAGAAGTCAGCAAAAAAAAGCGACCGCGGTGCAAGGTCGCCTTTTCTGTTTTGAATGCTTTAAAGCAGATCGTACTGTTTGAGTTTCTTGCGCAGCGTGCCGCGGTTCAGTCCCAGCAGCTCGGAAGCCTTCGTCTGGTTGCCCTTGACGTAGTTCATCACGCTTTCCAGAAGCGGAGCCTCGACTTCCGACAACACCAGGTTGTAGACGTCAGTGACGGATGCGCCTTCGAGGTGGGCGAAATAATTGTGCAGCGCCTTCTCGACACTTCCGCGCAGGGTCTGACCCTCTTCGCTCGGCGTGTTGAGGTGCTGTTTCAAATTGACGTTGTCGCTCACGGGTGTTGTTCCACTCACTAAAGTCTCGGTCATCATCGTCATGCGGCCACCTCTTTATCATTCTCGTTATCCGGGCCCTTGCAGCCTTGGCTGAAGAACTCCCGGACGTTGGCGCACTGTGCTTCCGTATCTTCCAAACGATTGAAGTGGGCGCGAAACTCTCTGGCGCCCGGCAGGGTTGCGAGATACCAACTGACGTGTTTGCGTGCAATACGCACGCCCATCACATCTCCATAGAAAACGTGGAGCGCTGCCAGATGCTCAAGCAGAATACGTTCCACTTCACTCGACTGCGGCGCCGGGAGTTTTTCTCCGGTACGCAGAAAGTGTTCTATCTCGCGGAAAATCCAGGGACGCCCCTGGGCGGCCCTGCCAATCAGTAACCCGTCTGCGCCGGTGGCCTGTAGCACGCGCCGGGCTTTTTCGGGTGAATCGATGTCGCCGTTGGCAAACACCGGTATCGACACTGCCTGTTTGATCATGGCAATGGTGTCGTACTCGGCTTCGCCGGTGTAAAGGTCGGCACGGGTTCGCCCGTGTACCGCCAGTGCCTGAATACCGGCCTGCTCGGCGATTTTCGCCACCGTCAGACCATTTCGGTTGTCGCGATCCCATCCGGTGCGGATCTTCAGCGTGACCGGCACATCGACAGCAGCCACGACGGCCTGCAGGATGTCGTTCACCAGTTGCTCGTCTTTCAACAGCGCCGAGCCTGCTGCCTTGTTACAGACCTTCTTGGCCGGGCAACCCATGTTGATGTCGATGATCTGGGCACCCAGTTCGACATTGGCACGTGCTGCGTCTGCCAGCATCTGCGGATCACCACCGGCGATCTGTACCGAGCGTGGCTCGGGATCACCTTCGTGGATCATGCGCAGACGCGATTTGCGGCTGTTCCACAGGCTCATGTCACTGGTGACCATCTCCGAAACCACCAGGCCCGCACCGAGTCGTCGGCACAGCTGACGGAAAGGCTGGTCGGTGACGCCCGCCATCGGGGCGAGGACCAAGCCGTTTTGCACTGTATATGGGCCGATGCGTACTGCCGACATAGCCTTACCTGTTGTGGAGGCCAAATCATCCGCAGGCCGTGTAAAAAACCGTTTCACCCGGTCTGCAACGGCCCGTCCCACCAGCCGCTTGCGCCACCGTCAGATCGAACCGAGAGTTTGAAAAAGGGTTGGCATGATACCCGCTCTCGATGACTGGATAAAGGCTGAATTGGATAAAATCTGAACAGCTCGTTGCGGCGCTTGCAGGGAACGATTACACGGCATTTAGCACTGTAAATTCTGCGATCATGCGGCGTTCCCTGGCATAACGAGCCTGTATTGGATCAAGTAAAGCCGACGTTATGGCAGTGGGCCTGTCATTCCGGCGAACGGAAGTTCAGGCTGTAATTCACGGCCTTGGCGCCTGGATCAAGGATATCCAGCGCGATATGGATCGGCGTTTGCGGTGGCATCTCTTCCTTGCCGGCCATTTCGCCGCTCAGGTATTCACCGGGCTTGAACCGACGACTGGCAATCAACTGACCGCCGGTATCGGAAAAACGCAGCTCCAGCAGCGGGAACGGCTGGGAAAACGAGGCACGGTTGTAGATGATCGCGTCCACCACCAGAGCCCCCTGAAACTCAGGATGGCTGCGTACCACCAGGTTGCTGCTCTTGAGCTGGGATATGTCCACCTTGGTCGGCACCTTGCAGCCAATTTGCGGGCAAACCTGCTGGAACCACGGGCGATACTGATCCTGGCGAGCCAGTTGATCGAAATGGTACCAGACGTATTGACCGGCCAGACCCGCCAGAGCCAGTACGATCAACAGGCCCCACGCAAGGCGTCGGCCCCAGCGCGGTTTGGGCGGCTGCCAGTCCAGTTGCAAAGGGTCGTCAGTCAGGTCAAGCAGTGCCTGCTCGCGCACTGCAGGTTCGTTACGGCTGCGTCTGCCACGGGGTTCAGGTTCTGGTTCGTCGTCGTCCTGATCTTCGTCGTCATCCACGGCTGACCAGCGTTGCACTTTCTCGGCAGGCAGGGCCTTGCGCGGTGTGGTAACAAGCACGACGGGTTCGTCATCGTCCAGGTGCTTGTCCAGTGACAGCGAGGGCTCGGTCCTTTTGTCGTCGGGCAACGGCTCCGGGTCTTCGGGCGAATCCGGGTCGGGGATGACCTCGGCGTGCAGCTCGGGCAGACGTTCGACATCGTCGTTGTGCAGCGTGCCGACCCAGGCAGCCTCGTCGGTCTGGCGGTTGTCACGCTTCGCGGTAAGGCTCTCATCGTCAGTGCCGTCATCGCTGGCCGGGCGGGCGAAGGTGTCGGGTCGTCGAGTCTCGCGCTGTTCGAGGCGAGCCAGTTCTTCGTCCAGGTTCAGATTGTCCAGATCCAGCTCGCTGACCTGCCAGGGGTCATCGTCTTCAAGTGCCTTTTCCGGTTCTGGCTTCAGCTCGGGTTCGGGCGTCGACGCAGGCTCTGGTTGGGGCGGGGCTATGACCACCGGTGCGGCGCTCAGGGCCTCCTTTTCGGAGTCGACTATGGCGCGCTGCTCCAGCAACTGCCGGGCTGCGTTGAAAACCTGCAGGCAGGCGCCACATCGCACCACGCCGCGGGCCACGCTCAGTTGAGCGTGGCTGACTCTGAAACTGGTCTGGCAGTGCGGGCACTGGGTGACAAAACTGTCGGTCATGCGGCTGTCCGGTTGAAGCGGCGGTTAACGGCGGCGTCCCGTGATGCGTACCCAGCCATCTCGGTTTGCGATCGGGTCCAGATCAAAGCTTTCAGCATAGGCCGCAGCGACTTCCTCACCCTGTTCGGCCAGGATGCCTGACAGGGCCAGGCGACCGCCGGTTCTGACCAGCGATGCCAGTTGCGGTGCCAGGGAAACCAGCGGGCCAGCCAGAATGTTGGCGACCAGCACATCGGCTTGCTGGTGCGGCAGGTCCTCGGGCAAGTACAGCGGGAAGCGCTCGGCAGCGATATTATTGCGTCCGGCATTGTCACGAGAGGCTTCCAGTGCCTGCACGTCGATGTCAGTACCCACGGCCTGTTCGGCACCCAGCAGCAGGGCGGCGATGGCCAGAATGCCCGAGCCGCAGCCGAAATCCAGCACGTTGCAGCCTTTGAGGTCCTGGCCGTCCAGCCATTCAAGGCACAGTGCGGTGGTCGGATGGGTGCCGGTGCCGAATGCCAGGCCAGGATCAAGCAGCAGGTTCACGGCATCCGGTTGCGGTGCAGCATGCCAGCTTGGCACGATCCACAGGCGCTTGCCGAAACACATTGGCTGGAAGTTATCCATCCAGCTGCGCTCCCAGTCCTGATCTTCGATGACTTCGGCGCTGTGCTCGGGCAGTTCTTCGCCGGTCAGCAGGCTCAGGTGTGCCAAGGCCATTTCGGCATTGGTGTCGGCTTCGAACAGCGCCAGCAAATGGGTGTGTGTCCATAGCGGCGTGGTGTTGAGTTCAGGCTCGAAAATCGGCTGGTCTTCGGCGTCCATGAATGTCACGGACACGGCGCCGACTTCAAGAAGGGCGTCTTCGTAGGTTTCGGCTTGTTCTGGGCTGATGGCGAGACGGACTTGCAGCCAAGGCATGGCGGATTACCTTCGATTCGGAAATTAAGTGCGGCTTGCACGGCCGGCGCGGCCGCAGGAAGCGGGCAAGTTTACTGCTATGCGCTGCAAACAACAAAGCCGCATCGCTGCGGCTTTGTCGTTCTGAAACACACTGGCTTATTGATTGGCCAGTTTGTGCTCCAGGTAGTGGATGTTGACTCCGCCTTCGCAGAAGCCTTCATCACGGGTCAGATCACGGTGCAGCGGGATATTGGTCTTGATCCCGTCGACCACGATTTCGTCCAGGGCATTGCGCATGCGTGCCATGGCTTCTTCGCGGGTCGCGCCCCAGGTGATCACTTTGCCGATCAGCGAGTCGTAGTTGGACGGAACCTTGTAGCCGCTGTACAGGTGCGAATCGACCCGCACACCGTTGCCGCCTGGTGCGTGGAAGTGCTTGACCAGACCTGGGCTTGGAACGAAGGTTTTCGGGTCTTCAGCGTTGATCCGGCATTCCAGCGCATGCCCTTTGATGACCACGTCATCCTGGGTGTACGACAGTTTGTTGCCGGCGGCGATGCTGAGCATCTCCTTGACGATGTCGATACCGGTGACCATTTCGGATACCGGGTGCTCCACCTGAACACGGGTGTTCATTTCGATGAAGTAGAAACGGCCGTTCTCGTACAGGAACTCGAAAGTACCCGCGCCGCGATAGCCGATATCGATACATGCCTTGACGCAGGCAGCCAGAACATCTGCACGTGCCTGTTCGTCGATGAACGGTGCCGGTGCTTCTTCCAGAACCTTCTGGTGACGGCGCTGCAGCGAGCAGTCGCGGTCGCCCAGATGAATCGCCTGGCCCTGACCGTCGGAAATAACCTGGACTTCCACGTGACGCGGGTTGGTCAGGTATTTTTCCAGGTAGACCATCGGGTTGCTGAACCAGGCCGCAGCTTCTGCGCGGGTCTGGGAGGCAGCTTCGATCAGGTCTTCTTCGCGATGAACCACACGCATGCCGCGACCACCACCGCCACCGGCGGCCTTGATGATCACCGGGTAACCCACTTCACGACCGATGCGCAGAGCGGTTGATTCGTCTTCCGGCAGCGGGCCGTCGGAACCCGGAACGGTTGGCACGTTGGCCAGCTTCATGGCGTCCTTGGCAGAAACCTTGTCGCCCATCAGGCGGATGGTGTCTGCTTTCGGGCCGATGAAGGCAAAGCCCGATTTTTCGACCTGTTCGGCGAAATCGGCGTTTTCAGCGAGGAAGCCGTAGCCAGGGTGGATCGCCGTGGCGCCGGTCACTTCGGCAGCCGAGATGATCGCCGGAATGTTCAGGTAGGACAGATTGGCTGGTGCCGGACCAATGCAGACGGTTTCGTCTGCCAGGCCCAGGTGCATCAACTCGCGATCTGCCGTGGAGTGTACAGCGACGGTCTTGATGCCCAGTTCTTTACAGGCACGCAAGATGCGCAAGGCAATTTCGCCGCGGTTGGCGATTAGAACTTTTTCCAACATCGCAGGCTCTCCCCGGGTCAAACGATTGTGAACAGCGGCTGGTCAAACTCAACCGGCTGACCGTTTTCTACCAGGATGGATTCGATCACGCCGCTGGCTTCTGCCTGGATGTGGTTCATCATTTTCATCGCTTCAACGATGCAGATGGTGTCGCCTTTCTTGACGGTCTGACCCACTTCGACGAATGCAGGCGAAGTAGGTGCCGGGGTGCGGTAGAACGTACCGACCATTGGCGACTTGACCACAAAGCCGTTCAGTTTCGGAGCCGATGGTGCTTCTGCTGCGGCCGGAGCGGCTGCTGGAGCCGGTGCGGCGACAGGCGCAGCAACCGGGGCTGGCGCGTAGTAAGGCTGCGCTGGAGTCTTGCTGTGACGGCTGATCCGTACGGACTCTTCGCCTTCACGAATTTCCAGCTCGTCGATACCGGACTCTTCCAGCAATTCGATCAGCTTCTTGACTTTGCGAATATCCATTAATCAACTCCCAAGGTTCTGTAAGGGCAATTTGTCGGCCGTTTCAAGCGATGTGGTCAGCTTCAGGCTGGACTCGTCATGGCTTGGCACTGGCGGCCAGTTGTTCCAGGGCGGCTTCCAGGGCCAGGCGGTATCCGCTGGCTCCCAGGCCGCAGATCACTCCTACAGCGACATCTGAAAAGTAGGAGTGATGGCGGAAAGGTTCGCGTTTGTGCACGTTTGATAAATGCACTTCGATGAATGGGATGCTCACTCCCATCAGCGCGTCACGTATTGCAACGCTTGTGTGCGTAAAAGCGGCCGGATTGATCAAAATAAAGTCCACACCCTCACCGCGGGCGGCGTGAATACGGTCGATCAGTTCATACTCGGCATTGCTTTGCAGGTACATCAGATGGTGACCGGCATCGCGCGCGCGTTGCTCCAGGTCCTGATTGATCTGGGGCAGGGTAATGGTGCCGTAGACCCCGGGTTCCCGAGTGCCCAGCAGGTTCAGGTTGGGCCCGTGAAGGACCAGGATAGTCGCCATTGCGTGTTCCTTTTATTGTCTGCGAGCGGTTTACGCCCGGCGACTATGCCGGAAGGGCAATGGACTGTCCAGTTAACAACAGTAGCCAGCACGATGAGCGATATTCGCGCAAAGTTTGTGACTCACCGTTTAGTTTTGGTCATTTGCCCTATTCAAGCGTTCAATCAGGCCCGTGGCGTCGATTTCGCCGACGACTCGCACATTTTGCAGCTCTTCGCCGTTTTTTGCGAAAAACAGCAGCGCGGGAGGACCGAATAGCTTGTAGCGGTCGAGCAGGGCACGTTGCTCTGCGTTGCTGTCGGTCATGTCGAAGCGAACCAGACTGTAACCCGATAACCCGGCAACGACTCCGGGATCGGGGAGAACTTCGTGCTCGATGACCTTGCAACTGATGCACCAGTCAGCGTACCAGTCGAGCAACAGCGGTTTGCCTGCGTTTTGCGCTTCCTGCATCACGCGGTCCAGTTCGGCTGAGGTGGTGATGGTTTGCCACTGGTTCGAGCTTGATGTGACTGTTGGGTTGTTTGCCGTGGCGTATTCGCGGCCCAGCGGACGCAGCGGGTCGGTTTGTCCGGACAGCGCGCCATACCAGCTGGCCAGCGCATAAACCAACAGCGCCAGACCGAGCAGTTGAGCGAGCTTTTGCCGAGTGGTCTTTTCAGTGAACTCCAGTGCGCCGAGAAACAGCGCAACACCCGCAGACAGCAGGCCGACCAGCAACAAGGTGACCTGGCCCGGCAAAACGCGGCTCAGCAAACCGATGGCCAGCGCCAGCAGCAGTACACCGATTGCATTTTTCACCGTGACCAGCCAAGGCCCGCTTTTCGGCAGCCATGCAGCACCACCGGTGGCTATCAACAGCAATGGCGCGCCCATGCCCAGGCCCAGCGCAAACAGTTTCAACCCGCCACCAACAGCGTCGCCGCTGGCGCTGATATACAGCAACGCACCGGCCAGAGGGGCGGAAACACAGGGGGAGACCAGCAGGCTGGAAACCACGCCCAGCACTGCTGCGCCCCAGAGTGATCCGCCTTCAGTCTTGCCGGCGATACGGTCCAGACGAGAACTGATCGACTGCGGCAGACGCAGCTCGAAAGCGCCAAACATGGCGATGGCAAAGATCACGAAAAACGCCGAAAACGGCACCAGCACCCAGGCCGATTGCAGGCGTGCCTGCAGATTCAGACTCGCGCCAAACATACCCATCAGCGCGCCAAGCAAGGCAAAACAGGCCGCCATCGGCAGTACGTAAGCCAGTGACAGGCTAAGGCCGCGCAGGCCGCCAACCTTGCCGCGTAGCACCACGCCGGACAGAATCGGCAGCATGGGCAGTACACAGGGGGTGAAGGTCAGGCCTACGCCTGCGAGGAAAAACAGCGCCAGTTCTTTCCAGCTCCAGGCGGCTGCGGTGGCTGCTGTAGTGGCGGATGCCGAGGCGGCCGGGCTGGCGGCCACATCGCCAATGTTCAAACGCTCGGTTTCAGGCGGATAGCACAGGCCCTTGTCGGCGCAGCCCTGATAGGTGACAGCGAGCGTGAAGGGGCGTTGTTCACCGGGTTTGCGTGGCAGGTCGATGTCGAGAATGCCGTGATAGACCTCGACATCGCCAAAGTATTCGTCGTGTTTCTGTTCGCCCTTGGGCAGTTGCGCTTCGCCCAGGCCGATATCAGCAGGCTCGGTGCGAAACTGGAAACGATGGCGATACAGATAATAGCCATCGGTGGCGACCAGCCTCAGCTTGATCGATTCTGGTGTGGTTTCGATCAGGCTCAGCTGAAAAGCCTGACGCACTGGCAGGAAATCCTTGCTGTTATCCAGCGAGCCGCCGCCCAGGGTTGACGACGGGCGGCTGTCCAGCAGACCGGCACCGGAGGCGGGCAGGGCCAGGATCAATAACATCAGGCATAACAAACGGCGCATGGCAGTCTCGAATCTCGAAAGTCCGCGCATGATAGCGGAGTGTTTCGCGGCCTGCTGCCAGGAGGTTTGTAAGGTGCGGTGTCATTCAGGTAACAGAACCACCCCGCGAGGCTACTTGCTACCCGCTGAAAACTTGCCGCCAGCCTCCTGTTCGTAGTACTCGGGGATTTTGTACTTATAGGTTTCCAGCCAGCGTTGCAGGCTCAGGTCACGCTCGGCGGCGGTATTGATTTGTGGCGTCGGCGATGCAGCCTTGCCGCTGGCTTGCAGTTGCAGCCAGGTTTCAGTCTGTTTCTGCGCGTAAGGTGATTGCTCGTCGCTCGCAGCCCAGGCGCTGCTGACGATAAACAGTGTGAAAATGCTGCCGACGAGTGCGCCTTTCATGGTTGTGCTCCTGTTGTACTGGCGGACGCGAGAGGTGTGGCGCGGGTTTTTCCGATTTTTTCGGCTCGCGACTGGGCCTCGGTGATCTGCTCGGGCGTCAGTCCGGCTCGAGAGGCCAGTTCGGCGGCTTGCGTCCATTTGTTCTGGTAGATCAGCAAGGTGGCCAGATTGATTGCCGCCAGCGGATCGGACTGTTTGAGCTCCATGGCGGTGAGGAACTGGAAGCGCGCCTGTTCCAGTTTCAACTGATTGAGATAGACAACGCCCAGGTCGTTGCGGATTTTTTCGTCAGTCGGTTGCAGTTTGCTGGCCATGAGCAGATGTTGCTGAGCCAGCGCATTGTCGCCACGCGCCGCAGCCAGTTGTCCCAGCCCATGCTCACCCTCGGCTGCCCGACAGGTGCCCAGCAGGCTGCGATACAGCGGCTCGGCTTCGTTGCTGCCCAACAGCCGTAATACCCGTGCCTTGCGCAGGCGAACCTCGCCCAGGCTGTCCGGCAGGCTTTCCAGATTGGCGAGGCTGGCATGCAAGCGTCCCTCATCTGCCATGGTCTGAGCCAGATTCAGGGAGAACTCCTGATCCGATGTCAGTTTGGGGCATTGGCCGGACTGAGCCGTGGCTTGTGTCCAGAGCGCGCTGCCATCACTGGTACATCCGTTCAGCAACAGCAGCCCGAGTAGTGCGATCACTGGTTTCATTGCAATGCGTCCTTTCGTGCACGGGTAACACTGGATTCAACTGCCCAGTGCGCGACTTATGGCGATAAATCCAGGGCCCGCCAACACGATCAGCAGGGCTGGAAACAGAAACACCATCATGACCACCGACATCTTTGCCGACAGTTTGGAAATATATTCCTGCAGGCGGGTCAGGCGTCGGTCGTCAATCAGTTGCTTGAGCGTGAGCAGAGACTTCAATGCGCCGCCGCCCTGATGAATCAACTGATTGAGGATCACACATGTGTCACTCAATTCGTCGACGGCCAGCAAGGCCGCGGTTTTTCGCAGTTCTTCGCCCAGTTCCAGGCCGGAGTCGACTCGCACCAGCACCACACGAATTTCCTCGGAGAGCACCGGCAGCAAGTCTTTACCTTCAAGACTCAGCACGCGTAGCGCCTGCTCGACGGCCATGCCGGACTCGAACAGGATGCGCAGCAACGGGATAAACGTAGAAATTTCCACCACCACCTGTTTCTGGCGGCGCTGAGCGACGGCCGCGAGAATTCGTTTGGGCAGCAGATAGCCGATTCCCAAGGCAAATACCGGCGCTATGAGCGGCTGCTCGACGCCTTTGAAAAGCAGCAGTTGGGCCAAAATGACCACGACCATCAGGCCGACCGGAACGCCGACCTGGCATGCGGCAAACAATGAGCGTTTGCTGGCGCGCCGCCAGCCGATTCGATTGAGCAACATCTGGGTTTCCGAGTCCAGGCTGATGCTGCGCTGGCCAATGCGGGTATCGCCGAGCAACCGCAACAGGCTGCCGATGCGGCTTTCGCGAATCACCTGGCCCCTCAATCGTCTTGCCACCAAGCGTTCGTTACGGCGTTGCCGAGCCATGCCGGACAGCAGCAGAAATGCGGCAGCGGCGAGCATCACGGCAGCGAGTAACAATTCCATCTCAAATGCTCCTCAACATGCGCCACAGCACCACACACCCTGTTGCCTGCAGAACGAAGGCCATGCTCAACATGATCTTCCCGCTGTCATCGTTCCACATATGCAACAGATAGCTGGGGTTCACAGTCAGAAAGTAGCCGGCCATGCCGACCGGCAGCAGCGCCAGCACTAGCGCTGTCATGCGGGTTTCTCCAGTCATTGCGCGCAATTGGCGACCGGCCTGTTCCCGGTCACGAATCAGCTTGATCAGGTTTTCCATCAGCTCGCTGGCATTGCCGCCATATCGATGATTGACCCGCAAGCCAAGGGCAAACAGATGAAACTCGTCGCGTTCATACAGCTCGGCGAAATCCCTCGCGGCATCCGGCAGGCTGACGCCCAGTTGCACGTTCCGCTCGATACGGCTCATGCCGTCCTTGAGTGGCTGATCCGTTGCTTCGATGCCGTGCAGCACCGCGTCGGCGAGGGTTCTGCCTGATTTGAGGCTGCGTACGGTATGGTCGAGCAGTTGCGGCAATTGCTGGATCATGCGGCGCACACGCACCTCATAGCGCCACGACACAAACAGGCGCAGGGTCAGCGGCACCGCCAGCAGCGCGCTGACCGCGCCGATGCCGCCGCCCAGTCCGTAGCCGATCAGAATCAACAAGGCATAGAGCGACAAAGCCAAGCCCATGCGCTCGGTCGGTCGACCCAACCCTGCACGCAAAAAGGCCCGATCCAGGTAGGTCCATCCAGCCTTTTCAACCACAGGCTGAACCTGTCCGGCGGTCAGACGCTGCCTGACCCGTTCGCTGGCGCCCTGATTGAGCGCGAGGTAGAACATGCGAATGGACGCAGTCAGCAGCAGCAAGGAGATCAGGCCGAGTACCAGTGATGCATTCATTGCGCCGCCTCCCTGAGCACGTCAGTAGCCTGGCCGCAGCTTATCGCCTGCGGCGTGTGCAGCTTCGCGCATGAAGCCGACCCCGGTGCGGCGATCAAGGCGGAACAATGTATTGGTGACATAGATGTCATCGCGTATGCCGACTACCTCCACCACTTCGCTGACACAGCGTCGGCCATCAGGCAGGCGCGCCAGCTGGATAATCACATCCAGCGCCGCGCAGACCATCTGGCGCAGGGTTTTTTCCGGTATCAGTCGCCCGGTCAGGCCAACCAGCGTTTCCAGGCGCAGCAGAGCATCCTGAGCATTGTTGGCGTGAACCGTACTCATGGAACCGTCGTGGCCGGTGTTCATCGCCGTCAATACATCGAGCACTTCGACACCACGGATCTCGCCGAGGATGATGCGGTCCGGGCGCATCCGCAGCGAGTTGCGAATCAGGTCGCTGGCGCGCACCTCGCCATGCCCCTCGGCATTGGGCGGGCGGGTTTCCAGACGCACCACGTGCGGGTGGCTGAGCTGAAGCTCGGCAACGTCCTCGATAGTGACCAGGCGCTGGTTGCTGTCGATCAACTGGCTCAGAACGTTGAGCATGGTGGTCTTGCCTGTGCCGGTACCGCCGCTGACGAGGATGTTGCAGCGCTTGCCGACCGCTTCCTGAAAAAACTCGAAAATGGATTGATCAATGGTTTGCATGGCCACCAGATCTGCGCTCTTGAGCATGTCCTTGCGAAATTTCCGGATCGACAGGCAAGGGCCGTCCAGCGCAATCGGCGGGATGATGGCATTGACCCGGCTGCCGTCGGGCAGGCGCGCATCGACCATGGGCGAAGATTCATCCAGGCGCCGCCCGAGTGGCGCGAGGATGCGCTGCATCACGCGCTCGACGTGGTGTGAGTCGATAAAGCGCAGATCGGTGTGGTGCAGCACACCATCGCGTTCGACAAACACCTTGCCCGGCCCGTTGACCAGAATTTCCGTGACCGACGTGTCGCGCAGCAACACTTCAAGCGGGCCGAAACCGGTCAGCTCATCGACCAGCTCTTCGGCCAGTCGCTCCATTTCGTAGCGCGAAATAGCCAGCCGCAATCGCGCGACGTATTCGGCCACCTTGTCGATGACAAATTGCGCCAGCGCCGGTCGTGAGCCTTCGAGCAGGTTTTTGCCGCTTTCTTCGATGCCATCGATGATGTAACGGTGCAGCACCAGTTTCAGGCCTTGGCCGTCATCTGCCTGCCCGCTGCCACGCGACGAGATGCCAAACAGTTTTTCCGCCATTACCTGTTCCCCCACAGTCGAGCGAGCCAGCCCTGATCGGGTTTATCGTGAGCCTCGGCATTGCGTGCCAGATGCTCGCCAAGCCGACGCAGCCCGGAACACAACGCGTCGCGTGAGGCCAGCTCGAACAGCGTCACTCCCTGGTTTTTGGCGTTGAGGCGCAGCTCTGGTGCCAGCGGCAATACGGCCTGCACCGGCAGGCCGAAGGTCTTGGCCACGGTTTCCGAATTGGGTGCGACCGAGCGCTGATAGCGATCAATCAGCAGGCTGGCGTGTTGCATTCTCATGCCTTTCTCACGCCAGTTATTAAGCACCGTCAGGTTACGTCGACAGCCCAGTACGCTCTGGTCGGCGTACCACAGCAACTGATCGCAATGGCTGACCAGCGAGCGCAGTGCCTCGCTGTCCGGCTGGCCCACGAGGTTCACGACCACATGTTGAAAATGCTGGCGCAGGGCGCTGAGCAGCATATAAAGCTCCGCTGCGCTGGACTGCTCCAGATGATCGTCGGCTTCGCTGTACGCCAGAATGCGCAGACCACTTTCACTGGTGGTGAACGCACTGTCGATCAGCGTTGCATCGAGCCTGCGCAAGTGGCGCAGGGCATCGCCAAAGCTGAATGTGGATTCAAGGCCGAGCATCAGCAGGCTGTCGCCGCGCGGCAGGCCGAGGTCCAGCAGCAGCGTGCGTTGCCCGGTCTTGTGCACCACCATCGCCAGGTGCGTCGCGATCAAGGCTCCGTCGTCATCGCCTTGCGCGCCATACAGCACTGACAGGCCGCTCATGTTCGGGTTGGGCGTCACGGCAGGCAAGCGCTTGCTCAAACGTCTGACCAGGCCGGCGACCTCGCTCGAACGAGAGCCGTAAGCGACGAAATCCCGCGCCCCGGCACGCATCGCGTTGAGCACCAGCTGGTTATCCATACCGTCGCCAAGCGCGACGATGGCCAGCATCGGCTTGGCCTCCAGCGCACTCTCGATCAGGGCGCTCTGGGTCATCAGATGCTCACGGTCCAGCCCGACGAACACCACGCTGGCAAAGGTCACGTCCACCAGAGCGAGCAGATCGTCGAGGCTGCCGGTGCCTGCGCTGACCACCTGGCCCAGTGAGCCAAGGGCACTCTGCAGCCATTCCAGATCAGTATTGTTTCGAGTGATTGCCAGGAAGGTCTGGCTCAGGCTCTGGCTCATTTGGATAACCCGTCGCGGCGGTCGAAGTCGCCGTTTTCCAGAAAATACAGGCGCGGAAAGCTTGGGTCGTAGGTGCGCAGCCCCTCACCCGGCAGCGAGGGCAATTGCGCGTTGGCAGCCAGCGGTTGAACCAGGTGCGGGGTGACGATCATCAGCAGTTCGCGTTCATCGCGCTGGATTTGCGAGTTGCGGAAAAACGCGCCGAGAATGGGGATGTCACCCAGACCGGGAAATTTGCCTACCGAGCCGACGTTGCTGGAGCTGATCAGCCCACTGACCACAAAGCTTTCTCCGTCGGCAAGCGCGATACTGGTGTCGGTACGCCGGATGTTGAGCGCTGGCACGTTTGTGCCAGCGATGGTGATACCAGCAGAGAAATCCAGTTCGCTGACTTCCGGGGCAACTTTTAGCAGGATTCGGTCACGACCCACTACTGTCGGCGTCAGGGTCAGGCGTACGCCAAACTCCTTGTACTCGATGGAAATACCATTGCTCTCGCCATTGGGCACAGGCACCGGGAACTCGCCACCGGCCAGAAAGCTTGCACTTTGCCCATTGAGCGCAACAAGGCTGGGTCGTGCCAGGGTGTAGGCGTAGCCGCTGTTTTCCATGGCATTGAGCATGCCCAGCACCTTGCTGCTGCCACCTCCCCAGACAATATTGAAATTGCTGTTGTTCAGCGGAATGCTCGGCCTTGTGCCACTCACCGTACCGGGGGTGACGTTGACGCCGGGAACCGTGCCAGGCGCGCCGAACAGAAAGTTGTTCGAGCCCTTGCCGAATATCGAGGTACTGGCCTCCTTGAGTTTGGTGCGGCTGACTTCGATAAAGCGGATGTCGGTCTGCACCTGGCTGGGTAACTCGGAATCAGCAGATGGCGCAGGGACGGTCTCTACCATCGACGCCGTGGCCCGACCGCGCACGAACACCATGCTCTGGCGCGGAGCGGTGGCGCAGGCGGTCCAGACCATCAGGCTGGTGGTGCCCTGCGCAACGCCGGTCAACAGAAAGCCATCGGTGCCGTTGACATGCACATCGGCGATTTTCGGGTCGCCCACGGCAATGCGGGTGATGGCCACAGGTGAGCGCACTTCCTGCTGAATGCCTTGATCGATTTCCACCGCCGCTGGCATTGCAGCAAGTCCTGCACAACTGCCGGAAGCGGCCCAGGCTGATTGTGCAGACAGCGCCGCCAAGGCTAACGCCAGCAGCCGGGGTTTTATTACTGGCACGGAACAACAGCTCATCAAATGCAATCCTTGCTCAATCAGGGAGTTTGTTGCGTGATCTGGTTACCGCGTATGACCTCGACTGCGCGAGGCGTGCGAGTGGCTGCGCCCTGTGTCGGCGAGTTGGCCGGGCCCAGGCTCAATTGTCTGAAGCTGACCAGTTGGCGGTTGGCAGAGTCCAGTCGTTCGGCGGCATCACGGCTACCGGCTTCGCTCGCCCAGTAATTCTGAAGGTTGCCCTCGTCGGTGCTGCGCACGGCCAGACGCAGGACACCGGTTTGCGACGCCAGCATCAGCCGTGCCAGCAAGGCTTCCGGTACCGCGACGGTGACGGTTCGCGCGTTGATCCGCAGCTGTTCCTGTTTAAGGCGTTCGTCAGCGTTGATGTCCTGCACCGGCTTGCCGTTGCGATCCGGGCCGAGCAGCCCGCCAACCCCGAGAACTCGCAGGGCGGGTACGACCACCTGGCTGGAGCGATTCAGGTTGCTGGTGTCCTCGGGCAGGTAAAGCAGCACATCCACATAGTCGCCTGGGCTGAGCTGCCCGGATGCGCCAATCACCTCGTCAACCTGCAACGCCAGCGCTCGTTCATGAGGGCGAATCATCCGCGCCAGTGTGCCGCCTGCTTCAAAACTGTTCTCGCTAAGCCAGGTTCCGGCCGTCAGTGTTCGCCAAGTGCTGCGGCCCACCAGTTTGTCGATGTGCTCGAAACTTCCAGGCGGAGCGACCTTGAGGCGCTCTACGGTCAGGTCTTCAGCCGTGATGGGGGTATAGGCCGGTACGTCCCGGGCCAAAACCACGACGTTGTGGCGCAGCGCATCCTCGACGGGCGGAGTCGGGGGCGTTTGAGTCGATATTTCGGTGGCGACAGGCACCGTGGGCTGAGTGACAACTGCAGGTGCCTCGGCCGGTTTGCTGACGGCGATTCCCAGATAACCGGCAATCAACGCCCCCAGCAAAAACAGGACAGCAAGCACCATGGTAATGCGACTGCTCATGGCAACGTTCCCTTTGTCATTGCAGGACAACTTCAAACCGGTGCGACAACTTCGCAATGTGGCGCGGCGGACGACGTTCCCGTCCGTTATGTGACGTTAGCTCAAGACACTCAGAATGCCATTGTGCTTTGGTATAAAAATGCTGTTGCGTGAACAACATAGCGTTTGACCACGCCAGACGCAGGGGATGGCCAGTCTTATAACTTTCCGGTTAATGCTTTATTGAGATTGTGGGTTTACGTATTGGAGACAATGCTGTGCAGGCAGACGGTTTCGCATGTGATACGCATGTTCGCGCCTAGAAGGCACAAGGAGAAATGAGATGTCCCTTACACGGCTATACGTAGGTACCTATATCCGGGTTAAATCCTTTATCAAAGACCGTGAAGCTGCTTCGGGTATAGAGTACGCCTTGATCGCAGCGATGGTTGCAGTGGCTATCGTCGCTTTTGTTCCCACGATAAGCGGCAGGATCACTGCAATGTTTACAACTATTCAGAATGCGTTGTGAGTTGAGCACAGATGGAGATATGTCAGTAGATAGCCTTTTTCAACAGGAGTAATCTGGATATCCTGATCGCATTTATTCACGTTTAAAGGTGTCAAAATGGCTGTCCATCCTACCCGCCAACAGCTGCTGTTGGTTGATGACGAAGAGGACGCGAACGAGGAGCTTGCAGAACTGCTCGAAGGCGAGGGGTTCTGCTGTTTCACGGCGTCGTCCGTGAAAATGGCCCTGCACCAGCTGACAGCCCATCCGGATATCGCGCTGGTGATTACCGATCTGCGGATGCCGGAGGAAAGCGGTATCCAGCTGATCCGCCACCTGCGCGAGCACACGTCGCGTCAGCACCTGCCTGTCATCGTGACCTCTGGGCACGCCGACATGGACGACGTCAGCGACCTGTTGCGCCTGCATGTGCTGGACCTGTTCCGCAAACCCATCTACCACGTTCGTCTGCTGGAAACGCTCAACAACCTGTTCCCCGAGCCGAAAATCTTTCAGGTTCAGTGACCACAGCGTTTTCGTAACCTTCACTCCACCACGCTGAATTCAACCCTCGCGGTCTGGCCGCTTTCGTCCAGTACGCTTAATTGATAACGGCCCGGCTTGCTCAGGGTCGGGGTGAAGTCTTGCCGGATGTTGGTGTCCGCCAGTGGCGCGCCGTCAATGAACCACCAGCGATGTCCGCTGCCGCCCAGGGCCGAGAGTCTGAGGCGCAGCGCCTGACGGCTGCTCGCTGGCAGGCGCAGGTTATCGCCTTCGCGCACGCCGACGATGCTAAGCGGCGGTGCCAGGTTGAGGTTCTGTGGCGGGCAGTCAGGGTCGGCGGGTGGCAGGCGGGCTTCGCGTCGTTCAGCCCTGGGCAGCCAGGGTTCCAGAGGGGCAGGCCAAAGCGCGATGTCCTGCGCTTGAGCGTCCGGGCAACCGGCCGCCACGCGTAACCCCTTGGCGTTGATCCAGACACGTTCCTGCAAGCCCAGGCCGAGCGGCTGATCGGCCGCCTGCAAGGTTGGCGGCGTGGTGCCGTCCAGTGTCCAGGCGAAACGCTGGCGACGGCAGTTCGGGTCGCTTTTGCTCATCGGTTGACCCAGCGGCCAGCAGATCGCTGCCACGCCGACATTCAGCGGCACCGGTTGCACCGGCGCAGCGATCCCGCGCTGGCTGTCGCGATTGACCAGCACATCATGAACCTGAAGCATCAGTGGCGCTGCCGACGCCAGCCCGAACTGCCCCGGCACCGGTGTGCCGTCCGGGCGACCGATCCATACACCGACCAGAAAACGCGGCCCCACACCAATCGCCCAGGCATCGCGGAAGCCATAGCTGGTGCCGGTCTTCCAGGCCAGTTGCGGGCGCTGTACCAGCTCGGCGCGCGGGTCTATGTCCGGACGCGACTGGCCGCTGAGGATGCGCCGGATGATCCATGCGGCCCCTGGCGACATCATCCGCCGTTCGCGCAATCGGTCCTGCGGTTGCAATCGAACATCGGCGCTTCGCCCGCCACGAGCGAAGGCGCTGTATCCCGTCACCAAATCCTCCAGCCGACTGCCCGCACCTCCCAGAATCAGCGCCAGATTCGGCTCGGCCAGCGGCGGCAGGGTCAGCGGTACGCCGCCATTGCGCAGTTCGGCGGCGAAGCGCTTCGGTCCATAGACCTCCAGTAACTGTACGGCAGGCAGGTTGAGCGACATCGACAGCGCCGAACTGGCCGCGACCGGCCCGCCGAAGCCGGTCGAAAAGTTGCCCGGCCGGTAGTCGCCATAGCGACGCGGGACGTCCTGCATCAGTGATTCGGAGTGGATCAGCCCGGCATCCATTGCCATGCCGTACAGGAATGGCTTGAGGGTGGAGCCGGGCGAACGCAGCGCCGTCACCATGTCCACATGCCCGAAGCGTTTGGCGTCGTTGATGTCCACTGAACCCACATAAGCGCGCACGGCCATGTTTTCTGCCTCGACTACCAGAATCGCTGCCGAGGTCCGTTCCGGAAGGCGCGCGCGCCAGCCCATCAGCAGGTCTTCCATGCGCCGTTGCAGTGAGGCATCCAGCGTGGTGCGGATCAGCGGCGGACTATTGGGGCGATTAAGGCGTCTGGCCAGCAGCGGCGCAAGGCTCGGTTCCTGTCGCGGTGCCAGCCATAACGGCTCTTCCAGAGCCTCGTCCACGCTCGCTTGCGGCCACACCTGAAACTCGGCGAGACGCCTCAGGACCTTGTCGCGGGCAGCTTGCGCCCGTTGTGGATGACGGTCCGGCCGCAGCCGACTGGGTGCCTGTGGCAGCACCGCGAGCAATGCAGCCTCTGCGCGAGTCAGATTGTGTGGGGATTTGCCCAGATACGCCCAACTGGCGGCCGCCACCCCTTGCAACGTGCCGCCAAATGGCGCGCGATTGAGGTACAGGCTGAGGATTTCATCCTTGGACAGGTGCCACTCAAGCTGCAAGGTGCGCCACAACTGGCGAAACTTGCCGGATAAGGTTCGCGAGTGCGGGTCGAGTAGCCGTGCCACCTGCATTGACAGCGTACTGCCACCGGATACCACGCGCGCGCCACTGAGGTTTTGCCAGGTGGCGCGCACCAGCGCCAGCGGGTTTACGCCAGGATGGCTGTAGAACCAGCGGTCTTCGTAGGTCAGCAGTGCTTCAAGGTAATAAGGCGAAACCTGCTCGTTGCTGACCGGATAGCGCCACACGCCATTGGCATCGGCAAAGCGCCACAGCGGTGTGCCGTCCTCGGCCAGCACGACGCGGGCCAGATCGTCTTTGGGCAGTGGCAACGGCCACAGGCGATCCGCCAGCCAAAGCAGGGCGATCAGCAGCATGATCGCGCCTGCCAGCCACTTGAGTTTTTGCCGCAGACGCAGAAGAAATTCAGGTTTCAACGCAAAGAGCCTTTATGATCCACGGAACCTGACACGCCTTGCGACGGCCAAAGCGGACAGATCATTTTCTTCACGACCCCAATCAGGACGTACATATGCAGGTAGAAGGCTTTTTTGAATGGCTCGGGCAGGCCATCGGCGCGGTGATTCGCTTCTTCGTCGACGGTCTGGCGTGGTTGTTCAACGGGTTTACCCATGCTGGAGGAAATTTTGTCGATGGCCTGTCCCGCACGCTGGGCATGGACACTTCACTGATCAGCATCGTCGCACTGATCATCGGCCTGATGCTGCTTTACTCGGCTGTCCGGGCATTCATGCGCGCCTCGATCATCCTCGGGATCATCTGGCTGGCGCTGGGCCTGTGGTTGCTGAGCTGGATCATTCATTGATGCGCTAACTCCGCCCCCACGCTGTAAGCGCGTGCCTTTGTGGGAGCGAACGTGTTCGCGAAGGCTTTATTCCTGACGATACATCTTCAGCGAATGTACCGGCCCTTTCGCGAACAATGCGGATCGCCGCCCCGGTCGCTCCCACAGGTACGCATTCCAACCAACCAACCAACCAATCAGTCAGCGATCATTTGCCCTTTACCACCATCTGCGCGGGTGCATCGCCCAGCGCCTGCCAGTTCGGGCGGTACATCGATTCGACCTGCGGCGGCGGCACGCGGTACGTACCCGGCGTGACTGCGCGGGCCAGGTAGAGCAGGTGCACGGTGCTGCTGCCGTCGATATCCAGCGCCGCCACGTAACGATCACCGCGGTATTCCTGATGCTTGATCCCGGCGTTTTCCATCGATTCGCGGATCGTCTTCACTTCTTCACTGGCGTCTTCCAGGCTTGCCGAGCTTTGCGCCAGGTTCTGGTTTTCCAGTTCCAGGCCCGCAGGCAGCAGGTCCACCACCAACGCATCCGGTACGCGCTGTTTGGCACCAATCTCCAGATGCACCAGCACCAGTTGCCCGGTTTTCAAGGCGCCGACGTTCAGTGGCGCGCCGCTCAGGCTCAGGTATTCGCGACGAATACTCAGATTTTCGCCACCGGCCGCAGGCGCCTGGGTTGGATAACCGGAGACGGTCAGTTGCTGATAGAGCGGCTCGCTGCCTTGATTGTGTACTGAAAGCGGCGAAGCCAGCAGTGCACCGTCCAGCTTGAGGCCCGGCTGTTTGTTGCTCAGCTCGCGGGTTTGAGTGCCGCTGGCGAGGCTGGCGGTCCAGTCCTTCTCCGCCTTACCCAGCAGGTTACGACCGGCAAGGAACAGCGAGTTGCTTTCCTGAGTGGACAGGTAGCGATTGGCGGCCACTTCATCGGCCAAGGCAAACAGGCGCTCGTCACGCCTTTCCTTGGCGAGATCATTTTCTTCCAGCAAGGCCAGAATCAGCGCCTGATCACGCAGCGAGCTGCCGTAGTCGGCCAGCCATTCATTTTTGCGGCTGACTGCCAGGCCGGCGCTCAGGGCCAGATCGGCACGCGGTTTGTCGCCCATCTTCTCCAGCGCAACCGCCAGTTGCACCAGCGGCAGCCCGGAGCGGGCGTCACTGCGTCGGTCGAACAGGCTGCGCAAGGCCGCTAGCGGAGCCTGTTGGCTGCGTGACAGCACCAGCCCCGCATAGGCTTGCACGGCGAAGCGCGTATGTTCGGCGTTCTGGCTGTAATTGACCTGAATCTGGCCGGCATCCTGCAGATAACGCAACAGGCGTTCACTGGCTTTCTTCAGCGCATCCGGCGGCACGGCAAAGCCCTGATCGCGGGCGCGCAGCAGGAAGTCGGTGACATAGGCGGTCAGCCAGTATTCCTCGTCGCTGTCCGAGCCCCAAAGGCCAAAGCTGCCGTTGTAACGTTGCATGCCCAGCAGGCGCTCGATGCCGATCTCGACCTTGCGCTTGCGTTCGGCATCCGGTTCGCCGCTCAGGCCCAGACGCTTGAGGGTCGCCGCGTCGGCATACAGCGATGGATACAGGCCGCTGGCGGTCTGCTCCAGACAACCGTAAGGGTAGGCCTTCAATGCCCGAATCTGTTCACCGATGTTCAGCGGCGGACGGCTCGACAGCGACAGCATGGCTTCGCGACCGGCAGGCTCGAAGGCTTCAAGTGCACCGTCCGGCAGGCTCCAGCTTTGCTCGTTGAGAGTGGCGCGATAATGCCTGAGCATCGCCGGGTAGGCAGGGCGCACACCGATGCTCCACTCGCGAGTGAAGGCGGGCAGGGTTTCACCGGGCAGGTCCAGACCTTCGATCAGCACTTTGATTTTGCCCTGACCCAGTCCACCCTGCGCCAGTACCGGCACTTTAAGGGTGACGCGCTGCCCCTCTTTGAGTTGCAAGGGTTTGCTCTGATCGCCGCCAGGAATGCTCAACTGGCCTTCAGCGCTGATCTTCACGTCCAGCTTCTGTGCTTTGCCCGACAGGTTGGAGACGTCCAGCGCGACGCTGGTCTGGTCGCCACCTGCAAGGAAGCGCGGCGTCGACAGCTCGGCGATGATCGGCGCAGCCACCACGGTTTTCGCCTCGGCCATGCCGTAGCGGTCGTCGGTCCAGGCCTGAGCCATGACCCGCAGTTCGCCGTTGAAGTCTGGAATGTCGACACTCGCTTCGCCTTCACCCGCGTCGTTCAGGGTAACCGGCGCGCTTTGCAGTGCCACGATGGTCACGCTGGTGTCCGGACGCTTACCGCCTTTGGCCAGCGCATCACCACCGAACGCCATGCTGGCCAGACGGCCCTGACCGGCTTCGATCAACTGGCCGTAGATGTCCAGTTGGTCCGCGCCATACTGCTTGCGGCCAAACAGGCTGGCAAACGGGTCGGGCGTGGCGTAGCGGGTGATGTTGAGAATGCCGACGTCCACTGCCGACACCAGCACTTGCACCTGCCTTGGCACGCTGCCATCGGCATTTTTGGCGACAATCTTGAGTTTAAGCGGCTGTTTGGGGCGCATTTTCTCCGGTGCGGTGACCGTCAGCGCCAGTTTGCGTTGCGCACGATCCAGCGGCAGGTGCAGCACTCCCACTGCGCGTTTCGGTGTGACGTTGGCCTTGCGCTCGCCGGGGCGTATGACCAGAGCGGTGACGTACAGATCGTGGCGCGCCCATTTTTTGTCCAGAGGGATTTCATACGATTTGCCCTCGGCCGGCACGTCGATTTCCTTCCACCACAATGGGCCTTCGCTGGACTCGACCAGCAGATAGCCCTTGCCCGCAGCGGGTGGCGTGACGGTCACAGTGGCGGTGTCGCCGTCGTTGTAGGCCGGTTTGTCCAGCGCCAGCTTGACCTGATCCGGCCTGACCGCGCCGCCATCGGTGTTGTCCTGCCAGCGATAGCCCGCCCAGAAGCGCAGGCTGCTGACCATACCGGTGGACGGGTCTTCCACTTCGACACGGTAAGGGCCCCACTCGACCGGGAAGCTGATTTTGGCTGTCGAGTCCTTGGTGATGTTGAGGGTTTCCTCGTTCAGGTTGAGGAATTTCTCGTTGAAGTGGTAGCTCCAGCCATCGTTGGCCGAATAATTCCAGTAGTAGTCGCGGCGCTCACGAATCAACCTGACTTTTACATTATCAGCGGCCAGTTTGTTGCCAGCGGCATCGGCCATCACGATTTCAAATTCGGCCGGGCCGTCGCCGTTGGTCTGCGCTTCGCCCTTGCCGGCTTCGTCGTCGTAGTCATCGCTGCCTGTACTGCTGCCGAACAACGCACGCACGCCGGGCAAGTGCTCGGCAGGCCAGATCGGCTGCACCAGACGACGGGTGATCGGACGCCCGCCGGACTCTTGCAGGCTGGCTTGCAGAATCAGTTGCAGTGGCGATTTGGCTTGCGCCCATTCGCTCTGCACGGCAAGCGTCGAGTGGCCTTCGGCGTCGAGCGTAACGGGCTCCAGCTCCAGGTCGTGCTTGAGGTCTTCTTCGGTGATCGAACCGAACTGATAGCCCGGCAGTTTCGGCACGGCTTCGCGCAGCGGACGCACGTAGACCTGACCGGTCAGGGTATTGCCCGAGGCGGGCGCGCCGTACAGGTAGCGGCCAGTGATATCGAACTCGGGGTTGTCAGCAGGCGCAACCGGTGTGTCGCTGCCCTTGAGTTCCAGAGCCAGGCGCTCGGGCAGGAAGTCTTCAACCTTGAATTCATAAAGCTGCGGTTTGCTGTCGCCCAGGTCGAACACCAGTTGCCAGCGACCGGTGGGCGCTTCGTCGGCGAGTTGCAATTGATACTGGTAGAACCCGCTGCTGTCGGCTTCCCAGACGAATTTGCGGCTGACCTGATCATCGGGGCGGCGCACTTCGACGGTGATGGGTTGTGGCTTGACGTGCTTGCCGTCGCTGTCACGCAGCAGGCCGTTGAGCAGCACGGTTTCACCGGGGCGATACAGGTCACGCGGGCCGAAAATGAAGAATTGCAGCGGATGAGCCTGCGGGCCGGAGATGTCGAACTCGGCCAGGTCCAGCGCCGAGCTGTTCAGGCGCAGCATGCTGGTCTGTTCGTCCTTGTGCGCCAGCACCACTGCGGCCTTGGCTGGCAGCGGCAGTTGAGTGTGGCCGTCGCTGTCGGTCTTGCCCTGGGCGACAACCTTGCCGCTGTCGTCGTACACGTCGATGCTAACATCGCTCAGCGCCTTGCCGCCCTCGAGCGCCTGAGTGAAGACGTCCAGACGGTTGCTGTAACGGTGTACCGACAGGCCGATATCACTGAGGGTGAACAGGGTGGCCGGCTGCGAGTAGCTGTAGGTCCCCGAAGCGCGCATGACCGCCAGATAAACACCCGGCTGTTGCAGGGGTTTGATACCGGCAATCGGCAGCAGCAGGGTCTCACGGGTATTGCGCGCAGGCTTGAGGTCGAAACGGCCGCTGTAGACCAGTTCGGCCATGGGCAGCAGTTCTTCGGAGCTGTAGCTGGACAGGCTCGACGCGCCGTCCCACTGGGCGAGGAAGTTGGGCATCGAGTCGGGTTTGACGCGGAAGAATTCGACATCCACCTTGTCGACGTTCAGGGCGATGACCGGCAGGCCCTCGGCCAGACGCGTCGGCAACAGGCTGCCACGGCTGGCGAAGCCGACGGTGGCTTGCAGGTCACGGGTTTCCAGACGGCTGATGTATTCGGCTGCGAGTGTGGCCTTGTTGACGGCCTGCAGGCCGGCATCGACGGTCAGCACCAGCTTGCGCTGCGGCTCCAGGTGGCGCAGGCGCAGTTCCATGAGGTTGTCCGACAGCTCCCAGGCACCGTCGACCTTGCCGTTCTTGCTGTCCACCAGATGAAGTTTTTCGCCGAACTTCTGTTCCGGATCGAGCGGCACGGAAAAGCTCACCGACAAGGCGCTTGCACCGTCGATCTGGATTTCCGACACGTCGATGACGGTCAGTTCGCGTCCTGCGTAGCGCTTGCTCAGCGCGGCGAGGTCGACTGCGGGTTTGGGCTTTGTATCGGTAACCGCTGCCTGAGTCGTGGGTGCCGCGGCTGGCACAGGCTTATCCTGAGAGGAGGAATCACAGGCGCTCAGCAACGCAAGCGCGCAAGCCAGAAACAATCCTTTGTTGAACATGGTGGCACTCATCGGCAACGGTAGAGAGGGTGCGACTATATAACAGTCGTGATGACAAGTATTACTGTCAGATTGAACAGGTAGCTCCTCGCATTCATCGCACGCCAGCGCAGGACACAGAGCGCGGCGATCGTTCCTAACGCTCACCAGCGTGGGAATGCCTTGAGTGACGCTCCGCGTCACAACTGTTCGCTGCGCTGCACATTCATGACCTGGCCACCATCATCTGCACAGCAAAGCCTCGGCGCTCTGGCTACAATGCTCGCCTTGCCGGGAGTTCTCATGTCCACGTTGCTCAACGATTGGCGTCATCGCTCAACCCATCGTCGTGTCTGGGCGCTGGCTGCGCCGATGATTCTGTCGAATATTTCCGTTCCGCTGGTAGCGCTCGTCGACAGCGCAGTGATCGGTCATCTGCCGCACGCGCATCAGTTGGGTTCCGTCGCGGTCGGGTCGACGCTTTACACCTTCCTTGCCTGGGCCATGGGTTTTCTACGCATGGGCACCACTGGTTTTGCCGCGCAGGCGGCAGGGCGCAATGACAGTGCTGCGATGCGCCGGATCTTGTTACAGGGTCTGTTGCTGGCCGTCGGGCTGGCGTTGTTGCTGGGTGTGATCGCCTTGCCGTTCAGCCATCTGGCGCTGGCGATGATGCAGCCGTCTGCCGATCTGCAGCAAATGACCCTGGATTTCTTTCACACCCGGCTGTTCGGCCTGCCTGCGGCGCTGGCCAGTTATGCGCTGGTCGGCTGGTTTCTCGGCGCGCAAAACGCCAGAGCGCCACTGGCCATTCTGCTCATCACCAATCTGGTCAATATCGCGCTCAACCTATGGTTTGTCATCGGCCTGGACTGGGGAGTGGTCGGTTCGGCGCGTGCCTCGGTGCTGGCAGAGTGGACCGGCGTAGTGCTCGGTCTGCTGCTGGCCCGCAAGACCTTGCGCGCCTGGCCGGGGCAGATCGTCTGGTCAGCCCTGAGGCTATGGAGCAACTGGAGACCCTTGCTGGCGGTGAATCGAGACATCTTTCTGCGCACACTGGCGCTGCAATCGGTGATGTTCCTGATCACTGTGCAAGGCGCTCGTCTGGGTGACGCAACGGTTGCCGCCAACGCATTGCTGCTCAACGGCCTGCTGTTGACTGCCCATGCACTGGACGGGCTGGCGCATGCAGTCGAGGCGCTGTGCGGCCATGCCATTGGTGCGCGTGACCGGGATACGCTGCGGCGCTCGCTGGTGGTCGCCGGAGGCTGGTCACTGATTGCCAGCGTGGCATTTGCGCTGTTGTTTCTGGTGGGCGGGCATGGCTTCGTCAGCATGCAGACCGATATTCCCGAGGTTCGCGCAACGGCCATGACCTATCTGCCATATCTGGCGCTGATGCCACTGCTGGCCGTCTGGAGTTACCTGCTGGACGGGCTGTTCATCGGTGCCACCCGTGCGCGTGAAATGCGCAACGCGATGCTGTTCAGCGCAGCAGGCATCGCGCCGCTGGCTTATCTGGCTTCCAGCCACGGCAATCACGCGCTATGGCTGACGTTTCTGGCCTTTACCCTGCTGCGCGGCCTGAGCCTTGGTGCCATTGCCTGGCGATTGACGCGCAGGGACGGCTGGTTCGTTCACTGACTCTTCAAGGCCGCACGGTTCTTTTCCGCGAGCCTTTGCGGGGTGTGATTGACGAACATGTCGACCTCGTCGACCACCGGTGCCAGGCCGCTTAACAGCTTGGCAAATGCGCCGACCAGCGTGCCGTGGTTGGTGCGCGAGAAATACAGATCGCGTACTGGCACACCCGCCTCGCGCAAAGCACGCGCCAGGCCACCGGTGTTGCGTTTGGGGTTGACCAGCGAGTCCGTATTCGAGGCCATCAGCAACGCAGGGGGCGCACTGGAACTGACGTGGTTGATGGGTTGCGAGTCAGGCGGTGAGTTGGGGAAAAAGAACACCGGTTTCACATCGGCCTCCTCGATAGGCAGAAAGTCGTACGGCCCGGCCAGCCCGATCCAGCCGCTGAGAATGGACGGCGACAAGCCTTCACGGGCCAGCCAGCGCGGATCGAGCGCCAGCATTGCAGCGTTATAGGCACCTGCGCTGTGGCCCATCACGTACAAGCGGTCAGGATCGCCACCGTAGGTTTTTGCATGTTTGTGCGCCCAGGCCAGCGCTTTGGCCGAATCTTCCAGAAAGCTTGGGTAGCGCACTTGCGGATAGAGCCTGTAGTCGGCAATCACGACGACCATGCCACGCGCAGCCAATGCCTCGCCGACGAAGGCGTAATTGGCTTTCGAACCGGTGTTCCAGCTGCCACCATAGAAAAACACCACGACTGGCGCGTTGGCCGGTTTAGCCTGCGGGGTGTAAACGTCCAGCGTGTTCCGTGGATCCTGCCCGTAGGCCAGCCCGTAGACATGATCGACAGGGCCGGTCGGATTCAACGTGTTGAGCAGCTTCAAGGGCGAGCAACCGGACAATGCTGCCAGTACGGCACCCGTCATCAGTGTCAGGAAAATCACTCGCATCATAAGGGAAGTGCTCTGGCAGATGAGTCGGATATGCCTCAGACCGTCGCGCTTCGCCCAAGTGCCGCATAGCGGGTGCTATTTCATTCAATAGCGTCCGGATCACCCGAAGAACGGCCATTCGCCTTGCTGGCAAAACCGATGCGCGGGCTGCTCAATGTCAGGCCATCATCGTCGATCTGCACCGTGCTGGACCCGGCATCCAGTGTGACTTTGCTGCCTTCGCCAAGGTATAGGCGGACCCCGTCTGCGAGTTGCAGCAGTCGGTCAGGCCCGATGAACATTTGCCGGTCTAGGTGCATTTGAACGTTATCGACAGGCGCGGGATCATTCTCGCGGCGCGCTTCCTGTGACGGCAGACAGCCGATGATCAGTGGTGGGTGTGTGTCATCCACAGAAAAGCTCACCGCCACTGACATGCCGACGCGACATTCGATATCCAGCCCCGGCGCCAGATGCAGCCAGCAGCCACTGCCGGTATCATTCGGGAGCTGCCACTCCCATTCCAGCCGGACGCGTACCCGGCCTGACGCATCAAGCCGTGCCGGTTCGCCGCTGATGCCGATGATCCAGCCTCGCTGAAGATGCGCAATGGGCGCGCGCGGTGCCGGGGCAGGCGTTCTGAAGCCGACTTCCCATGGTATGGCCTTGAACTGGTTCGAGTAGCGTTCCGATGCCCCGCGGTCATTGCCATCAACGATGCCAAAGCGATGCCGGACTTCGGTGATCAGCCACATGTGGTTCCAGTTCTTCTCGGGATGGTCGGCCAGCGGCAGCAGTTCTGCGCAAGTCACGAACGGCAAGGTACTCTCGCCGGACGCGTGCTGGGCTGCGCGGCTGCCGGGCAGATCCGTTGCATGCTCGGTGACGGCAAACCGGGTCACCCCGGACTGCTGCGCGAATTGACGCCAGCGTGCGACAGGGCTGCGCGCAAATCCGTGCAGGTTGGCACCGAATACTAATTCGTGGCGATGCCGTGAATGGACAAAGTGGTAGTGAATGCCTTCTTCTGCGCACAGGCGCTGGACCAGTTGCAGGTCGGATTCCTGATACTGCACGCAACAGTCGCGTTCGCGGCACTCGGTCGGCAGGTCAAAACGGAAACAGTTCTTCAGGCCATGTTCTTCGAGCACCTGGGTGATGATCCGGGTGGCGGTCATGTGCTGAAAGATGCGCGACTGGTGGCGTAACCCGAGACAGGCCAGTCGAGGCCCCATTATCAGCGTGTAACACGCCGGGCCGGGTTGGTAATGCTTGCGTGTCGCGCCTTGAATCTGACCGTGAAAGTTCTTCCGGCTTCCGAAGCTCAGCGAGGCAGGTTTGTACATCAGGCCGGTCAGGTCCAGATCCAGGCCGTCACCAAGAATGTCCAGTTCAAATGTAAAAGGCTGGCTGATCGCCTCGCTTGCGCTGAACGATATGACAGTGAAGCAGCGCTGCAGGCGGGCAATTTCCAGACGAAAGAGCGGCGCGCTGGTGGGGTCGGGCATGATGGAGTGCTTCTCTACCGGGAATGCGACCGCGAATTCTGGCGCAGAAAACGGGCAGGGTAGAGGGCTGCAGGTAGAACAGGACGTTGCCTACAAGGAATGTTGGTAGCGGCTTACGATGTGCGCATGACCGTCGCGCCAACGCGTAGCATTGGCACCACAGTCACAGTAGATGGAGCCCGATTGCAGGCCCCATCGCAAATCCTCAAATCAGGACGACAGGTACGAAGAACGTGTCAGCCCCAGGCGCAGGGCGTCGAGGAAGTAGGTACGCTCGCGCGGAGTAATCTTGGCGCTGGCGACCTTGTCCCGGTAATGGGTCATCAGTTCTTCCGGCGACAAGTGCACGTAGCGCAGCATGTCTTCGATGGTGTCGTGGGTTTCGATGCCTGCGTGGTAAACACTGCCGTCCGGGTTCTGGTAGATGTTCACCGAGTCGGTATCACCGAACAGGTTGTGCATGTCCCCCAGAATTTCCTGGTAGGCGCCTACCAGGAAGATCCCCAGCAGATAGTCTTCGCCTTCGTTCAATGAGTGCACCGGCATGCTGGTCTCGATGCTCTGCTCATCGACGTACTGCTTGATTTTGCCGTCGGAATCGCAGGTCAGGTCCTGAAGCACGGCGCGGCGCACCGGCTCTTCGTCCAGACGGTGCAAGGGCAGAATCGGCAGCACCTGGCCGATGGCCCAGGTATCGGGCAGGCTCTGGAACACCGAGAAGTTGCAGATGTACTTGTCGGCCAGCTTGTCGTTGAGTTCGTCGAGTACCTGACGGTGTGAGCGTTGACGTGCCTTCAGCGAGTTGTACAGGCGGCGGCAGACGGCGAAGTAGCATTGCTCGCCCAGTGCCTTTTCCGACAGGCTGATCTTGCCATCGGCATACTGGGCTGCGATGTCGCTCATGTAGTGCGTGGCGCGCCAGTAGGTTTCGGTGACCATCTCGATGTCGGTCGGACCCAGCAGGTCCACCAGCCATTGCACGGTTTCCGGCAGGCTGGCCTTGTCGGCGATTTCCGGGACTTCGTCGTTGTGTTTTTCGACGTCGGTCACCTGAACCACCAGCATGGCGTGGTGGGCGGTCAGCGAGCGGCCGCTTTCCGAGAAAATATGCGGATGCGGCAGGCTCTGCGCATCGCAGAATTCCTTGAGCATGCCGACCACCACACCTGCGTAGTCGTCCATGTCGTAGTTGATCGAACTGGCGTTGCGCGAGTGTGTGCCATCGTAGTCAACGCCCAGACCGCCGCCGACATCGATGTAATCCACCGGCAGGCCGAGTTTGCGCAGTTCGCCGTAATAGCGGATAGCCTCTTTGAAGCCGTGCTGGTAATCAGCCAGGTTGGCGATCTGCGAGCCCATGTGGAAGTGCAGCAGGCGGATGCCCTGATCGAGCCCGGCCTTGCGGAAGCGCTCGACCACCGACAGCAATTGTGCGGCCGACAGACCGAACTTGGATTTCTCGCCGCCGGTGTCTGCCCATTTGCTCGACGCCAGGGAGGACAGACGCACGCGCAGGCCCACCTGAGGGGCGACCTTCAGCTCGGCGGCTTCTTCGATGACCAGCTCGACTTCGGATTCTTTCTCGATGACGATGAACACGTTGTGGCCCAGCTTCTGGCCCATCAGCGCCAGACGGATGAACTCACGGTCCTTGTAACCGTTGCAGACGATGGTGCCGCCTTTGGGCGCCAATGCCAGCACGGCCATCAGCTCCGGTTTGGAACCCGCTTCCAGGCCGATAGAGACGTTCTGCGTGGCGATGATGTTTTCCACCACCGCTTCCTGCTGGTTGACCTTGATCGGGTACAGCGCGGTGTATTGGCTCTGGTATTCCAGGCGCGCAATGTTGCTGTCGAATGCACCGGTCAGTTGACGCACACGGTCTTGCAGAATGTCGGGGAAGCGCACCAGCAAGGGCAGCGACAGGCCGCTCTTGCGCAGGTTGTCGACCTGTTCGTAAAGGTCGATGGGCGAGCTGTCCGGCCCATTGGGACGGACTTCAACGCGACCTGCTTCGTTGATTGCAAAATAACCCGCGCCCCAATGGCGAATACCATAAACGCTGCGGCTGTCCGCAACTGTCCATTGGCTGCCATCGTCTTTGCGTGTGCGTCGTACGGACATCGAAGTCCCCTATAAAGAAGTCGTTGCGCCAGCCAATAGCCAGCTGGGCGCAGTGTAATGAGTTGAAATGACGATTTGATTCGCTGCCCGCTACGCGGGTTCAGCCGCCGGACTTTTTAGCCTTGAAGCCTTTTTTGATCAGCTCTGCCAATAGCAGTTCGACGTGATCGCCCTGAATCTCGATCACGCCGTCCTTGAGCGATCCGCCAGTGCCGCAGCGCTGTTTGAGGGCCTTGGCGAGGTCTTTGAGCGGCTCTTCGGCCAGCGGGACACCACTGATGGTGGTGACGGTCTTGCCGCCACGGCCTTTGCTTTCCCGGCGCACGCGGGCAATACCGTCACCTTCGGGGATGGCGGTCTGTTTGCAGGTGCAGTCGGCAACGGGCTGACGACAATCCGGGCAGTGACGCCCTGCGTCGGTTGAAAACACCAGGCCACCGAGGGCGGCGAGAGAAGCGGCTTTTTTAGCCACGCAAAAATCCTCTTGTTGAGGACTGAAGATGGGTCGGGCTCACACGAACCATCGACCGCGAAGCCCCACTCTGGCAGGGGCAGCGCTACTGAAACGGCAGGGCCGGTCCAGTTTGAAAAGGTCGCGCAGTGTAACGGCAAACAGACCGGTTGCTAAGGGGCTGGATACGCCAATTTCTGAACACTGGCTTACTGAGCATTCTCTATCTGCTGCAGGTAACGTTTCAGCGCCGCGAGCGAGTCCGGGCAGTAAGGGATTTTTTCAGCCTGATGCAGAACGTCGGCGATGGGCATGAAGCGCGCTTCCAGCACTTCTTCGGGCTGCAATCTCAAGGGCCCGTCCCACACGGCTGAAAACACGGCGCACCAGAGCCGGTTGCCCGGCTGATCGAAGAAAAACCGTTCGTGGGCCTGCAACGGTACGCCATTGACGCCCAGCTCTTCTTCCAGCTCCCGGGCAGCGGACTCGTCATAGCTTTCATCCGCCTGCACCATTCCGCCTGCGGCGACATCCCAATAACCGGGATAAATCGCTTTGCTCAGTGTGCGCCGATGAACGCAAAGCTCGCCGGCACTGTTGAACAGCAGGATATAAGTGCCGCGCCCGATCAGTCCGCGCTCGCGCAAATCGGCGCGGACCCGCGAGCCGAGCAGTCGGTCCTGCTCGTCGACCCAGGCGATCTGCTCGGCATCCGAGGCGGCACGGTGCGCGGCCTCGTTGGCAGGAATAGACATCAGCCTTGATTCAGCAACTGGCGCAGGTCGATGACCGCGGCGTTGGCACGCGAGATGTAGTTGGCCATGACCAGCGAGTGGTTGGCGAAAACACCGAACGGGCTGCCATTCAGGATCATCGGGCTCCACAGCGGTTCCTGGGACGCTTCCAGCTCACGAATGATCTGACGCACGCTGACGGTCGCATTCTTCTTGGCCAGTACATCGGCGAAGTCGACCTCGATGGCGCGCAGCAGATGCGACAGAGCCCAGGCCTGACCGCGCGCTTCATAGAACACGTTGTCCACTTCCAGCCACGGGGTCTCGACGATTTCCTCGTCTACCTGCGGTACTTCGCCAGGCTTGACCGAAACAGCGGCCTCGGTTTTCAGCGTGCTGTTGAGTTTGACCCGACCGACACTGGCCGAAAGGCGTTGCGACAGCGAGCCCAGGCGGGTGCCGACATCACCCAGCCAGTTGTTCAGGTTGTCGGCGCGGGCATAGAACAGCGCGCCTTTCTGGTTCGGGTCGGACAAACGTGCCTGGTAGCGACTCAGAGAGTTGATACCTTCGGCGTATTGCGACTCGCTGGAAGGCAGGATCCAGCTGCGATTGTTGAAGTTGAACAGCGGCTCGGCGCGAGCCAGATCGCCATCTTCGGCAGATTGAGACTGGGAACGGGCAAAGTCTTTGCGCAGCGCACGACTCAAGTCACGCACCTGCACCAGTACGCCGTATTCCCAGCTTGGAATGTTGTCCAGCCACAAGCCCGGTGGCATGCGGTCGTTGGACAGATATCCTCCGCGCTTGTTGAGCAGGGTGCCAGCCACGGTCTTGAGCGTTTCAACCGTCGTGTAGCCGATAACCATTGGCTTGCCTTCGCGCTCGGCGGCGGCTTGAGCGTTCTGTTGTACCGGGAACAGTGCAGGCTCTTTGCTCCAGTACCAGCCGACTACCAGTGCAACCAGCAGGTAAATCAAGATCAAGGCGCCCAGAGCGCGGCTATAGAACAGGTTACCCAGGTAACCGCGGCGTTTGACCGATGAAGTATCAGCGGTGCGCTCACCCGCGCTGCCTGCGCGGTTCTTCCAATCCAGCATGGTAGGGTCCTTTCGATCTTGAGTTGAATGCTTCACGTGGGGTTCGACCGCAACCTTACCCTAAGGTGCGATCGGGGCAGCTGCAAGCTTCGAGCTTCAAGCCAGAAGCGAATTGCTTTCAACTTCCAGGTTGCAACTCAAGGCCTATAGCCAGGCTCTATCAGTCGATTGATTTTGAGTAATGGCTAAGCGCCATCAAAATGTTGTCAAATAAGTGACTTACGGCACTGTTCTGCTGTATAGGAGGTGCTAGCATAGCGCCATCAGCTGTATTGCTCAGTAAAACCACAGTAGCCTCAATATGACCGAGCCAGAAGACCCTAGCCGAGATCGCCTGAAGCATCACTTTGCCCAAAGGGTTATCCACCAGGCACGCCAGATTCTGGAGACGTGGCAACGTCTGCAGAAGGCCGAGTGGTCGGCTGGCGACATGGCTGAGCTTAAGGAATCGACGTTACGCTTACTGCGCTTTGCCGAGCGCTTCGAGCAGGTTGAACACATTTCGCTGGCGCATGACATCAGCCAGGCACTCGATGCTGTCGAAGCCAATCGCGGTCGCCTCAACAGCAGCGTCATCACCGACCTCAATCGTCTGATGCAACGTCTTTCCCGCACCGGGCTGCGGCATGGCGACCAGCTTGAGCAAACGTCGCTGCCTCCATTGCGCAAGCCGGTCTATGTGGTGCTTCAGGACCATGAGCGGGCCGAGCGTCTGGCCAAGCAACTGGAGTTTTTCGGTTTGGCCGCCCTGTCGCTGCACAGTGTTGCCGAGTTTCAGCGCGCAATGGCGCAGCGGCACCCGGCGGCGATTGTCATGGATGTGGATTTCAGCGGGCCTGGTCAGGGTCTGAAGCTGGCTTCTCAGGCTCAGGAAGGCCTGGAGCAGAAGCTTCCGCTGTTGTTTTTCAGCATTAACGAAACCGATACGCCCACCCGCCTGGCAGCGGTGCGAGCCGGTGGCGAGGAGTTTTTGACCGGCGCGCTGGAAGCGTCGAGTCTGCTGGAAAAAATCGAAGTCCTGACCTGCGTTGCTCAATACGAGCCCTATAAGGTGCTGATCATCGACGATTCCCGCGCTCAGGCAATGCACACCGAACGCATTCTGAATGCAGCGGGAATTGTTACGCGGGTTCTGCTCGACCCGATTCAGGCAATGTCCGAATTGGCGGAGTTCCAGCCGGATCTGATCATTCTCGATATGTACATGCCCGGTTGCACCGGCACTGAGCTGGCCAAGGTCATTCGCCATAACGACCGCTACGTCAGCGTGCCGATCATTTACCTGTCGGCCGAAGATGATCAGGACAAGCAGCTTGACGCCATGAGCGAGGGCGGCGATGACTTCCTCACCAAGCCGATCAAGCCACGTCATCTGATCACCACGGTTCGCAACCGCGCCGCCAGGGCCCGCAGCCTCAAGTCGCGCATGGTTCGTGACAGCTTGACCGGGCTCTACAACCACACGCACATTCTGCAACTGCTGGAAGATTGCAGCTTTCGCTCACGACGCGAGGGCAAGCCGCTGTGCTTTGCCATGCTCGATATCGACCACTTCAAGAAGGTCAACGACAGCCACGGTCACCCGATGGGAGACCGCGTCATCAAGAGCCTGGCGCTGTTTCTCAAGCAGCGCCTGCGCAAAACCGACTTCATCGGTCGTTACGGTGGTGAGGAATTTGCCATCGTCATGCCGGACACCGACATTCAAAGTGCCCATAAAGTGCTTGATGAGATTCGCCATCGCTTTGCGGAGATCCATTATCCCGCGCAGCCGACTGACCTGTTCTGCACTTTCAGCGCCGGAGTGGTTTCTCTGGGGGCGAATGACGACAGCCTGAGCCTTGCGTCACAGGCGGATACGGCGTTGTACTGCGCCAAGCACGCGGGCCGCAATCAGGTGCATTCGGCCCTCGTGGATGTGCCTTATCACGTCGTGTTGACGGAAATCGAGGCCTGATTCCGTTTTTAGCCCTGGCTTTCGATCAGCTTTTGCCGCTCTGCCGATTGGCCGGGTGAAAATGCCAAGGCCAGTTGGGTGCGGTTATGCATGTGGGTCAAGCGCAGCACTTGGGAAACGTAGAGCTTGACGGTGTTTTCGGTAATGCCCAGTTCGCAGGCAATCTGATAATTGGTCAGCCCCTTGCTGACCAGCCGCGCCACATCAAGCTGGCGGGGTGACAATTTGGCCAGCGCCACGGGCATCTGCGCATCACTTTCGGGGCTGGTTTTGCGCTCCGACTGCGCCCTGTTCTGAACGTTATCCAGATTCTGATAGAGGTCGTCTATGGAGGCGGCCAGAAACTGAAGCTTCTCGTTGAGCAGGCCCAATTGTTGACGATTTTTCTGCCGTTCGTTCAGCGCTTCCACCTGCAACTGGACGCCCTCAAGCAACTCTTCAAGGTTCACCGGCTTCTGGTAGTAATCGGCAATGCCGGCTCGCAGGGCCTTGATGACATCCTTTTTCTCGGCTTGTCCGGTCAGCATGATGGCCTCGAACAAATGCGTCTTGCCGCCAGCCATCTTCATCGCCTCGACCATCTCGATCCCGTTCATGCCTGGCATTTCCAGGTCGCACACTACGATGCCAATAGCGCTGTCGCTGCTGAAATGCTCGATGGCCTCAAGGCTTGAATGGCAGCGCACGCACTCATAGCCGCTGCTCTCCAGAAACTCACAGAGTTCTTCAACGATAAGAGGCTGGTCATCGACCACCAGAACTTTCGTGACCGGGTAGTTATCCACATGCAACTCCATGCTGTAAGGCCGGCAGACCGGAACCTTTATCCATTCAGCAAACATGATTAAGCGTTGTATGAACCGTCTCGGGTATTCCGATGACAGTACGCCACAGCGATGTATTAACCGTAGTCGTACTTTCTGACTATGTACATAGCATTAAACTTCCAATTGGCCGAGAGTCGACTAATGGAGCAACGCGACTGTCAGCAGCGAGCCAGCCAACAAAAAAGGTGAAAAGGGATATTTATCTGACGCATCAGCGAACATATAGGCGTAACGCCGCGCAACCTGTTGGTTTATATGACGCTGTACTTTCCTGGCAAGCAACGCCCAGATCAGCACGGCGACGCCTGCGCCGATAAACGTGCACAGCAAATAGGCGCTGTTGGAGGCGAGCGCGAGTGCGGTCATCAGCTTGACGTCTCCGGCGCCCAGCTTGCCGAGCGCATAACCAGGCAACGTCAGGCCCAGTGCCAGCGCCAGTGTCTGCGCGGCTTCCAGCGGTGCGGCGCCCAGCCAGGTTGTTCCTGTGCCTGCCAGCCAGGCAGCGGCCAGTGCTGCTGCGCCCAGTGTCAGGCTGTTTGAAATTTGCTTGCGTCGCGCGTCCTGTTCGGCGCAAATTGCAAACCAGACAAGCAGAAGAAATAGTTTTATCAAGCAAAAAACATCCTGTTTTCCGGAAAGAATCTATGCTCTGTTGAAGCAGTAAATGTCAGGGTAGACGTTGATATGAAAACCGTTCTGCAGCATGCCTTGCCCGATCGGCAACAGGGTGCCGCCGCTATTGAGTTCGCTGCGGTGTTCGTTGTTTTCTTTGCTGTGTTCTATGGCATGGTGAGTTATAGCCTGCCGTTGCTCATGATGCAGTCTTTCAATGCGGCGGCGAGTGAAGCCGTGCGCCGAAGTGTTGCCCTTAGCCCGACAGTAACTGGCTATAACACCCTGTTGGTCAGCCAGGCACAGAGTGTCGTCATGAATCAGCTGTCATGGATGCCACCTGCGCTGGGTTTCAACGCCAGTTATACCAACGTGACCTACACCGCCGGTGTTCTGACGGTGACCATCCAGTACCCCAAGACCCGATTGACCCAGGTACTCCCGTTATTGACGCTCCCTGGCATCGGCGAGGTTCCGCGCTTGCCGACCAACCTTACTGCACAAGCGAGTCTGCAACTTGCCCCTTGAAAAAAATCGTCTGAGTCGTTGGCTGGGCCGTGGTGAAGCGCCGCCGGTATCCCAGGCTGTGCCCGTGTCAAGCGAGCCGGGCCCGGTCGGGGTCGACCTTTATGTGCTGCTCGATGACGAAGGGCGGATACAGAGCATCAGCCCGCAGTTGCTTGCGCGGTTGGGTATTGCTGCTCCGCTGGCGGCTGCGCAGCGGTTGATGAACCTGTTGCTGCCCAATAGCGCGCTGGTCATTGAAGGCGTGCCGCATGACTGGCTGGGGCACATGCTGGACCTGGACTTCAAGAGTGCCGATGCGCACACCTTGCACGCTCGTGGCTGGGTGCAGGCGCATGGCAAGGGCTGGCTGTTGCAACTGCTGGATATCAGCGACTTGATGGAAGAGGCCAGTGCCGCCCGCAGCCGCCAGCAATGCCTGCGCTTCGCCGGGCAGATGGCTGAGCGTGTGCGCGTGTGCAACGTGGACCGGCTGACTGCCGTGGTGACCGAGCAGCTCGAGGAACTGGCGCAGCTATGGCGCGTTCCCTGTCTGGCGCTGGTATTGCCGGAAGTCAGCGGCACTGGCTGGCGTGTCTACTGTCAGTACAGTGCCCACACCGCGCCGGAGTTATGGCAGGTCGGGCAGCGACTGGGTAATGCGCTGGATCGATTCGACGCCAACATTACCCATCAACTGAGGTTTGGCGGCGGCGTCGACCAAGGGCCGCTGCAGAGTGCCTTCGGCAACGCGGACGGTTTTCTGATTCCGCACAGCCGCGACAACGTTGCCAAGGCGTGGCTGATGTTCGGCTTCTATAACCCACAACAGCAGGCTCCAGACCTGGGAGAGCGCGAGTGGCTCAACCTGTGTTCGGCGCTGGCCGGGCCGGTGCTTTTTCGCTTGTCCGAGCAGCACAACCGTCACCATGTAGAGCGCCTGGCGGTGCTTCAGGATCTGCTGGGCACCGGTTGGTGGGAGCTGATGCCTGCGCGTGACGAAATCCTCCTGGCACCGCAACTGGCGCGCAGTTTACGTCTGAGTGATCGGGTCGAAAGCCTGTCACGTCAGGACTGGCTGGCGTTGATTCATCCGGTCGATCGACAAGAACTTTCCAGTCGTCTGGCGCAGTTGCGTGACAAAGGCACAGCCCTGATGCTTTGCGTGCGTCTGGCGCAAAGCGACCCTGCCCAGGAAACCCTCTGGTTTCGTATTCAGGGTCAGGCGCTGATCAGTGGTCAGGTTCAGCGGGTGTTGGGTTTCATGCTCGATGTCAGTGATATCAAGAATCAGGAAACCGAAGCAGCGGCCGCTCACGCCCGGCTGGATAACCTGATTGCCAGCTCGCCGGCCGTGATTTACGTGCAGCGCTACGATCACGGCAACCTTGAGCCAACCTTTTTCAGTGACAGCCTCACGCCCTTGCTGGGCTGGACGCTGGCTGAATGCGTAGACGGCCAGTTGGCGGAATATATTCACCCCGAAGACCGCGACATCTGGTTCGAGCGTAACCGGCAGCTGTTGCGCGAAGGCGTTGTCAGTCGGCGTTACAGGTTGCGCAACAAGAACGGCCATTACCATTGGTTGCTGGACGAAGCGCGATTGCTGCGTGACGACCTCGGCATGCCGGTGGAGGCGGTCGGCCTGTGGCTGGACGTGACCGAAGCCACTCTGGCGGCCGAGCATGTGCGTCAGAGCGAAGAGCGCTACCGCATTCTGGTTGAAGACTCACCGGCCATGATCTGCCGCTACTCTCCGGAGCTGGTACTGAGTTTCGGCAACCGGCCACTGGCCAATTACATGGAATGCACGCCGGAACAACTGACCGGGATCAATCTGGGGGACTGGCTTTCTGACGAGCAGCGCGAGGCGTTCATTCGGCGTATCGGTCAACTCACCCCGCAAGCGCCGGTGAGCACCGAAGAAATCTGTATCGAACTGCCCGGCCGTGAGTACGCCTGGTGGGTATGGGCTGACCGGGGAATATTCGACGAGCACGGCACGCTGGTCGAGGTTCAGGCTGTAGGCCGTGATAACACCGATGTGCGCCGCTCCAGGATGCAATTGAACCAGAGTGCGAAAATGGCCACGCTTGGCGAAATGTCCACAGGCCTTGCCCACGAGATCAATCAGCCCCTCAACGTCATGCGCATGGCGGTAGTCAATGTCCTCAAGCGTCTGGGGCGCGGTGACGTGGACATCGAATACCTCACCGAAAAACTCAACCGTATCGACACACAGGTACAGCGCGCTGCCCGCGTGGTGGACCACATGAGGGTATTCGGGCGGCGCTCCGAAGTGGAGGAGCAGCTGTTCGATCCGGCGCAGGCGGTGGAAGGCACTATCTCGATGCTGGCCGAAGGCATGAAGGGCAAGGGTGTGCAGTTGCGGGTCGGCACCATGATCGAAGACGTGCAGGTTCGCGGGCATGTCGATCAGCTTGAGCAGGTGCTGATCAACCTGATGGTCAACGCCCGTGATGCGTTGTTGTCGCGCCGGGAAAAAGACCGGGATTTCGAACCGTGGATCAGCGTCGAGGCCGAGCGGGATGAAAACATCATCAGGCTGGCGGTTCAGGACAACGGCGGGGGGATTGATCCGCGTTTGCTGGAGCGCATTTTCGAGCCTTTCTTCACCACCAAGCCGGTGGGCGTCGGCACCGGACTGGGCTTGTCTGTCAGCTACGGCATCGTCGATCAGATGGGCGGCCAGCTCAGCGTCGGCAACGTCGGGGAGGGCGCTCGTTTCCAGATCGAGCTGCCGATATTCAATGCCAGTTAGATAATCAGCGTCGCCTGACCGATGTTGCAGCTTAAATTGGCACCCACATCGGTGGCACCCAGATTCAGGCCAAGTGACTCGAACAGCGGGTCGACGACTGATGTCAGCAAGCCGGTCAGCGTGTTCTCCACAATAGCGTCCAGCGCAACGGTCAGGCTGTTCAGCGTTGCAGCTGCTCCAGTAATGACGTTGCCTAGCACATTGCTGGTCGCAGGTTTATAGGCATTCACCTTTACGCTGGAAACCGTGCCGTTCAGCAACGTACTGGGTTTGGTGTGCGCAACGCTTGTCAGGAAATAGGGCGCGCTGTTGATTTCCGGCAGATTGGGCGAGCTGAAGGTTGTACTGACGACCGTTGAGCTGCCCAGCGGCGACTGGCTTACCGTATCGAACGTGAGACCTATGCCGCCACCGCCGAAGGGGGTACGGGCGGTGCAGTTGCCCAACAGTCCCGCTATCTTCTGGCAGGTCTTGGTGCCTATATCCAGCACCGGCAGAGGCAGTGCGGTGATTGCCGAGGGGTCAGTGCTGGCAGGAAACGCTGCCGTACTGTCAATCCAGCCAACCTTGGCGCTGAGCAATCCTGCATCTGTTTTGACACTCAAGGTTTTGCTGGTGTTGCTGGTACAGGTGTAGCCGGTGACATAGGTGTCGGCGCTGGCCAGCGACAGGCTCAGATCTATCCTGGGGCCGGCGCTGGCAGAAGAGTCCGAGGTCAGAAACTTGAAATCGGTGACCATGCAACTGTTTAGCCCTACGGCGCAGGTGGCTGATGTCACCAGGCCCGCGATGTTCAGGCTCAACGCGCTATTGAGGATCGGTGTCAGGCTGCCCACCACCGAGCCCGCAGTGTTGGCCAATGACGTAATGGTGCCCAGCACTGGCAGATTGATCGACACCAGCGCGCGCATCTGCGCGGTGCGCACGTAGATCCGGTTGGCACCGGTTTTGGGATTGAGCGGATCAATCTTGCTCGGGTCGCCGATGGCCGATAACTGAGGCGGCTCAACCACCTGAAATCGTGTGGTGACCTGTGCCAGGGTGCCGACATTTATCTGCGCAGCTGTGGATATGCCGGTCTTGTCATTGGCCAGTTGCGCAATGCCCTGGACCAGGTCCAGAAGGCGCAGATTGGTGTTCAATGCAGCGAGGTCCGAACTGCCTTGTATCGACAGCAAGTCACCGAGCAACACAGTGGTTGCGCCAGCCGCCAGCTTCAATGCCTGCAGGCCCGCGATGGTAGCCGTACCGTTCAAGGTCGCGCCGGGGTCGAGCACATTGATAGCACTCTGGATCAACTGGCTGACAGAAACCGATGTGTTGAGCACCTCGCTGTAACCGACCGCAGTCAGGTTAAGGTCGGTCTTGAGTCGGTTCAGATAGCTCAACAGGCTGAGGTCGGTGCTGGCGAGGCCCTGCCAGTTCGCTACGCTCAGGTTAAGCGTGCCACCGAGCAGGCTGCCGATGAGCGGATTCAGAATGGCCGCCCGAGTGCTGTCCACTGTTACGGTCGCACTGCGAATGGTCAGCGCCGCCAGTGGCGCGGCACTGGCAGCCACGGCCGTGGCGCTGATGGTGATGTTCGCAGGGGAGGGCGTTTTTTCGAACAGGGCAACAATACCGGCAGCAATACTTCGTGGCACCGGATGCGCCGCGACCACTTGAATGGCCAGTGCCTGAGTGGAGTCCGCGACAAATACGCGCTGGCTCTGCAGGCCCACCGTAAGGGTGCCGCAGAGGGTCGTTAGCGTTCGCCCTCCGGTATTCGGGGTAAAGCCGTTACGCGTGGCGCTCTGCGTGGCGAAGCCAGCGGCGGTGGCCGCATCGCTGCATGTCCCCCTGCGCCCCGCAGCTTCCAGGGCGGCGATGTCCGCGATCCGCTGCAACGAGCGTTTTTCCAGATACAGCCTGCCGCTGTCGACCACTATCAGCGTGCAAAGCAGCGCCAATCCCAATGTCAGCGCGGCCATCATGCCGATCGCGCCGCGTTGCCGGGTGGGCATTGCCGCATAACCATCCAGTGGGGACATCAGCACTCCTTCGGCCACGCCGTTGCTCACTCATCTGCTTCAGGGGAGTGTAGTCAACGCCTCGAAAGAGCACTGGCAAGGTGCCAGATTTGAGAAGTGTCGCACCCGATTTGTACGGGCGCGATCAGGTATGCCGATCAGTACTGGTAACGCAGTACTGCGTGCGAGAGGGCGCGCACTGCAAAAATGCCGAGCAGCGCGGTCATTGCCGGGACGATGAGCCACCAGACCCGGACCGACATGGCGGGCAAGGGGTCGTTGCGCTGAATGAATGCCAGGCTGGCGGCGCAGACACAGAACGCCAGGAGCATTCCAGCGAGGATGTCCGTTGGCCAGTGAACGCCCAGATAAACCCTGGAAAGCGCGATGGCCAGTGCCGGAATGCCGCCGACCAGCATCCAGCTCAGGCGCAGGCGCACGGGCTGGCCGCGCCCGGCCAGCACCGCCAGCGTCATGAACAGCGCAAAGGCCGCAGAACTGTGGCCACTGGGCATGCTGTAAGTGGTCAGTGGCTCTACCAGCACCTCCGGACGAGCGCGGGCGAAGAACGTTTTCAGGGTGCCATTGGCAATCGCGGTACCCAGTGTTGCGGTCAGGGCAAAGGCTGCGTGACGCCATTGTCTGGCAACGGCCAGCACGATGATCAGCAGGGAGGCCGCCAGCAACTGGGCCTTGAAGTCGCCGATGCTGGTGACGAAGATCACGATGTTCTGTGCGGCCTCGCTGCGATGCTCTTGAATGAGCGTCATCAGGCCGTTGTCGAAGTCTGCCAGATAGGGCCAGCCGATGAACAGCGCCGCGACCAGCGTCAGGCTGAGCACGGAAATAAGTTTGGTTGCATAACGCTTTTGGCGAATGCTGCTCTGAATACTCAGCCCGAACAGAATCGCCAGACCGGCACCGACCACTGCCGCCTCAGGCCAGAAGCCTTCCGGCAGCGGCAGGCGAATGGCCGCGCCCGCCGCCCAGCCCGGCATCAGGTAGGCAATCGACCAGCCTGCCGCGGCCAGTACACTGACGGCCGCAAAGCGCGGCAGCGGCATGTCGCACATGCCGGCAATCATTGGCAGCATCGGGCGTAGCGGGCCGATGAAGCGCCCGACCAGCAAACTGGCGATGCCGTAACGGTGGAAGTAATTTTCCGCACCTTCCATCCACTCCGGGTGCGTGCGCAAGCCGGGCAACTGACGGATATTCTGATGAAAGCGCCGACCTATGAAGTACGACACCGCGTCACCCAGCAGCCCACCGAGAAAACCCAGTAACAGCACTTCGCTCAACGGCAGTATGCCGCTGCCCGCCAAGGCGGCGATGGCAAACATGATGACCGTGCCCGGCACGACGATCCCGACGATCGCGACGCATTCAGTGAAGGCCACCAAAAAGATCGCGACAGCCACCCAGGAAGGGTTTGCGGTCAGCCAGCCGGTCATGCCATTGAGCAGATCGCCCATCGGTCAGTTTCCTTGATCGAGAAATAAGTAGTCGCGGCCTTCGACCTGACCGCGTCTGAGAGGGTTCCGTGTGCAGAAACGGGCATAACCGGCATCTACGAAGCGATACATCAAATGCTCATCGCGCCCGGCAGGGATACCCAGGCGGGTGGTCTGGATAATGCGCTCGGGTGTCTGGCCGATGTCTTCGACCAGCAACCTCTGGGGGTCGAAGCGCCTGGCGTCCCACTCCGGTACTTTCAGACCAAGCGCCTTGCAAAGCAGCGTCTGGCCAGCACAGAGCCGTTGCGGCGGGCGGATTGCGCCGCTGGCGTCGGGGTTGTTCAACTGCATCTGCGCCAGGGCGTTTTCGTCGCTGGTTGCGTCGGTCCAGGGAAATGCCGATTTGATCAGCACTGCATTGCCCGGCCCCTCGGCGCTGAAATTCAGCGAGTCACCGCCGCGCGCGTAGTACATATAGATATGCCCGCCGTCGAGGAACAGTGCCTTGCGCTTTTCGGTATAGCCCAGCGAAGCATGGCTGCCTTTTTCAGCGCAGTAGTACGCTTCGGTTTCGATGATTCGGGCGGCCAGCCACAGCTCGCCCACCTTATGCCGAATGACCTTGCCCAGCAGATCGCGGGCCAGCAACTGGGCATCGCGATGGAAGAAATGATCCGGAAGGGCAGCGGGCATAGTCAGGCGGGCACGTTGAGAAGGTGCCCGATAATAACAAGCGCAACTTTAATTGCAGCTGAATGTGTCTGGATTAGCGGCTTTGTTGTTTCTGAACGTGACTGAATCATGACAAGCCATTCAGCGCAATGCGCGATGTCTGCATGCGCATGGCGTGCTGCAATGCCAGTCGCCGGTCAATAAATCTGCGCACTGATATCGACCATCCGCCTGTCTGCGCTGTCGTTCGTGCGGCACGACAGCTATAATCAGCCGCTTTCCTCTTTGCCAAGACCTCTGAGACCATGACTGAGTCCGTTCTTGACTACATGACCCGCCTGGGTCGCGCCGCCCGCGAAGCCTCGCGAGTGATCGGTCGTGCCAGCACTGCGCAGAAGAACCGCGCCCTGCAAGCCACTGCCGCCGCTCTGGACGAGGCGCGCGCCGAGCTGTCTGCCGCCAATGCGCTGGACCTGGCCAATGGTCAGGCCAACGGCCTTGAGCCGGCAATGCTGGAACGACTGGCCCTGACCCCCGCGCGTATCGACAGCATGATCGTCGGGTTGCGTCAGGTAGCAGGTCTGGCAGACCCGGTCGGTGCGATCCGCGACATGAGCTATCGGCCGTCGGGTATTCAGGTCGGCAAGATGCGTGTGCCGCTGGGTGTTGTGGGAATCATCTACGAGTCGCGTCCGAATGTGACCATTGATGCGGCCAGTCTGTGCCTGAAGTCCGGCAATGCGACCATCCTGCGCGGCGGTTCCGAAGCCATTCATTCCAATCGTGCCATTGCCGCCTGCATCGAGCGTGGCCTGGCCGAGGCCGGGCTGCCTGCTGCCGTGGTGCAGGTGGTTGAAACCACCGACCGTGCAGCAGTTGGCGCTTTGATCACCATGCCCGAGTACGTTGACGTCATCGTTCCGCGTGGCGGCAAGGGCCTGATCGAGCGGGTCAGCCGCGATGCGCGTGTGCCGGTCATCAAGCATCTGGACGGCATCTGCCATGTGTATGTCAGCGCTCACGCCGATCTGGCCAAGGCGCAGAAGATTGCCTTCAATGCCAAGACCTACCGCTACGGCATCTGCGGCGCGATGGAAACCCTGCTGGTCGATCAAACCATCGCCGCCGATTTCCTGCCCGCCATGGCCGCGCAGTTTCGCGAGAAGGGCGTCGAGTTGCGCGGTTGCGAGCGCACTCGTGACCTGATCGACGTTATTCCGGCCACCGAAGACGACTGGCACACCGAATACCTGGCTGCAATCCTGTCGATTCGTGTCGTTTCAGGGCTGGACGAAGCCATCGAGCACATCAACCATTATGGTTCGCATCACAGCGATGCCATCGTTTCCGACCATCAAAGCCAGATTCGCCGGTTCATGGCCGAGGTCGACTCCAGTTCGGTCATGGTCAATGCGCCGACCAGCTTCGCGGACGGGTTCGAATACGGATTGGGTGCCGAGATCGGCATTTCTACTGATAAGCTGCACGCCCGCGGTCCTGTCGGGCTTGAAGGGTTGACCTGCGAGAAGTACATCGTGATCGGTGATGGTCAATTGCGCGGACAAGCCTGACTTGAACAACCCCACGACAGCGCTGCCCAGACGTATCGGTATGCTTGGGGGTACGTTTGACCCGGTTCATATCGGTCACTTGCGCGGTGCGCTCGAAGTGGCCGAACTGCTGGAACTCGATGAGTTGCGCCTGACGCCCAGCGCCAGGCCTCCGCATCGTGACATGCCGAGTGTCACTGCCGAGGACCGTCTGGCGATGGTTCAGAGCGCGGTTGCGGGTGTGTCGCCCTTGACGGTGGATGACCGTGAACTGAAGCGGGACAAACCGTCGTATACCCTCGACACACTGGAATCGATGCGCGCCGAACTGGCGCCTCAGGACCAGTTGTTCCTGTTGCTGGGTTGGGATGCCTTTTGCGGGCTGCCGACCTGGCACAGGTGGGAAGAACTGCTGGAGCACTGCCATATCGTGGTGCTGCAACGCCCGGACGCGGACAGCGAGTCGCCGGATGCCATGCGCAATCTGCTGGCGGCACGTGCGGTCAGCGACCCCAAGGCCCTGAAAGGGCCGGGTGGACACATTACATTCGTCTGGCAGACGCCTTTATCGGTGTCTGCCACCCAGATCCGTCAACTGCTGGCCAGCGGTAAGTCGGTACGTTTTCTGGTGCCAGACGCGGTACTGGCCTATATCGATGCGCGCGGGCTTTACCGTGCGCCGAACACTGATGGGTCGTCCTGAAACTGCTTTGATCGATAAGCGTTTGAACGGTCCCACACATACGAGCTGAATGAGTTTTATATGACAAAGCAAAAAATGAGCAGTGAAGAAGTCATCAATGTTGCGATTGCAGCCCTTGAAGAAGTCAAGGGTGCCGACATCCTGACCATCGATGTGCGTGACAAGACCAGCATCGCCGACTACATGCTGATCTGCACCGGTACGTCCAACCGTCAGCTGAACGCACTGGTCGATAACGTCCGTGACAAGGTCAAGGCGGCCGGCCTGAAATCCCTGAGCGAAGAAGGCAAAGGCGACAGCGACTGGGTTCTGCTGGACCTGGGCGATGTGATCGTTCACGTAATGACCGCTGCGGCACGCCAGTTCTACGACCTGGAACGCTTGTGGCAGGGTGCCGAACAAAGCCGTGCCGCCAGCGCTGCGCATCACACTCCAGGCAACGAATAAGGCCTTGATGTGCGTCTGCGTCTGATTGCTGTGGGTTCGCGCATGCCCAAGTGGGTGGAGGAAGGTTGGCACGAGTACGCCAAGCGGATGCCCTCCGAGCTTGCGCTGGAACTGGTGGAAATCCCGCTCAATACCCGAGGCAAGAACGCCGATGTCGCGCGCTTCATCCGTCAGGAAGGCGAGGCGATGCTGGCGAAAGTGCAGCCGGGCGAGCGGATTGTCACGCTTGAAGTGCATGGCAAACCGTGGAGTACCGAACAGCTGGCGGTCGAACTCGATCGCTGGCGCCTCGATGCGCGCACGGTCAACCTGATGGTCGGCGGCCCCGAGGGGCTGGCACCTGAAGTCTGTGCCCGCAGTGAGCAACGCTGGTCTCTGTCGCCGCTGACCCTGCCGCATCCACTGGTGCGCATTCTGATCGGCGAACAGATGTATCGCGCCTGGACGGTCCTGTCCGGGCACCCTTATCACAAGTAGCATCGTCTTTACTGTGAATACGGCCTAAATGTCTCAACCGATCCGCCTCAAAGACCACGAAAAGGACGCACGCCTGGTGCGCGGCAGGGTCGTGTTCGGTGCCGTGGCGGTCGTGTTGCTAGTGTGCGTACTGATTGCCCGGCTGTATTACCTGCAGGTCATCCAGTACGAGTATCACTCCACACTGTCGGAAAACAACCGCGTTCACGTTCAGCCGATTCCGCCCAGCCGTGGGCTGATCTACGACCGTAATGGCGTGGTGGTCGCCGACAACCGGCCCAGTTTCAGTCTCAGCATGACCCGTGAGCGTGCTGGCGAGTGGTCCAGCGTGCTCGACACCATTGTCGAGATCCTGCAGCTCACCCCTGACGATCGCATCATCTTCGAAAAGCGCATGAAACAGGGGCGTCGGCCATTCGAACCGGTGCCCATCCTGTTCGAACTGAGCGAAGAGCAGATCGCCTTGATCGCCGTCAACCAGTTCCGCCTGCCGGGTGTCGAAGTGGTTGCGCAACTGGTCAGGCACTACCCGCAAGGGCCGCATTTTGCCCACTCGGTCGGTTACATGGGGCGGATCAACGAAAAAGAGCTCAAGAGCCTCGATCCGATCAATTACAGCGGCACGCACCATATTGGCAAGACCGGTATCGAGCGCTTTTACGAGCCCGATCTGCATGGTCAGGTCGGCTACGAAGAGGTCGAGACCAACGCCCGTGGCCGCGTGCTGCGTGTACTGAAACGCACCGACCCGATTCCCGGCAAGGACATCGTCCTGAGCCTGGACATCAACCTTCAGGAAGCTGCCGAGGCCGCACTGGGTGGGCGTCGTGGCGCGGTAGTGGCGCTGGACCCGGCCACCGGAGAAGTGCTGGCGATGGTCAGCGCGCCGAGTTTCGATCCGAACCTGTTTGTCACCGGTATCAGCTTCAAGGCCTACGCCGAGCTGCGCGATTCCATCGACCGACCGCTGTTCAACCGCATTCTGCGCGGCCTTTACCCGCCCGGTTCGACCATCAAGCCTGCCGTGGCGATTGCCGGGCTGGACGCCGGTGCGGTAACGCCCGGTTCAAGAGTGTTCGACCCAGGGTATTACCAACTGCCCAATTACGATCACAAGTACCGTAACTGGAACCGCACCGGCGATGGCTGGGTGGATCTGGATACCGCGATCATGCGTTCCAATGACACGTACTTCTACGATCTGGCGCACAAACTGGGCATCGACCGGCTTTCCACCTACATGAACAAGTTCGGCATCGGGCAGAAAGTGTCGCTGGATATGTTCGAGGAATCCCCCGGTCTGATGCCGTCCCGTGAATGGAAGCGCGCGACCCGTCGTCAGGCCTGGTTCCCTGGCGAAACGCTGATTCTCGGCATTGGGCAGGGCTATATGCAGGCCACGCCGTTGCAACTGGCTCAGGCGACCGCACTGGTGGCCAACAAGGGTGTGTGGAACCGTCCGCATCTGGCCAGAACCATCGAAGGCAAGGCGCCTGTGGATGAAAACCCGATGCCGGATATCGTGCTGCGTGATCCGGCCAACTGGGGGCGAGTCAACCATGGTATGCAGGAAGTGATGCACGGCGCGCGTGGTACGGCGCGCAAGGCTGCCATCGGTGCGCAATACCGGATCGCGGGCAAGAGCGGTACGGCTCAGGTTGTCGCCATCAAGCAGGGCGAGAAATACGACCGCACCAAGGTTCAGGAGCGTCACCGTGACCATGCCCTGTTTGTCGGCTTTGCACCGGCCGACAACCCGAAAATCGTTGTTGCAGTGATGGTCGAGAACGGCGAGTCCGGTTCCGGCGTTGCTGCACCCGTTGTGCGTCAGGTGATGGACGCCTGGCTGCTCGACGAAAACGGCCATCTCAAGCCTGAGTATGCCGGTTCCCTGAATCTGGAGGCTGCGGCCCGTGAAGAGTAATTTCGACCGCATCCTGTCCAGCGAAGACGTGATGCGCCGCCGTGCCACGTTTCTGCAGCGCATTCATATCGATGGCCCGTTGTTGATCCTGTTGCTGACCCTGGCGGCTGGCAGCCTGTTCGTCCTGTATTCGGCCAGCGGCAAAAACTGGGACCTGCTCATCAAGCAGGCCAGCTCGTTTGGTATCGGTCTGGTGGCGATGGTGGTGATCGCCCAGTTGGAGCCGCGCTTCATGGCGCGCTGGGTGCCGGTACTGTATGTCATCGGCGTCCTGCTGCTGGTAGTGGTGGATGTCATGGGTCACAACGCCATGGGCGCGACGCGCTGGATCAACATTCCCGGGGTGATCCGCTTCCAGCCTTCGGAGTTTCTCAAGATCATCATGCCGGCGACCATCGCCTGGTATCTGTCCAAACGCACGCTGCCCCCGCATTTGAAGCATGTAGCGGTCAGTCTCGCCCTGGTCGGTGTGCCGTTCATTCTGATCGTTCGCCAGCCTGACCTGGGGACGTCACTGCTGATTCTGGCCTCGGGTGCCTTTGTGCTGTTCATGGCCGGCCTGCGCTGGCGCTGGATTATCAGTGTGCTGGCGGCCGCTGTGCCTGCGGCGGTGGCCATGTGGTTCTTCTTTATGCACGACTACCAGAAACAGCGCGTGCTGACCTTCCTCGACCCGGAAAGCGATCCGCTGGGCACCGGCTGGAACATCATTCAGTCAAAGGCAGCCATCGGTTCGGGCGGCGTTTTCGGCAAAGGCTGGCTGCTGGGCACTCAGTCTCACCTGGACTTTCTGCCGGAAAGCCACACCGACTTCATCATCGCGGTGCTGGGTGAAGAGTTCGGTCTGGTGGGAATCTGTGCGCTGCTGATCATCTATATGCTGCTGATCGGCCGTGGGCTTGTGATCACGGCACAGGCGCAGACATTATTCGGCAAACTGCTGGCCGGGGCGTTGACCATGACGTTTTTTGTTTACGTTTTCGTCAACATCGGTATGGTCAGTGGCCTGCTGCCAGTGGTGGGGGTGCCATTGCCCTTCATTAGCTACGGCGGAACTTCGCTGGTGACCCTACTGTCAGCGTTTGGGGTTTTGATGTCGATCCATACACACCGTAAATGGATTGCTCAAGTTTGATTAAGGTGAACTATTCAATGCAAGCAATGCGTAACTGGGCTCGATATGCTCCGGTGGTCGGTCTGGTAGGCATCCTTGGATCGGTGCAAGAGGCACTGGCCGGCGACTATGAGGGTTCGCCCCAGGTAGCGGAATTCGTCGGTGAGCTGACCCGCGATCACGGTTTTGCCGGTGAGCAGTTGATGAGCCTGTTTCGTGAGGTCGAGCGCAAGCAGGCGATTCTCGATGCCATTTCCCGCCCGGCCGAACGGGTCAAGCAGTGGAAAGAGTATCGGCCGATGTTCATCACCGATACGCGCATCGCCCGCGGTGTCGATTTCTGGCGTCAGCATGAGGCCGCGCTGGCCCGCGCCGAGCAGGAATATGGTGTACCGGCGCAGATCATCGTTTCGATCATTGGCGTGGAAACCTTTTTCGGCCGCAACACCGGCAATTACCGGGTGATCGATGCGTTGTCGACGCTCGGTTTCGATTACCCGCCACGCGCACAGTTCTTCCGCAAGGAATTGCGTGAGTTTCTGCTGCTGGCTCGCGAACAACAGGTTGACCCCTTGACCCTCAAAGGCTCGTACGCCGGGGCAATGGGCCTGCCGCAGTTCATGCCGAGCAGTTTCCGCGCTTATGCAGTGGATTTCGACGGCGACGGCCATATCAACATCTGGACCGATCCGGACGATGCCATCGGCAGCGTTGCCAGTTACTTCAAGCGTCATGGCTGGGTGGCCGGTCAGCCGGTAGTCAGCCGTGCGACCGCACGTGGCGACCGGGTTGATGAGGGGTTGAGCCCTGCGCTTGATCCGGTAATGTCGGTCGGGGAGTTGCGACAGCTGGGCTGGGCGAGTCATGATGCGCTGCGCGACGATATGCCGGTGACGGCGTTCCGTCTGGAAGGCGACAATGGTCCTGAATACTGGCTGGGTTTGAACAATTTTTATGCAATCACCCGTTATAACCGCAGTGTGATGTACGCCATGGCCGTGTATCAGCTGTCTGAATCGTTGGTTCAAGCTCGAGGCGTCAAGTAATGCGGGCATCGCCAATTCTGCAAACATTCAAGCTTCTGGCGTTGACCGGCCTCGCAGTGCTGGTTGCCAGTTGCTCGTCGCCGTCACGCACAACCTCGTCACAGTCGCCAAAAGGCGGTGCCGCGGTGCGCTCGATGCCGGGGCTGGACATCAACCGTGCCCACAAGGACGGCGCGCCGTGGTGGGATGTGGATGTCTCGCGCATCCCCGATGCGACGCCGACCCTGCACACCGGTGCCTATAAGGCCAACCCGTATACGGTGCTGGGCAAGACCTATTTCCCGATGAGCGATGCCAAGCGTTACGTCGCTTCGGGCACCGCCTCCTGGTACGGCACCAAGTTCCATGGCCAGAACACCGCCAATGGCGAGGTGTACGACCTGTACGGCATGAGTGCCGCGCACAAGACCCTGCCGCTGCCCAGCTATGTCAAAGTGACCAACCTGGACAACAATCGTACGGTGATCCTGCGCGTCAACGATCGCGGGCCGTTCTATTCCGACCGTATCATCGACCTTTCGTATGCGGCCGCCAAAAAGCTCGGCTACGCCGAAACCGGCACTGCACGCGTCAAGGTAGAAGGGATCGACCCTCAGGAATGGTGGGCGCAACGTGGTCGTCCGGCGCCGCTGATGCTCAATCAGCCGCAGGTCGTTGCCCAGGCGACGCCGCCCGCGCTGTCCACTTCGACCGGCACCGTCGAGCAGTACACGCCACCCCCTCAGCAGCACGCCGCACCTGTCGTGCCGTTGCAGGTTGACGCAAAAAAAAACGCTTCAGGACAAGCCGCTGGGCTGTTTCTCCAGGTGGGAGCCTTCGCCAACCCGGACGCTGCGGAACTCCTGAGGTCGAAATTGAGCGGGATGGTTCGAGCGCCGGTGTTCGTCAGCTCGATAGCGCGCAATCAGCAAACGCTCTATCGAGTGCGGATGGGACCGATCGACACGCAGGGTGAAGCCCAGCAGCTGCAAAACAGCGTCAGGTCGGCCAATCTGGGTCAGCCGAGCGTAGTGACATCGGATCAGTAAGTTTTTTCGACAATCGTTCTCCGGCAACAATAGAGGACGGTATGCAGTCGCAGGCGGCGCAGCTTTGCCATCAGGGCCAGCGTTGCAGGTAACTGCCCACAAGGTCGCGTGTCGAACAGGCGACTTTGTCAGCCAGGGTTACAGCCTGGCGCCACGAGCCGTACCGAGGCGTTTTCGCCTCGCCGGTCTGTTCAGTTTTGCCCGCAAGGGCATGTTTGCCCATTAGGATTCTAGAGAGACGGATGAACATCACCACCTTTGCAAAACGTTTGTGCCTGCTTGTTCCACTGATTATCACCCCGACCGTCTGGGCGGCAGAGCAGATGACGCCTGCTGCACCGCAGCTGGCAGCCAAGTCCTACGTACTGATGGATGCCACCAGCGGTAACGTTCTGGTCGAGAACAACGGTGACCAGCGTCTGGCGCCTGCCAGTCTGACCAAGCTGATGACCGCCTATATCGCGACCCTGGAAATTCGTCGCGGCCAGATCGGCGAGAACGATCCGGTGACCATCAGTGAAAACGCCTGGCGCACGGGCGGTTCGCGGATGTTCATCAAGGTGGGCAGCCAGGTGACGGTCAGCGACCTGCTGCACGGCATCATTATCCAGTCGGGTAACGACGCCAGTGTTGCGATCTCCGAGCACATTGCCGGCAGCGAAGATGCATTTGCCGACATGATGAACAAGACCGCTGGCGACCTGGGCATGACCAACAGCCACTTCATGAACCCGACCGGTCTGCCGAACCCCGAGCACTACTCGTCGGCTCACGACATGGCGATCCTGGCGCGTGCAATCATTCACGAAGACCCGGCTCACTATGCGATCTACTCGCAGAAAGAGTTCTTCTGGAACGGCATCAAGCAGCCTAACCGCAACCTGCTGCTGTGGCGCGACAAGACCGTTGACGGTCTGAAGACCGGTCACACCGACGAAGCCGGCTACTGCATGGTGTCTTCGGCTGTACGTGACGGCATGCGTCTGATCGCGGTAGTGTTCGGCACCAACAGCGAGCAGGCCCGCGCGGCTGAAACCCAGAAGCTGCTGACCTATGGCTTCCGTTTCTTCGAAACCCAGAACTTCTATCAGAAGGGCACCGAGCTGGCTCAGGCAGCCGTCTGGAAAGGCACCGAGCGTCAGGTCAAGGCCGGTCTGGCTGAAGATCTGAGCATGACCATGCCAAAAGGCGACATGAAGAAGCTTTCCGCCAGCATGACCATGAACCCGCAACTGGTTGCGCCAATCGCCAAGGGCGACGTGATCGGCAAGGTCGAGGTCAAGAAAGACGATCAGGTGGTTCACACCGCTAATCTGATTGCGCTTGATGCAGTTGAGGAAGGTGGCATTTTCCGCCGCGTGTGGGATAGCATCCGCCTGTTCTTCTACGGCTTGTTCAACTGACCCTCCAGTAACTATTGCCGACCTTCTCGCGGCCTGCTCATGATCTGAGCGGGCTGCGTGTCCGTCGTCACGGCTTGTGAGACCTTTACTGCCATGACTGATACCGACATCAAGTCGCACAAAATCGAATTCCCCTGCGATGACTATCCGATCAAGGTGATCGGTGATACCAGCGTGGGCTTTACTGCTGCTGTCATGGAAGTCCTGCACAAGTACGCACAGGTCGACCTCAAGACGCTCGCCGAGCGTCAGAGCAGCAACGGCAAATACACCACCGTCCAGTTGCACATCGTCGCTACAGGCGAAGATCAATTGCGCGATATCAATAGTGCCCTTCGCGCTACGGGTTTCGTGCACATGGTGCTCTGATGACGGCTGCGCTGGGTTTTCGTGATCTGGGCCTGATCGATTACGAAACTGCCTGGCACGCCATGCAACGCTTTACCGATGGGCGTGGCCGCGAGGCTGCCGATGAGGTCTGGCTGGTCCAGCACCCCCCGGTTTTCACCCAGGGACAGTCCGGCAAGGCCGAACATTTGCTGCTGCCGGGCAATATTCCTGTCGTACAGGTCGATCGTGGCGGCCAAGTGACTTATCATGGCCCGGGCCAACTGGTGGCTTACCTGATGCTGGACGTCAGGCGCCTTGGTTTCGGCGTTCGCGATCTGGTAACCCGGATCGAGAACACCCTTATTGCCTTGCTCGCCGACTACGGCGTCAAGGCAGCCGCCAAGGCCGATGCACCGGGTGTATACGTCGACGGCGCGAAAATCGCGTCGCTCGGTCTGCGCATTCGCAACGGCTGCTCGTTTCATGGTCTGGCGTTGAACGTCGACATGGACCTTGAGCCGTTCCGCCGCATCAACCCTTGCGGATACGCCGGGTTGGCCATGACCCAACTGAGCGATCAGGCAGGGCAGATAGAATTTTCCGAGGTAAGTGCCCGACTGCGTGCGCAGCTCGTCAAACACCTCGACTACGCTGAGCAGGCGACCCTTACGGGCGGAATAAACCATTATGACTGACACCGTGCAAACCCTGATCCCGACGCTGGATGTTTCCGAGCGAGTGGCCCGTCCGAAAGTCGAAGCGGGCGTCAAGCTTCGCGGAGCGGAAAAGGTTGCGCGCATCCCGGTCAAGATCATCCCGACGGTAGATCTGCCGAAGAAGCCCGACTGGATTCGCGTGCGCATCCCGGTTTCTCCGGAAGTCGACCGTATCAAGCAATTGCTGCGCAAGCACAAGCTGCACAGCGTCTGTGAAGAGGCGTCCTGCCCCAACCTGGGCGAGTGCTTCTCCGGTGGCACTGCAACGTTCATGATCATGGGCGACATCTGCACCCGTCGCTGCCCGTTCTGCGACGTGGGTCATGGTCGTCCGAAGCCGCTCGACGTCAACGAACCGAAGAGCCTTGCCATCGCAATTGCCGACCTGCGTCTGAAGTACGTGGTCATCACCTCGGTGGACCGTGACGACTTGCGTGACGGCGGCGCTCAGCACTTCGCCGACTGCATCCGTGAAATCCGCCTGCTGTCGCCGGGCGTACAGCTCGAAACGCTGGTGCCGGATTACCGTGGCCGGATGGACGTGGCGCTGGAAATCACCGCCGCCGAGCCGCCGGATGTGTTCAACCACAACCTGGAAACCGTGCCGCGTCTGTACAAGGCTGCGCGTCCGGGTTCGGACTACCAGTGGTCGTTGACCCTGTTGCAGCGCTTCAAACAGATGGTCCCGCATGTACCGACCAAATCCGGGCTTATGCTGGGCCTGGGCGAGACCGATGAAGAGGTTATCGAAGTCATGCAGCGCATGCGCGAGCACGACATCGACATGCTGACGCTGGGTCAATACCTGCAACCGTCGCGTAACCACCTGCCGGTGCAGCGCTTCGTGCACCCGGACACCTTCGCCTGGTTCGCCGAGGAAGGTTACAAGATGGGCTTCAAGAACGTCGCATCCGGGCCGCTGGTGCGTTCTTCGTACCATGCTGACGAACAGGCCAAGATTGCCAAGGCGATGCTCTGATAGATAGCGAGCGTTGAAACGAAGAAGGGCCAGGTAGCGATACCTGGCCCTTTTTTTTGCGGTTGATTATCGTGCCGATGCTCTGCGGACTATCGTGCCAATGCTCTGCGTTGGCATGCCGTTCTGGACGCTCTGCGTCCTCCCGATTACTGCCCCGCAGGCTTGCGCAGGGCCTCCAGCAATTCATGCGTCGGGTAACCATCGGCTGGCCAGCCGAATGACTGCTGCGCGCTACGAATGGCCTTGCGCGTATTGGCACCGATAATGCCGTCTGGTGCGCCTGCGTCGTACTGGCGTGCCGAGAGCAGGGTTTGCAGTTCAATGCGTTCAGAGCGGCTCAGCGGAGTGTCCCCGCGTGGCCATGCGCCTACTACGTAGCCAGCCCCTTTGAAGCGGTCAGAAAGCAGACTGATCGCCAGTGCGTAGGAGGTGGAGTTGTTGTACTTGAGAATGGCGCGGAAGTTATCCAGCACCAGAAAGGCTGGCCCGCGATAACCGGCTGGCAACAGCAAGGCGGCTTGCTGCTGGCTGGCTGCAACTGGAATCGCCGAGCCGTCCGGCTGTTTCAGGCCCAACTGCTGCCACTCCGCAAGACTCTTGCGGGTTGTCGAATCTGCCAGCGAGTAATCAAACCCGGAGCCGAGCACCACTTCAAAGCCCCAGGGCTGACCACGTTGCCAGCCAGAGCTTTGCAGGTAATGCGCAGTGGAGGCCAGGGCATCGGCGGGAGTGTTCCAGATGTCACGGCGGCCATCGCCGTCAAAGTCGACGGCGTGGGTGTTGTAGGTGGTCGGGATGAACTGGGTCTGGCCCATCGCACCGGCCCACGAACCCAGCATCTTGTCCGGTGTGATGTCGCCATGCTGGATGATTTCCAGCGCGGCCAGCAATTGGCTCTGCGCAAAACCCGGACGACGGCCTTCATAGGCCAGCGTAGCCAGCGAGCGAATGACGGATTGCGTGCCCTGGAACGACCCGAAATTACTTTCCATGCCCCATACCGCGACCAGCGCCTGACGATCCACACCATACTGCTGCTCGATCTTCTGCAGGTCGTCAGCGTACTGCGAAAGCAGCGCCTGCCCCTTGCGCACGCGTGCGGCGGAGATGGCACCGTCCAGGTATTCCCAGATCGGACGGGTGAACTCAGGCTGGCTGCGGTCGGCCTTGACCACGCTCATGTCGGGAGTGACACCGGCGAATGCCAGATCGAATACATCCGCCCGGATACCTGACTTTAACGCCTGAACACGAAAACCGGCCTGCCATTCGCTGAAGCTGACGGCGGGTTGAATCGTGAGGGTGTCATCAACGACCAGCGCAGGCGTAGGGGCTACGGCAGGAGCGTTTGTCTGTGCTTTGCTGGATTGAAGAGGCGTGGCATCGGCTGCAGTGGGTTTTTCTGCGCAGGCTACCAAGGCAATAAGGCTGGAGGCAGCGATGAGTTGGCGCAGCTGCGGGCGATGGGTAAAACGAGAAGGCATGCTTGAGTCCAAGGGTATTACCGTTAGGTGCAGACCATAACACGGCTAAGCGGTTGAAAGCGCCTCGGAGATGTTGCTCGATATCAGGCCGCCATAAAGCAGGAAGCCTCCCAGCTTTTAGACTGGAAGGCTTCGCGGCGGTAGCTGCCTTTGCCCTTGGCGGGTTGTTCCTGACGACTGCGGAACAATGGCTGGGCGATAATGGATTTGGCCTTGTTCGGCCGCTTTGGCTTGCTCATGGCGGGGGACTCCTGATGGGTGTTGTAAAACGCTGCAAATCATCGGGCAGATTGACGGTTGTGTCTAATAGTCGTGTGCTATGACGCTGAGCACGGACTTGAATGCAATACCTGTGGGAGCGAGCTTGCTCGCGAAGGGGGCAGTGCAGGCGCCTCACTTTGATTATCGTGCCGATGCTCTGCGTCGGCATGCAGTTCGTGACGCTCCGCGTCACAAGAGGACGCAGAGCGTCCTGAAGGGCATTACCACGCAGAGCGTGGGAACGAGAGTCGACAGCACCTGCCTACTCCGCAGGCAATGCCAGCCGTTGCCCGGCCATCAGCAGCGCCAGCCTGCTCAGGCTGCTCCAGGGCGAGCCTGCCGCCTGACCCTTGATCTGCGCATCGATGCGCTGTGCATCCATTAGCAGCTGGCTCCAGCGTTTTGCCGAATGGCGTTGCAGGGCTTTGCTCATCAGCGGCTTGCGCTTGTCCCAGATTGGCGGGCGGGCCGAGCTGAACACTTTGTCGAGCGGCACGCCCTGACTGAACTGCTGGGACATGTTGGCCAGTGCGCGCAGCTCGCGGGTCAGGGCCCAGAGGATCACGGGGGTTTCGACCCCTTCGCCGCGCAGGCCTTCCAGCATGCGCAACGCATGGGCTGCTTCGCCGTTGAGCACTGCATCGGTCAGACCGAATACATCGAAGCGTGCACTGTCGGCCACGGCCGCCTGTACTGTCTCGACGGTGATCTGGCCTTCTTCGGCCATCAACTTGAGCTTTTCGATTTCCTGCGCGGCTGCCAGCAGGTTGCCTTCGACCCGGGCAGCGATCAATTCGACAGCGTCCTGGGTCGCAGCAAGCCCTGCCTGAGAGAGGCGCTGGCGAATCCATTGCGGCAGTTGGCCAATGTCTACCGGCCAGATCTGCACGAACTGGGTTTGCGCACCCTCAACCAGTGCCTTGCCCCATTTGGTTTTCTGCGCACTGCCATCGAGCTTGGGCAGGCTGATCAGTAGCAGGGTGTCTTCGGCCGGCCTTGCGCAGTATTCCATGAGCGCCGCAGCGCCTTTGTCACCGGGTTTGCCTGAGGGTAAACGCAGTTCCAGAAGACGGCGCTCGGCGAACAGTGACATGCTGGCGCCGGCCTGAAGCAACGTACCCCAGTCGAAACTGGCGTCAGCGCTGAACACCTGTCGCTCATCGAAGCCTTGCTGGCGCGCAGCGGCGCGCACGGCGTCAGCCGCTTCCTGGCAGAGCAGCGGGTCGTCGCCGCTGATCACGTAGACAGGCGCAAGTGCACCTTGCAGGTGTTTACCCAGTTGGGCGGGGGCGAGTTTCATGAGTCAGAGCATGTCGGGGCCAGCTGACTGGCCCCGGACACTTACCTGGCCGGTACTTCGACAGGCGACTGCTGAGGCGTCTCGTCACGGATCCGCTGAGCGGCTTCCTGTGCGTCGGCTTCAGCCTTGGCAACTGCGTCAGCCTTGGCCTGCAGCTGTTCCAGGCGTGCCGGCGTCATCTGCTGCAAGCGCGCCATCAATTTCTGGATCAGGTCGTTGCGCATTTCCTGACGAACCTGGGCGGCTTCCTGATCGGAACCGGTCAGGTTGTTGCCATCGTGAACGTAGGAGCGGTCCGTGCTGACCTTGTCGCCGAGCAGGAAGCGATCTCTGTCGCCATGCACTTCATAGGTCAGGGTGGTGGTCAGCTGGTATTCAGCCGAGCGGCCCGAGCCCGAGTAGCTGACGGTGCGCTGGGTTTCGGCTTCGTTGGTCAGCATGAGCTTGTAAGGCGCGCCGGTGTAGACCTTGACGCCGGAACTGGTCAGCAGGCGAGTGAGTTGAGTCACGGTTTCGCCATAGGCGTTACGCGCGCTGACATCCAACTCCTTGATCGCCAGCTCGGTGGTGCCGGTGCCACGCAGCTGGAAGCCACAGGCACTCAACAGAACAGCCAGGCCCATCACCAGCAAATTGCGTTTGATCATCTTGATGCTCCCCTTGAATCCGTTTGGGCCGCCAGTGCGTACCCTGGAAATATGTTCGGCGCCCGGCGTTTGCCTGGCGCCCGATCCAATCAGCTTGCGACGATATTGACCAGCTTGCCAGGCACGACGATCACCTTGCGAATGGTCAGGCCATCAGTGAAGCGCAATACGTTCTCGTTGATACGTGCGGCCGCTTCGACTTCTTCGCGGCTGGCGCTGGCGGGCATTTCGATATGGCCGCGCAGTTTGCCGTTGACCTGAATCACCAGTTGCAGGCTGTCCTGAACCAGCGCATTTGCATCGCATGCAGGCCAGCCAGCGTCGATCACCGGCTCATTGTGGCCCAGTTGCGTCCACAGCTCGTGGCTGATGTGCGGCGTGATAGGTGCCAGCAACAGGGTGACCGTTTCCAGACCCTCTTGCAGCAGCGCGCGATCCTGCGGTGTGTCCTGCGGGGCTTTTTCCAGCACGTTCATCAGCGTCATCACTTGCGCGACAGCGGTGTTGAATTTCTGGTTCTGGCCAATATCCTGGCTCGCCTGTTTGATCGCCTGATGAATTGCGCGGCGGATGACTTTCTGCTCATCGGACAATGCCGCAACGTCCAGGCCGGTCGACGGGCCTTGAGCGATATGCGCCTGAGCCAGACGCCACACGCGGCGCAGGAAGCGATGCGAGCCTTCAACGCCCGAGTCGGACCATTCCAGGCTCATGTCGGGCGGGGAGGCGAACATCATGAACAGACGGCAGGTATCGGCACCGTACTGATCGATCATGGTTTGCGGGTCGATGCCGTTTTTCTTCGACTTCGACATCTTTTCAGTGCCGCCGATTTCCACCGGCAGGCCATCGCTGGTCAGCTTCGCGCTGATCACCTTGGCCTTGGCGTCTCTTTCCAGGGTCACGTCGGCCGGGTTGATCCAGGTCTTCTTGCCGCTGGTTTCCATGCGGAAGTAGGTTTCGGCGTTGACCATGCCTTGGGTCAGCAGGTTCTTGAACGGCTCGTTCGAGGTCACCAGGCCTTCGTCACGCATCAGCTTGTGGAAGAAGCGCGCGTAGAGCAGGTGCAAAATGGCGTGCTCGATGCCGCCGATGTACTGGTCCACCGGCAACCAGTGGTTGGCAGCGTTCGGCTCGACCAGACCACCCTCGTAATGCGGCGACGCATAGCGAGCGTAGTACCACGAGGACTCGACGAAGGTGTCCATGGTGTCGGTTTCGCGCTTGGCCGGTGCGCCGCATTTCGGGCAGCTGCATTCGTAGAACTCGGGCATGCGCGCCAATGGCGAGCCAGCACCGTCGGGCACTACGTCTTCAGGCAGGACAACCGGCAACTGGTCTTCAGGAACCGGCACGTCGCCACAGGTATCGCAATGCACGATAGGGATCGGGCAGCCCCAATAACGCTGGCGGCTGATGCCCCAGTCACGCAGGCGGAACTGGGTGCGCGACTGGCCGAGGGATTTTTTCACCAGTGCCGCTTCGATGGCATCGAATGCGGACTGGAAATTCAGGCCGGTGAATTCGCCGGAATTGATCAGCTCGCCATGCTCGCCGTAGGCCGGCTGCCATGGGGCAGGCGTCTGGTCGCCAGCACTGGTGCGTACTACGGGCTTGATCGGCAGACCGTACTGCGTGGCAAACTCGAAATCACGCTCATCGTGTGCCGGTACGGCCATGACAGCGCCATCGCCGTAGTGCATCAGCACGTAGTTGGCGACCCACACCGGCAGTTTTTCGCCGGTCAGCGGGTGCTCGACGAACAGCGAAGTCGGCTGGCCTTTCTTTTCCTGAGTGGCAACGTCGGCTTCGGCAACGCTTCCGCCTTTGCATTCATCGATGAACGCTTGCAGCTCAGGGTTGCCTTGAGCGGCCAGGGTTGCCAGCGGGTGTTCGGCGGCAACGGCGACATAGGTCGCGCCCATCAGTGTGTCAGGGCGGGTGGTGAAGACTTTCAGTGCACCGGCTTCGCCGATCGAGGCCTGATCGTACGGAAACTGCACTTCCATGCCGCGCGACCTGCCGATCCAGTTGCGCTGCATGGTCTTGACCTGTTCAGGCCAGCCCGGCAGCTCGTCGAGGCTTTCCAGCAGCTCGTCGGCGTAGGCGGTAATTTTGAAGTAGTACATCGGGATTTCGCGCTTTTCGATCAGCGCGCCGGAACGCCAGCCGCGGCCGTCGATGACCTGCTCGTTGGCCAGTACGGTCTGGTCGACAGGGTCCCAGTTGACGGTGCCGTTCTTGCGGTAGATCACGCCTTTTTCGAACAGGCGAGTGAACAGCCATTGTTCCCAGCGGTAGTAATCAGGCTTGCAGGTGGTGACTTCGCGCGACCAGTCAACCGCCAGACCCAGGCTCTTGAGCTGGTTCTTCATGTAGGCGATGTTTTCGTAGGTCCACTTGGCCGGCGCGACGTTGTTGTCGATGGCGGCGTTTTCGGCCGGCATGCCGAACGCGTCCCAGCCCAGCGGCTGCAGGACGTTCTTGCCCAGCATGCGCTGGTAACGGGAGATCACGTCACCAATGGTGTAGTTGCGCACATGACCCATGTGCAGCTTGCCGCTCGGGTAAGGAAACATCGACAGGCAATAGAAAGTGTCCTTGCCTGGCTGTTCACTGACTTCAAAAGACTTTTGCTCATCCCAGAATGTTTGGGCAGCGGCTTCGATTTCGCGGGGCTGATAGAGTTCGTGCATGGCTACTTTTTACTAAAGATTAGTGACCCTTGACCTCTTCATTGCTTCGCCGAGTCAGGTCGGCACCGCGTGGCGGACAATTGCAACTGTCTGTGCGGTGCGTTCGGGCTCAAGAGCACGGAAGTGGAATTACAGGAAGCGCAGTAGCATACATGAGGGCTGTCTATCGAGGGAAACCCTGATTGCGCCTCGCAGGGCTCAAAGCCCGGCTGACAGCCCCATCTGCCCGTTGGTCGCAGTTCCATGCCGGTTTGCACAGCAGCGCTAAGCTCAATTTCGAGGGTGATGATTATCTTCGATGAGGTGAGCGGATGACCGAGTTGCAGCATGTAATAAGCCTGTCCGAGCTGTATGAACGTCTGATCGACCGCCTCGGGCTTGCGCTCGAGACGGCAAGTACTTCAGTCAGGCTACGAAACGAGTCGCCAGCCGAGCTTGAGCTCAAGGGCTTGAGCAGTGCCGAATTCCAGCTGATCGAAGCCTATCTGGAAAAAGGCCTGAGGGCTGCGGACGTCGCTGTCAGGGAGCGCCTGGTGTTCCAGCCGGATCTCGGCAGGCCTTCCAGAGCGTCAGCGACTATCATCTGGCTGAAAGACAGGCGACGAGGCGGGGGCCTGGCACGGTTGGGTCGCCACAGTTAAGTACTTAAAATCTCGCTTCTGCGCGCAGGCGAAGGGCCTGCTTACTTCGGGCGTTGTCGCCTGGCTTCAAACATTCTAGGCTGCGGACATCCATGGAGATGTCCCGATGCCTTTGCGCTACCTGCTCAAAACCCTCCTGTTGCCGCCCGGTATCCTGTTTGTTCTGCTCATTCTTGGCTGGTGGTTGCGTCGCTCCCGTCCGCGCCTGGCAACGGCATTTTTTGCCGTCGGTCTCGGCGGGTTATGGCTGATGAGCCTGCCGGTGGCGGTGGAATTCGCTGCCCGAAAAATTGAGCAGGTCCCGCCCTTGCCGCAGCAGCAATGGGCAACACTGGCGCAGCAGGCGGACGCCATTGTGGTGCTGGGCAATGGCCGTGAGCGCAATTCTCCGACGTGGGGCACAGATACACCGACCGGGCTGGGGCTGGAGCGACTGCGTCTGGCGGCGCGGTTGTCGAAAACGTCCGGGCTGCCAATACTGACCACCGGCGGCTTGCACTTTGACCAGCCGCCCAGCGAGGCGTCGATCATGGCGCAGTCGCTGCACGATGATTTTGGTGTGACGGTACGCTGGCAGGAAGGGTTGAGCCGTACAACATGGGAAAACGCGACAATGACCGCTGCGGTTCTTCAACCGCTAGGTATCAAGCGCGTGGTGCTGGTCACGCAAGCCTGGCACATGCCACGAGCGCGCTGGAGTTTCGAACAGGCGGGTTTTACCGTGGTGAGTGCGCCGGTCGGCTTTCTCGGTGTCGACAACGCTCGCCCCTTTGGCGGCTGGCTGCCTGAAAGTCGTGTGTTCACGCAAAGCGGCGTGTTGCTTAACGAAGCGGCAGGCTGGCTGGTTTATCCGTGGATCTACCCGGACAGCCACTGACTCTTTAACCGGTATCGCCTGAAAACAGGCGATACCGGTTTCATGCAATCAGACGGTTTTGGCAATCCGTGCGGCCATCAATGCCCAGCCGAACAGCAGCAGGCAGACAATTGCCAGTGGCCACGAGCGCCAGCGCAGGTAAGGCGTGAGTTCGTGCATCGGCACCACTTCGCCGTACAACACGCCGCGTTCGAACTGCGGAATCTGCTCGGTGATCTTGCCAAACGGGTCGATCAGCGCGGTCACGCCGTTGTTGGTTGCCCGGATCATCCAGCGGCCTGCTTCAAGGGCGCGCATCTGGGCCATCTGCAAGTGTTGCAGAGGGCCGATCGAGGTGCCGAACCAGGTGTCGTTGCTGACCGTCAGCAGCAGGTCGCTTTGCGCCGACAGGCCTGCGGCGAACTCTGGATAGACCACTTCGTAGCAGATGAACGGCGCAATGTGATAACCCTTGGCCTGCAACAGCGCCTGGTCGTTCGGGCCGCGGGCGAAGTCCGACATCGGCAGGTCGAAGAAGGAAATCAACCCGCGCAACAGATCCTGCAGTGGCACGTACTCGCCGAATGGTACGAGCTTTTGTTTGAAGTAGGTGCCGTCGCCCTGGCCGGTAACCGTGATGCCGTTGTAATAACGATACTCACCGCGCCCGGTCGGCTCACGCACCGGCACGCCGGTGATCAGCGCTGCGCCGCGGTCCGAAGCGAACTTGCCCATCATCGCCAGATAGCCTTCTGCGCTTTCCTTGAGCACCGGTACGGCGGTTTCCGGCCAGACGATCAGGTCAGCCTGCTGCGAACGGAAGGTCATGTCCCGATACAGCGCGAGCTGATCATTGAGCTTTTGCGGGTCCCATTTCATGCTTTGTTCTATGTTGCCCTGCATCGCCGCGACTTTCAGCGGCGGGCCGGACGGTGATGTCCAGGCATGATCCTTGAGTGCCAGGCCAGCAATCCACGGCGCCAGCAACAGCACCACGCCCGTCGCCAGAAACGATTTGCGTGCCCGCAAGCGGTGCAGGTTGCACAGCAGTGCAGCAGTCAGGCCCAGTGAGAACGATATAAGCCATACACCGCCGACCGGGGCGAGCCCGGCAAGTGGTCCGTCAAGCTGGCTGTAACCGGAATAGAGCCACGGGAAACCGGTAAGGAACCAGCCGCGAAATGCCTCCTGCCACAGCCATAGCGCTGCAAACGCCAGTGCATCGGCCAACGGCGCTTCGTTGCGGCGTAGCCAGCGCGCCCAGACCCAGGCGGGCAGGGCGAAAAACAGGGCAATGGCGGCGATGAACAGCAGCATCAGCAGCCCGGCCAGCAGTACCGAAGCACCACCGTAGGTATGGATGCTGACGTAGATCCAGCTGGTGCCAGCGCCGTACAGGCCAAAGCCGTAACACCAGCCACGAGCCAGTGCCTGGCGCGGACTCAGCTCGCGCAGCCCCAGATAGAACAGGGCCACCGACACCAGCACCAGCGGCCAGAAGTCGAATGGTGCCAGGGCTAGGGTCGTGAGCCCGCCAGCCGCCAGGGCCAGCAGGTTACCGGGCCAGCCGGGGCGGGTTATCCAGCGCATGTAGATTCCTTAAAGCAGCATCAAGTGGTTACGGACGTGAAATGGGAGTCACGCGCAGCAAATGAATGCGGCGGCTGTCAGCGCTCAGGATGCGGAAACGATATGCACCGATTTCAGTGATTTCGTTGCGCTTGGGCAGATGGCCGAAGGCATTCATTACCAGACCGCCCACGGTGTCGAACTCGTCGTCGGAGAACGCACTGTCGAAGAATTCGTTGAAATTCTCGACCGGCGTGAGGGCCTTGACCAGGAAGTCACCGCTGGGCAGTGGTTTGATATAGCTGTCTTCCTCGACGTCATGCTCATCTTCGATATCGCCGACGATCTGTTCCAGTACGTCTTCGATGGTCACCAGACCTGCCACACCGCCGTATTCGTCAATGACGATGGCCATGTGGTTGTGGTTGGCGCGAAATTCGCGCAGCAACACATTGAGGCGCTTGGATTCGGGCACGAACGTAGCCGGACGCAGCAGCTTCTTGACGTCGTCGCTGTCGCCGTCGGCTTTAAGGATCAGCGGCAGCAGATCCTTGGCCAGCAGCACACCGAGCACGTCATCGTGGCTCTCGCCGATCACCGGATAGCGCGAGTGCGCAGCATCGATGACCGCAGGCAGAAATTCACGGGGTGTCTGGGTCGCCTTGATACTGATCATCTGCGAGCGCGGCACCATGATGTCGCGTACTTGCAGGTCAGCCACTTGAATGGCGCCCTCGACGATGGCCAGCGCTTCGCTGTCCAGCAGTTTGTTCTGGTGGGCTTCGCGCAGCAGCTCAAGCAGCTCCTGGCGGTTTTTCGGCTCATGGACAAAGGCCTGGGTCAGTTTACCCAACCATGACTTTTGCCCGTTGCTCGATCGGTCTTCGCTCATAGCCCTTACTCGTGGTCCTTGCTTGGTGTGTCTGAATGGGGGTGGTCGGCACTTTCATCTTCGGCGTAAGGATCGGGGTAGCCCAGCTCCTCAAGCAACGTTCGTTCCAGTGCTTCCATTTCTTCGGCTTCTTCATCATCGATGTGGTCGTAACCCAGCAGATGAAGGCAGCCATGAATGACCATGTGTGCCCAGTGCGCGTCAACGGACTTGCCTTGTTCAGCGGCTTCGCGGTTGACCACCGGGACGCAGATGACCAGGTCGCCCAGCAACGGGATGTCCAGCATGTCGTCCGGAACATCCGCCGGGAATGAAAGCACGTTTGTAGCGTAATTTTTATGTCGCCAGGTGTGATTGAGCTCGCGCCCTTCGTTTTCGTCGACGAGGCGGATGGTCAGCTCGGAATCGGCACTGCGCTGACGCAAGCCCATTTCACACCAGAGGCGGAATCGGGCTTCGTCGGGGGCGCTTGTTTCGCTTGCAATCTGCAGGTCCAGCTCAAGCATCGCGGTTCTTGTCCCGTGGGTAACTGTTGTTGCCCGACGAACCGTCGCTGAGCTGATCATCGAAGCGCTCGTAGGCCTCGACAATGCGCTGCACCAGCGGGTGGCGAACCACATCCTTGGGTTTGAAGTGCGTGAAGCTGATGCCCGGCACGTCCTTGAGCACATCGATGACATGCGTCAGCCCCGACCGGGTGCCCTTGGGCAGGTCGACCTGGGTGATGTCGCCGGTGATCACGGCGGTAGAGCCGAAGCCGATACGGGTCAGGAACATCTTCATCTGCTCGACAGTGGTGTTCTGACTCTCGTCGAGAATGATGAAGCTGTTATTAAGGGTGCGTCCGCGCATGTAAGCCAGCGGTGCCACTTCAATGACCTGCTTCTCGATCAGCTTGGCGACGTATTCGAAACCGAGCATCTCGTACAGCGCGTCATACAGCGGTCGCAGGTACGGGTCGATCTTCTGGGCCAGATCGCCGGGCAAGAAGCCCAGTTTCTCGCCCGCTTCGACCGCCGGGCGCACCAGCAGGATGCGACGAATCTGCTCGCGTTCCAGCGCATCCACCGCGCAGGCAACCGCCAGGTACGTCTTGCCAGTACCCGCAGGGCCGATGCCGAAGTTGATGTCGTTGCTGAGGACTTCCTTGACGTAACGCTGCTGGTTCAGGCCGCGCGGGCGAATCATGCCCTTTTTGGTGCGCAGCGAGACGCCGACTTCGGCGGCAGGGTGGTTGTCGAGGCCGTCCACGCCTGATTCCTGAAGGAACAGGTGGACCATGTCCGGCGTCAGCTCGGTACCTTTGGTTTCCCGGTACAGGCGGCGCAGAAGATTCTCGGCGGAGTGATTTTGTTTTGAATCGCCAATGAGCTCGAATTGATTGCCGCGATTGCGGATCTCGATGTCCAGGCGTTGCTCGATCAGGCGCAAGTGCTCGTCGAGTTGCCCGCACAGGTTGGCGAAACGATGGGCCTCGAAAGGCTCGAGGGTGAAGCGATGAGGTTCTATGGGTGCGTTCAAGGTCGTTTAATGGCCGTCCGGCGGCAATTGAGATGTATTGAAGAATACCCCTGGCGCTGGTTGTGTGAAAGCTTTGCCGTGTTAAAGGCCGCGCCAGGGATTCACCGTGCTCAATGGTAGGGACCGCGCAGAACCGAATTCATTCGGCGATTCGTTTCTGCGGCGACATTCAAGGTTTACTGTAGCAGCGAGCCACGCAGAGAGTGAGGCTGCGCATCATCAATGTGTACGTCGGCAAACTGCCCGATCAGCTTCGGGTTGTTACAGCGAAAATTCACAATCCGGTTGTTCTCGGTGCGGCCCTGCAGTTCGCCAGGGTCTTTCTTCGAATAGTCGGTTACCAGAATGCGCTGGATGCTGCCCACCATCTGCCGGCTGATCTCGAAACCCTGCTGGTTCAGGCGGTGTTGCAGCGCGGCCAGGCGCTCTTTCTTGAGGGCTTCTGGCGTGTCGTCTTTCAGATCTGCGGCAGGCGTACCCGGGCGCGGGCTGTAGACGAACGAGAACGAGAAGTCGAAACCTACGTCCTCGATCAGCTTCATGGTGTTGTCGAAATCTTTTTCGGTCTCGCCGGGGAAGCCAACGATGAAGTCGGAACTGATGCTGATGCCCGGTACGGCCGCCCTGAGCTTGCGCAAGCGGGACTTGTATTCCAGCGTGGTGTGGTTGCGCTTCATGGCCGCCAGAATGCGGTCGGAACCCGACTGCACCGGCAAGTGCAGGTGTTTGACCAGCTCCGGCACTTCCGCATGGGCCTGAATCAGGCTGTCGGAAAACTCCAGCGGGTGCGAGGTGGTGTAGCGAATACGGTCGATGCCATCGACGGCGGCAACCACGCGGATCAGGTCCGCCAGGTCTGCAACGCGACCGTCGTGGGTGGTGCCGCGATAGCCGTTGACGTTCTGCCCCAGCAGGGTGACTTCACGCACGCCGTTTTCGGCGAGGTGGATGACTTCGCTCAGCACATCGTCAAACGGCCGGCTGACTTCCTCGCCACGTGTGTAGGGCACCACGCAGAACGTGCAGTATTTGCTGCAGCCTTCCATCACCGATACATAAGCGCTCGGACCATCGACGCGCGGCTCGGGCAGATGGTCGAATTTTTCGATTTCCGGGAACGAGACATCGACCTGCGGCAAGCGTGTCACGCGTGCTGCGTCGATCATTTCCGGCAGGCGATGTAAGGTCTGGGGGCCGAACACCACGTCCACATAGGGCGCGCGATCACGAATGGCTGCGCCTTCCTGGCTGGCAACGCAGCCACCGACAGCGATCACCATCTCGGGATTGGCCAGTTTCAGTTCACGCCAGCGGCCAAGCTGGGAGTACACCCGGTCCTGGGCGCGCTCGCGAATCGAGCAGGTATTGAGCAGGATCACGTCGGCGTCTTCCGCGCGAGCGGTGACTTCCAGGGCCTGATGTTCGCCCAGCAGATCGACCATGCGCGAGCTGTCGTACTCGTTCATCTGGCAACCGTGGGTTTCGATATAAAGCTTCTTGGCCATGCGTGATCATCAACCGTATCAGTGAACCGAGCATTATAAGGATGAAGGGCTCGGGTTCCTAGCGTTGGCTGTCCGATGGACATGCTATAGTCCGTGCCCCTTTTTCATCTCCGATCGTTACCCGCCCGTTATGACCAAACGCGAAGCTCCAATCTACAAGGTGATTTTCCTCAACCAGGGACAGGTGTTCGAGATGTACGCCAAGCAGATCTATCAAAGTGATCTGTGGGGCTTTCTGGAAGTTGAAGAATTCGTTTTCGGCGAACGCACGACGGTTGTGGTGGACCCGAGCGAAGAGAAGCTCAAGGCCCAGTTCGAAGGCGTGGTGCGCAGTTTTGTGCCGATGCATTCGATTGTGCGCATCGACGAAGTCGAGCGCATGGGCGTGCCGAAGATCAGTGAAGCGCGTGGCACCAGCAACGTAATGCCGTTTCCCATGCCGATGCCGGAAAAGTAAGTCTGAATCGCAAGTGCCCTGAGCTATTGCTGGTCAGGGCAGCGGAGAGAAGGGGCTGCGCCCTTCGGCGGTCTGCAGTTCAAGCAGGTATTTGCGGAAGATCTGCCCCAGTACCTGGGTGGCAACTTCCAGTTCGTCGCGCTGCATCTTTGCCGACACCTCGTCGGCGGCGTCCAGCGCCTCTTCAGAGCCATTGACTGCGGCCATCTTCAGCACGATATATGCCTGAATGTTATTGGCCTGCACCCCTTCACCACGGCTGAACATCAAGCCAAGTTGATACTGCGCCTGAGCATGGCCCTGCAATGAGGCCTGCTCGAAGTAATTCAGCGCCTGCGGCAAATCGCGAGGTGCATTTTTGCCCTCGTAATAGAACTCACCCAACTCGTACTGCGCCTGCGCATCCCCACCCTTGGCGGCCTGCTGACACGCTTCAAGCGCAGCGGGCAGGTTTTCTGGCTGGGTATTGAGGGTGCAACGACCCATCGCCGGGATTAACAACGAGTTGCCGCCAGCAGTCGCCAGCAGGGGATAGACAAGCAACAGGCAGCCCAATACAAGGGTGCGGCCGGTGCGGTTCATGGGAGTCGACTTACCTCTGAAAAAGGTGCGGGCATGCCCGGCCAGCTAAACGTGCTGGCTGCGCATTATGAAATAAGCAGAGCCAACCTTACAAAGTCTTTACGGATTTTCTGCTGCACGGCGTTGAAAACGCCCTTCTTTAGGGGGGCATTACCTGAAACAACACTTCCAGTGACCTGTGTTTGCAGCATCCGCCCTGCATTGTAGAAGCAAAATACGTACTTAGCGTTCCGTTTCATTCACAGGCATCACTCGCGCCGGTTCAATGACACCCGGCGCGGGTGAGTCTGACGAGCTTATTTCAGCGCAGCAAACGCTTTTTCAGCGGCATCGAGTGTCAGTTTCAACTCGGCATCACCGTGGGCGATGGAGGTGAAACCGGCTTCGAACGCGCTCGGCGCGAGGTACACGCCACCTTCCAGCATCAAGTGGAAGAAACGTTTGAAGCGCTCGGCATCGCTGGTCATCACGTCTTCAAACGTTACGATTTCAGGGGCGTCACTGAAGTACAGGCCGAACATGCCACCCGCCTGGGTCGTCACGAACGCAATGCCTGCTGCATCGGCGCGCTGTTGCAGGCCTTCGAGCAGGCGACGGGTGTAGTCGCTCAATTCATCGTGAAAGCCCGGGCGGCTGATCAGGCGCAGGGTGGTCAGGCCGGCAGCCATCGCCAACGGGTTACCCGACAGGGTGCCCGCCTGATAGACCGGACCAAGCGGTGCGATGTGCGACATGATTTCGCGTTTGCCGCCAAAACAACCGACTGGCATACCACCGCCGATGATCTTGCCGAAGGTGCTCAGGTCGGGCGTCACGCCGTAGTAAGCCTGTGCGCCACCGAGGGCTACACGGAAACCGGTCATCACTTCATCGAAAATCAGCACCACGCCGTGCTCGTCGCACAGGTCGCGCAGACCTTGCAGGTAGCCAGGCGCAGGCGGCACGCAATTCATGTTGCCAGCAACGGGCTCGACGATGATGCACGCCACTTCCTGACCCACTTCAGCCAGCAGGTCACGCACGGCGTCGAGGTTGTTGAAGGGTACGGTCAGGGTGTGTTTCGCGAACGCCGCCGGTACGCCAGGCGAGCTGGGTACGCCCAGGGTAAGGGCACCGGAGCCAGCCTTGACCAGCAGGCTGTCGGAGTGACCGTGGTAGCAGCCTTCGAACTTGATGATGCTGTCGCGGCCGGTGAAACCACGGGCCAGACGGATCGCACTCATGGTCGCTTCAGTGCCCGAGCTGACCATGCGGACCATTTCCATGGACGGCACCAGTTCGCAGACCAGATCGGCCATTTCGGTTTCCATGGCCGTCGGTGCGCCGTAAGACAGGCCGTGTTCCAGCTGGCTGCGCACGGCATCGAGCACTTCCGGGTGGCTATGGCCAAGAATCATCGGCCCCCAGGAGCCAACGTAATCAACATAGCGTTTGTCGTCTTCGTCAGTCACGTAAGCGCCCGCAGCATGTTTGAAGAACAGCGGCGTGCCACCTACGCTTTTGAAAGCACGAACCGGCGAATTGACGCCACCGGGGATGTGTTTTTGGGCGTTGGCGAACAGTGTTTCGGAACGGGACATGATCGGGTCTCTGCTTTGAAACGGGGAATTCGTGTCTACGCTGGGGTCAGCCGAAGCGGGCAGCTTCAGGGTGGGCTGCTTTATTGGGTGGCATGAGCCAGAGAAGGCGCAGGAACGCGCACTATATCAAATGAAGGAGGATCCACGTACTCGTGGGAGCGAGCTTGCTCGCGAAGGGGGCAGTGCAGACCCCGAAAACAGAGCATTTTGAACCATCGCCTTCGCGAGCAATGCGGATCCCCGGTCACTCCCACAGCAATTCTGCTCTACAACAACGCCATGAAGGCTTTTGCCCGGCGCGTCACTTCCTGGGTGTTTTCAGCGCCGAACAGGCCGTGTACCACGGCGAGCAGGTCTGCTCCATGTTCGACCAGTTGCGGGGCGTTTTCGAGGGTGATGCCGCCGATCACGGCAATCGGCAAGTGAACCCTGGCACGCACCTGAGCAATCAGGTCCAGCGGTACTGCGGGTGCGCCGGGCTTGGTCAGGGAGTTGAAGAACCTGCCAAATGCTACGTACGTAGCGCCATCAGCCTTTGCCTGCTCGGCCAGTTCCAGACTGCCGTGACAGGTGGCACCGACAATCGCCTTGTGCCCCAGCAGGGCACGCGCATCCGGCAACGAGCCGTCGGTCTGGCCCAAATGCACACCCACGCCCAGACGCGCCGCCAGTTCGGCGTCATCGTTGATGATCAGTCGCGTCTTGTAGCGCTCGCAGAGTTTGAGCAGCTCAGTCGCTTCGCGCAGACGGCGGGACTCGTCACTGGTCTTGTCGCGGTATTGCAGCAGCGTCACGCCGCCATCCAGCGCAGCTTCGACGTACGAGAGAGATTTGCCGGACAGCAACTGGCTGTCGGTAATGGCATACAGGCCACGTAGTTTCATGAATCGAGCCTCATGGCGATGTGTTACGAGCAAAAATCCAGCGGCAACCGACGAGGCACAAATTGCCCGCGGCCCAGCTGCTCGGCGTCCCTCAGCGTTCGCCAGGTGTAGTCCAGCGCCGATCTTACCGCGCTGACCAGTTCTTCTCCCTGGGCAATACGTCCGGCCAGTGCGCTGGCCAGTGTGCAGCCTGAACCGTGGTAGCTGCCGGGTAGACGTTCGCAAATGAAAGTGTGGGTCTGGCCGCCACGCACATAAAGACGATTATGGATTTGCTGCTCGTCACCATGACCGCCAGTGATTAGCAGGTATTCACAAAACAGCAGTAGCTTGTCGGCGCACTCGTCCGCAGTACCCTCAGGCAGCTCGGCAAGAATGCGTGCTTCCGGAAGATTGGGGGTCGCGATGGTCGACAATGGCAGCAGCCGTTCGCGCATGGCGTAGCCGACTTCGTCCTTGCCCAGCCGTCCGCCGCCGCCAGCACGCAGCACCGGGTCGCAGACCATTGGCAAATGCGGGTGAGCGAGAAGCAGGTCGACGACCGTGTCGACCATCTCCAGCGAACCGAGCATGCCCAGCTTGACGGCGGCTACGTTCGAATCGTTGAGGACGGCATTGGCCTGTGCCATGACCCATTCGCGATCGAGCACGCGAAAATCACTGACATTTACAGTGTCTTGCACGGTGAGCGCAGTAATCGCCGGAGCGGCGTGACAGCCTTGGGCGAGCAGGGCTTCTATATCGGCCTGCATACCGGCACCGCCACTAGGGTCGTGGCCGGAGAGGCAAAGGACAACGGGGCGGGAGCTATAGATATTCATGGTGCGCGAGCTTATCACTAAACCTTTCGCGGGCCGCTCGGGGTGCCAGGTTTTTCTTGCTGGTGATGGTCCGTCGGCGACTGTCGCAGATTCGACAAACCTGCAAAAAATACTCATGTTTGGCCTGAAATAGCCGATGTAGAGCTATTGCCTTGATTTTTATCGCGATACTGTCTTTACGCTATTAGCGGCTATGCTTGTGTGGTCAGACCGATTACCGACGGTTTGCATCGTTTTTTATACCGATGCCAGCCAGGTCATCCCTACGTTCAATGGTCTGTTTGAATCATTAGCCTGTTTCAAGGACAGAAAATTGCGGGGCGTCGTAATCAATGGATGGATTGAACGCGACGACCTACCTTGGGGCTTCAATGCGCTATCTGTTGATCATTCTGGCTCTTTGGCTGCCGTTGCAGAGTCATGCAGTCGAGTTTGATGAAAACACTCGTTTTCTGCCGTTGGGTCGTGCCATTCAGGTATTCGAAGACCCGACCGGCGATGCGACCATTGAAAGCGTCAGCGCCGCCGCTCACGCCGGTGCCTTTCAGTCCGTGCCTGCCGGGACCTTCAACGCCGGGTACTCGCGTTCCGCCTTCTGGCTGAAAGTCGAGCTGACCTATCGCCCGATAGACGCCAGCATCCATAACGACTGGTTGCTGGAACTGGCCTATCCGCCAATGGACCACGTTGATTTCTATGTCCCGGATGCCGACGGGAATCCCGGGCGGGTCTGGCAGACCGGCGACATGTTGCCGTTCTCCAGCCGCCAGTTCGCCCAGAACAACTACCTTTTCCAGCTGGACCTGCCAGCGGGTCAGACGCGAACCCTGTACATGCGCATACGCAGTGAAGGGTCGGTTCAGGCTCCGCTCAATCTCTGGTCTACTCACGCCTACCTCGAGGCGCAGCCCACCAAGGTTTACGTCTTCGGGCTGATCTACGGCGTGCTGCTGGGCATGCTGGTCTATAACCTGTTCATCTACCTCAGCGTCCGTGAGGTGGATTACCTGTACTACCTGCTGTATGTCGCCTCGTTCGGGCTTTACCAGATGTCGATCAACGGCGTCGCAATTGAATACCTGTGGCCTGACAGCCCCTGGTGGGCAAATGCGTCGACGCCCTTTCTGATGGCGCTGGCCACGCTGTTCGCGTGCCAGTTTTCCCGCAGTTTTCTGGGTACGGCACAGTTGGCGCGCTGGCTGGACCGCTTGCTGCTGATAGTCATCGGCGCTGCTGTGCTGGTGATGGGCATGGCCTTGTTCCTGGGTTACGGGCCAGCCCTGCGCGGGGCCACTCAACTGGTCATGACAGGGGCCGTGACGATCTACCTGGCGGGCATTGTCGCCATCATGAAAGGCGAGCGGGTAGGGCGCTATTTTGTGCTGGCCTGGTCGGTCTTCATGGTCAGCGGGTTGATCTTCGGGCTGATGCTGCTGGGCTATTTGCCCAACACTTTCCTGACCATGTACGCCTCGCACATCGGCACGGTGCTGGAAATGGCATTCCTTTCCATGGCGCTTGCCGACCGTATCAACCATGCCCGGTGCCAGCAGGCGCGAACGCTGCTGGCGGCAGGTCAGGATCTGGAGCGTCTCAATCAGCAATTGGCCAACAGTAACCGGCTGAAAGATGAGTTCCTTGCCACGCTTACCCATGAGCTGCGCACGCCGATGAACGGCGTGATCGGGTCGCTGGAAGTGATGCAGACACTCGATATGGATGACGAGCTGGAGATGTATCAGCAAACGGCTGCCAGTTCCGCGCGCGACATGATGAGTATGATCAACGGCATTCTGACCCTCACCGAACTTCAAGCCGGTGTGCTGTATGCCGACTGCAATGCCTTTTCGCCCGAAGACCTCGCCGACAGGCTACGCAATCGCTTCCTGGGCGCCGCTCAGTCCAAGGGGCTGATTTTGACGCTCGATCTGGACGATAAGCTGCCGCCGTGCCTGCGTGGCGACATCGGCAAGCTCTACCAGTGCATCGAGTGCCTGATGGACAACGCGATCAAATTCACCCGTAAGGGCGCGGTGCAAGTGCGCTTCAGCGGGCACCCGCAGGATCTGGAGCGCATGTATCTGCGGGTTGAAGTGATGGACAGCGGCATCGGTTTCAGCCGACTGGACGAAGCCCAACTGTATCAACACTTCTTTCAGGTCGACGGCTCCATGACTCGCGAATACGGCGGGCTGGGCATCGGTCTGGCGATTTGCCGGAAACTGGTCGAGTTGCAGGGTGGCGAGCTGAGTCATCGTTCCGAGCCAGGCAAGGGCAGTTGCTTTACCTTGAACGTCCCGATGCTGATGGTTGTACCGGGCGCAGTGCGCAGAGCCCCAGAACTCAAGGCCCAGTGGGGTATATAAAGCGTCGTTTGATGTGCGCATCAGGTAAAAGCGCCGAGATTTCGGCGGCTACGGCACTTTTGCAAGTGTCGGGCGCGTGATTCACTGTCTGCATGTTGCGTGTGCACACAGGCAGGAGATGACTCATGAACCTGAATCAATTCGCCGAAACCCACGAAGTCACCAATCAACCGCCACCGCTGGACGGGGCGAACCTCTACCGTATCGACGTGCCGCTTCAGGAGTGGAGCAGCCGCTTCGGTGCGGGCTGGGCGCAACCGCGTATCGACGCTTACGGTGCGCTGGCAGGCGGCCCGCTGATGGAGGCGGGCTTTCTGGCCAATAAGAACAAGCCTGCATTCGCCAGCCATGACCGTTACGGGCACCGCATCGATCTGGTCGAATTTCACCCGGCGTACCACCAGTTGATGAGCGCTGCCATCGAGCACGGCATCCCGTCGCTGCCGTGGACCGATCCGCAGCCCGGCGCTCACGTGGCGCGTGCGACCATGAGTTATCTGCATACGCAGGCAGAACCGGGCAGCGGCTGCCCGCTGACCATGACGTTCGCCAGTGTTCCTGCGCTCAGGCTGCAACCGGATCTGGCTGAAATATGGCTGCCCAAGGTGCTGTCGACTGAGTACGACCCACGTAACGTGGGCATTGCGCACAAGCGTGGCGCAACCATCGGCATGGCCATGACCGAAAAACAGGGCGGCACCGACGTGCGCGCCAACACCACGCGCGCGTTCCCGGTAGGCGCAGGTGGCCCTGGCCAGGCTTATGAGCTGGTCGGACACAAGTGGTTCTGCTCGGCACCGATGTGCGACGCGTTTCTGACCCTGGCGCAGACCGACAAGGGCCTCAGCTGTTTTCTGCTGCCGCGCCACCGGCCGGACGACACCCGCAACGAGTTCTATATCCAGCGCCTGAAAAACAAGCTCGGCAACTGGTCCAACGCATCAAGCGAAGTCGAGTTTCGCGGCGCGCTGGCGTGGATGATCGGTGAGGAAGGGCGCGGTGTGCCGACCATTATCGAAATGGTCGCCATGACCCGTTTCGACTGCATGATTGGCTCCAGCGCCTTGATGCGTCAGGCGCTGACGCAGGCCACGCATCATTGCGCGCATCGTGCGGTCAGTGGCCGGTTGCTCGCCGAGCAGCCGTTGATGCAGAACGTGCTGGCTGATCTGGCACTGGAAAGCGAGGCCGCGCTGGCCCTGACCCTGCGGATGGGGCGCGCGCTTGATCACCTGGATGATGACCACGAAAAGCGTTTTGTGCGTCTGGTCACGGCAGTGGGCAAATACTGGATCTGCAAGCGCGCCCCGGCCATGATCAACGAAGCCGCCGAGTGCCTGGGCGGCGCCGGTTATGTCGAGGACAGCATTCTGCCCCGCTTGTACCGCGAAGCGCCGGTCAACTCGACATGGGAAGGCTCCGGCAACGTGCAATGCCTGGACGTGCTGCGAACCCTGTCCAAGGAGCCCGGCGCACTCGATGCGCTGTTCGACGAACTGGGCGACGGACATGGCGACCGGCAACTGGCGGCACATATCGGCAAGCTCAAGGCGGCGTTTCAGGACACCGGCGACATTCAGTACCGCGCCCGCCAACTGACCGAAGACATCGCCATCGCTTTGCAGGGCAAGTTGTTGCTGGAAGCGGGTAACGCAGCGGTCAGTGACGGCTTCATTGCCGGTCGACTGGTGTCTGGCGGGCGGGTGTATGGCGCTTTGCCCAAGGGTGTTGACGTAGAAACATTGCTGCAAAGGTCCTCGCCACAGGTGGCATGAGCACGCGAACCCGTTACGATGCACGTCTGCAAGATCAGACAGGACATGAATCGTGACCCAAGCCTTTGTTGTTGTCGACACCGCCGAGCAGGCTGTAGAACGGCTCGCCGAGCTGCATGAACGCGCCACCAGTGCGCTGAGTCAGGCGCTCAAGCGCTACCTGAAAGACCGCGTTGAGCCCACTGCCGAGGAGCGTGCGCAATTCAGCTACCCGGAACTGCGCCTGGTCTACAAATGCCAGGGTGAAGTGCCGGTCACCACTCGTGCCTACGCCAAGGTGCAGCTGCCGGGCACTTACAGCGTTACCGTCACGCAGCCCAAGGCCTTCAAAAAGTACCTGCTCGAACAACTTGTCCCGCTGATGAAAGATTTCACCGTGACGGTCGAAGTCGGCATGAGCGAGCAGAGCATTCCTTATCCTTACGTGGTCGAGCAGGGCGACGAGCTGGCCGGCACCGGTGTTACCGCAGCGGCGCTGGCGCGGGTATTCCCGAGTACCGACCTGTCGGCTGCGACCGATGGCATTGCCGACGGCCTTTATGACTGGGCCAACGTCGATCCGCTGCCACTGGCGCTGTTCGATGCCGCGCGGGTGGATTTCTCGCTACGCCGTCTGGTGCATTACACCGGTAGCGACTGGCGTCATGTGCAGCCGTGGATTCTGCTGACCAACTACCACCGCTATGTTGACCAGTTCATCCTGCACGGGCTGGAAAAACTCCGCGAAGACCCGCGTTTCGTGCGCATGGTCCTGCCGGGTAACGTGGTAGTCGACAAGAGCATGGGCCAGGAAGAAGCCCAGGCCATCGTCGCCAGCGTGGTCTGGCACCGCTACCAGATGCCGGCCTACCACCTGATCGCCGAAGACGGTCATGGCGTGACCCTGGTCAACATCGGCGTCGGCCCGTCCAACGCCAAGAACATCACCGATCACCTGGCAGTACTGCGTCCGCATTGCTGGCTGATGATCGGTCACTGCGGTGGCCTGCGTCAGTCGCAGACTATCGGCGACTACGTACTGGCGCACGCCTACATGCGTCGCGACGGTATTCTCGACCGTGTACTGCCGCCGCATATCCCGATTCCGGCGCTTGCCGAAGTGCAATTGGCCTTGCAGGAGTCGGCGGCGCAGATTACCGGCGAGCGCGGCGAAGAGCTCAAGAAGCGCCTGCGCACCGGCACTGTGTTGACCTATGACGACCGTAACTGGGAACTGCGCTGGGCTCAGGAACGTCCGTTGATCAACCTGTCGCGCGCAGTCGCGGTCGACATGGAAAGTGGCACCATCGCCGCTCAGGGTTATCGCCTGCGGGTGCCTTACGGCACGTTGCTGTGCGTATCCGACAAGCCGTTGCACAGCGAAATCAAGCTGCCGGGTTCGGCGAATGCGTTCTACGAACGTGCGGTCAGCCAGCACCTGAAAATCGGTATCGCTGCGCTGGACCTGCTGCGTACCGAGGTCAACTCGCTGCACTCACGCAAACTGCGCAGCTTCGACGAGCCGCCGTTCCGTTAATAGCATTCCGTTAATAGATTGGTATTTGCACAAAGGGCCACTAAAGTGGCCCTTTCTGTTTTTTGATTGCCTATCCCCATGTCCCGCACCCAACGCCCCGTTTCCCGCCGTCCTGCCTCCAACCCGGCAGGCGCTGCCCGGCGTGTCGCCAAAGCGCCACCGGCCGAGCCGAAGCTGTTCCTCTTCAATAAGCCATTCGATGTGCTGACTCAATTCAGTGACGAAGGAGGGCGCGCCACGCTCAAGGACTTCATCAAGATCCCCGGCATTTACCCGGCAGGACGCCTGGATCGCGACAGTGAAGGCTTATTGCTGCTGACCAACGACGGCCAGTTGCAGGCGCGCATCGCCGACCCGAAACACAAACTGGCCAAGACCTACTGGGTGCAGGTCGAGGGTGAGCCGACCGATGAGCAGTTGCAGCAGTTGCGCGACGGTGTCCTGCTCAACGACGGCCCGACCTTGCCCGCCGAAGCGCGGCAGCTAGATGAACCGCAACTGTGGCCGCGCAACCCGCCCGTGCGCTTTCGCAAGAGTGTGCCGACAAGCTGGCTGGAGCTGGTGATCAAGGAAGGGCGCAATCGGCAAGTGCGACGCATGACGGCTGCCGTTGGCTTACCGACCCTGCGGCTGGTGCGGGTCAGAATTGGCGACTGGACGCTGGACGGCCTGGATCAGGGCCAATACCGGGAAGTCGCCGCAAAGCTGTGAGGTCGAGCGGCTCAGTTGCGCAAGTGGGTCAGCGGCATTTCGGTGCTGGCCAGCACCTGATTGAGCACAAAGCTGGACTTGACGCTGGTCACGCCCTCGATCCGCGTCAGATGGCCCAACAGCAGCTTCTGATAGTGATCCATGTCCGGCACCACCACCTTCAGTTGATAGTCTGCGTCCATGCCGGTCACCAGGCTGCATTCCAGAACCTGAGGCAGGTTGCGGATTTGCTGCTCGAAATTCTCGAAGCGCTCGGGCGTGTGCCGGTCCATGCCGATCAGCACGTAGGCGGTGAGGTTCAGGCCAAGTTTCTTGCGATCCAGCAGGGCCACCTGGCGCACGATGTAACCGTCGTCCTCCAGTTGCTTGACCCGGCGCGAGCAGGGCGAGGGTGACAGACCGATGCGGTCGGCCAATTCCTGGTTGGATATGCGTGCGTCCCGTTGCAATTCAGCCAAAATGCTCAGGTCGTATCTGTCGAGCTTGCTCACGATGCACCCCTTTATCAATTCAATTGCGCTGGATTATTCATCTGAAGTCAAAAATTGCGCAAGTAATGTTTTAATCCGCAATATTAGCAATCCTCTGCCTTAGCCTCAGGCCTATTCTTTTAACCAGAATCACTGCCCGGACACAGCGTCCAGCGCGACTCGCCGAATCAGGCCAGTCGCGGCCTCCCACCCAACAGGGTGTGCCAGGCCCCCGGGCTACATACTGTCCAGAAGACGGCATGAGGTGAGCCAACGTCAAAAGCGTTGCGCCAGGGCGAAGTATCTCAAGGGGGCCATTTGGTCCCCTTTTCTTTGTCTGCTGATAAAGTGCGCAGAACGGCGCTACGCTTAAACAGTCTTAATGACGTCAACCCGCGCTCTAGTGAGGAAAGCATGAAATCTGGCATCTGGCAGTTTGCGGGTGTAAGTCTGTTGTGTCTGAGCATCAGCGCACAGGCATTGGCCGACGAACGTGATGATTCGCCGCGCAATCAGTTGTACAACAGCTCTGGCGAAAACGGGCAGCAGCGTCAGCAACAACAGCAGCAGCAGCGCTTCCAGGAACAGAATAATCAGCAGCGTCAGATTCAACAGCAGCAGAAGCAGCAGCGCCAGGTCGAGCGTCAGCAGCAACAACAGATCAACCAGCAGCAGATCAATCAGCAACGCCAGATTCAGGAACAGCAGAATCAGCAGCGTCAGGTTGAGCGCCAGCAACAGCAGCAGATCCAGCAACAGCAGATCCAGCAGCGCAACGTCGAGCGCCAGCAGCAACAGCAGATCGAGCAGCAACAGCGCGATCAGCAGCGCCAGATTCAGCAGCAGCAAAACCAGCAGCGTCAGCAGTTGCGTCAGGCTCAGGACAACCTGCCGATTCAGAGCGGCCCGAAAGAGGCGTGGCAAACCCAGCCGCCGCGTCAGGGCTATTACCAGGACATTCCACGCGGCAACAATCGCAACTGGCAGGCCGGTAACGGTCGCCCGAATGATCACTGGGAAGGACGCCCCGATGGGCGTGGCAACGGCTGGGGACCCGGCCCGCAATACCGGCCTGGCTATGCGATAGATCGCGTACCGGGTGGCTACTCGCGTATTCCCTATCGTGGTCAGGACTATTACTACTCGGGTGGCTACTGGTATCGCCCGCAAGGCCCGCGTTATGTCGTGGTGACACCGCCTTACGGTGTGCGTGTCAGCAGACTACCGTCCTACTCTCAGGAAGTATGGATAGGCAGCAGCCTGCTGTTTCTGGCAGCCGGTACTTATTATGCCTACCAGCCTGACAGTCAGGACTACGTGGTGGTCAACCCGCCGCAGAACGAGGCGGTGTATCAGGCCCCTGCTGGACAGCAGGTCAATGGCTACGATCCGGTTGCCTACCCTGCTAATGGCCAGAGCCCGCAACAGGTCGAGCTGGATCACTATCAGTGCTACTTGCAGGCTGCGCAGCAGAGCGGCTTCGACCCGGCCAATGTCAGCGGCCAGCCGCCGCCGGATCTGGTGGATGCCTATCGTCGCTCGATGGGCGACTGTCTGGCGGGGCGGGGCTACAACGTCAGCGTCAATTGACGCTGATCAGATATTGGCCTGCTTGACGACTTCCTGAGGGTCGGCGTGCACCAGCACTTCGGCCTTCGGGAATTGCTCGTGAATAGCGTCGGCGACCTTGTCGCAGAGCGCATGGGCGACCGACAGGGTCAGTGTGCCCGGCAACTCCAGATGTAGCTGCACAAACCAGTGATTGCCGGATATCCGTGTACGCAGATCATGCGCCCCAAGCACGCCCGGCACGTCGCACGCCAGCGCCAGCATGCGCGTGCTGACATCGGCGGGCAATTCTTCATCCATCAACACCGACACTGTCTCGCGGGCGATCTGCAAAGCGCTCCACAAGATGTACAGCGCGATGCCCAGACCAAAATACGCGTCCAGCTGTTGCCAGCCGAAATACGCAAGGGTCAGCGCCACCAGAATACTGGCGTTCAGCAGCAAGTCGGAACGGTAGTGCAGCGAGTCGGCACGAATGGCCGCCGAACCTGTCGCCTTGATCACCCGGTATTGCAAGGTGAGCAGTGCCAGCGTCAGGGCGATGGAAATAACCATCACCACCATACCCAACAGCGGCGCGCCCAGCGGTTCCGGGTTCTGGATGCGTTCGACCGCCTGAACCGCGATCAGCACGCCACTGACGGTGATGAACAGCGCCTGCGCCATACCCGACAGCGCTTCCGCCTTGCCATGACCATAGCGATGATCCTCATCGGCTGGGCGCAATGCGTAATGCACCGCCAGCAAATTGAGGAACGAGGCCGCGCCATCAAGTAACGAATCGGTAAGACCGGCCAACAGGCTTACTGAACCACTCAGCCACCAGGCAACGCCCTTGGCCAGGATCAGCGTCACGGCAACCGCCAGCGAGGCCCGCGTCGCCAGACGCAGCAGTCGGGAATGTTCGGCAGTGGTGCTCATGACGCTTCCTTGAACCGTATCGATATCAGGCTGCCGGGACCAGGCCCAAAGCTGCCAGTTGTTCCACGCTGCCTTTGTGCTGAATCAGGCGTGGGTCGTTCAGTGGCAGGGAACGGCCCAGCTCGGTTTCAATGATGGCTTGCAGCTTGGTGTTGTCGACGCTGCCGTCAGCCTTGATCGCCTTTTGCAGCTTCTGCGGATCGATCTGCGCATGCTCGCCGGGCGCGTAGTAGATAGCGCCCGTCGCGAAGTCCACCGCAAACGCAATCACCCCGGGAACGATATAGAACAGCAGCGCGAAAGCATCCAGCGCCGCAATGGCCGGGTCAACCTTGCCATCAATCTGACCGCGACGGTCAGGATAGAAAATACTGCCGCAGGCAGAAATCTGAGTCAGCAACGTGGCGACCAGAACGCCACCGATCAAGCGAGAAGGAATGCGCATGGAAAGCTCCTGAGATGAAGAGGGCAACTATACAAGGCAATGGCTGCAAGGCTAAGACTATTGAGTGATGGCGTGGTTCTGTGAGCGTGCAGTTGACCGAACTGCAGAATCGCAGCCGTGGGAGGAAAACAGTTCCCGCGCCGATGCCCCTTACCGCCCACTATTAACATCTGGTTTACTGTGCCCACGATAATTACAAAAACTCAGGAGTCATGTATGCAACCGATTCGTCTCGGTCTGGTGGGCTACGGCAAGATTGCGCAGGATCAACACGTCCCTGCCATCCACGCCAACCCCGCATTTGAGCTGGTGGCTGTCGCTACGCAAGGGCAGCCGTGCGCCGGGGTGGAGAACTTCAAGTCGCTGGGTGAGTTGCTCGAGAGTGGCGTGCAGGTTGACGCTATTGCGTTCTGCACGCCGCCGCAAGGCAGATTTGCGCTTGTGCAGCAGGCGCTGGCGGCAGGCAAACACGTGCTGGTCGAGAAACCGCCGTGTGCAACGCTGGGTGAGGCGATGGCGTTGGTGGAGCACGTGTCGGAGCAGGGCGTCAGTGGTCTGTTCGCCTGGCATTCGCGTTATGCGCAGGGTATCGAAGCGGCGCGTGAGTGGTTGTCCACCCGCACTCTGCACAGCGTTCAGATCGACTGGAAGGAAGATGTGCGCAAATGGCACCCTGGGCAGGCGTGGATCTGGCAGCCCGGCGGCCTGGGTGTGTTCGATCCAGGCATCAACGCCCTGTCGATCGTGACCCATTTGCTGCCACTGCCATTGTTCGTCGAATCTGCCGAACTGCGCGTGCCGAGCAACTGCCAGTCGCCAATTGCCGCTTCTATAAAAATGTCCGACACGCGTCAGCTCGATATCCGTGCCGAGTTCGACTTCGATCATGGTCATGACGAACTCTGGAGTATCGAGATTCGTTGCGCCGAAGGCACCTTGCGTCTGGATAACGGCGGCGCATTGTTGAGTATCGATGGCTTGCGCCAGACGGTTTCGGAGGAGGGCGAGTACGCGGCGGTGTATCGACACTTCCAACAGCTGATCGGCAACAAGGCCAGTGACCTGGACCTGCAACCGTTGCGGCTGGTCGCGGACAGTTTTTTCGTGGGCAGTCGGGCATCCGTTGAACCGTTCTACGACTAAGAGCCTCTCAGGTACAGGTGGGGGCAAGCGCTTTGTCGGCCCCCGCACACGTCAGCCTGACAAGAGAGTAGAAATTGGACACAAAACAGCCTTGGCCTTGCAGTGAGCAGGAGTTGGTAGAAGTACGACGGTTTAATAAAATCCTCGCGCGAATGCCGCGTTTCCAGATTCGCAATCGTGTTACACCCCGGCTGATTCAGGCGCTGTTGCGTGCAGCTCAGATCGGCAGCGCCCTGAAACCGGGAGGCCATGACCTGCGCATCGAGAAAAGAACGGTCAGTTCGGATAACGTACCGGTGCCCGTGCGCATCATCCGTCCCAAAGGTAAACCCAAGGGCGTGGTGTTCGACATCCACGGCGGCGGATGGGTGATCGGTAATGCCCAGATGAACGATGATCTCAACGTCGGCATGGTCAAGGCCTGCGACGTAGTCATTGTTTCGGTTGATTACCGACTTGCTGTAACAACCCCCATCGAGGGCCTGATGGAGGATTGTTTTTCTGCCGCCTGCTGGCTGTTGGGTAAAGACTGCGAGGAGTTTGCCGGCCTGCCGGTTATCGTGGTCGGCGAATCCGCTGGCGGGCATCTTGCCGCAGCCACGCTTCTGAAATTGAAAAGCCGACCTGATCTGCTCGAGCGGATAGTGGGGACGGTGCTGTACTACGGCGTCTACGACCTGACGGGCACCAAGAGCGTGCGTACCGCAGGGCCGGAGACGCTGGTGCTGGACGGTCCGGGCATGGTCGGCGCCATGCGCGCGCTCACCCCCGACCGAAGCGACGATAAACGCCGCGAGCCGCCACTGTCACCGCTGTATGGCGATTTGACCGGCCTTCCGCCCGCACTGATGTTCGTTGGAGAGATCGACCCGCTGCTGGATGACACACTGCAAATGGCCGAGCGCTGGGCCGACTCGGCAGAGATCGAAATGCACCTCATGCCCGAGTCGCCGCACGGCTTCATCCACTTCCCGACCACCTTGGCGCGCAAGGCTCTGGCGCGGAGCCGCGAGTGGATCAATGAGCGCATCGACGTGCTGGGTTGAGCTCGCCTCTCAGCCTATCTCCGCGACCCACTTCGATACTGGGTCGCCACTGCTCAAGCCCGGCTGCACAAGACCGTCGATCATGAAGGTCGGCGAGACGTGTATGCCGTTCTGGCGGGCGTATTTAGCGTGCCATTTCACGGCCTGTTCAAGCTCGGGATTGGCGAATGCGTCAGCCAGCGCAAGGCCGCTGTAACGCTCGATACGCGCGATGATGTCATTGGGCGTCGCGTCCATATTCGGGCCGCTTGCGTGGTGTTCAAACTCGAACTCTTCACGGTGCGAGGCAACCGCTGTCATGACGGCCTTGGCGCTTTCCTTTCCGCCTTCCAGCGTCGCAGCCGCCAGAATGCAGCGCACGATAACGCCCGAAAACATGTGCCAGGGCTGGGATTGCAGGCGGATTTTGACAGTGATTTTGTCTTCTCCGGCCTGAGCCAGCAGTTCATCGAGCTTGAAGAACGCCTTCACTGAAAAAGGGCAGGTTGGCTCAAGGAAGACTTCGAACAGACGAGGCCCGTGGCCCCAGGAAAGTACGTCTGAATACATGGTCGTGTTGCTCCCGTCGATGGTTGTGCAGAAAACGCGCCGGGCTGATTGCATTGCGCCGAGCATGGTCACCAGAAGCGTTCTCGCGAACACCTCTCGTTCCTCACGCAGAGCATTGGCGCGAGATAAACAAGGCGCGCCCGGCTGATTTGCCTTGCGCCGGGCATGGTCACGAGAAGTAATCTCCCGGACACCTCTCGTTCCTCATGCTCCGCGTGGGAATGCAGTTCGTGACGCTCTGCGTCACACATTGCAACTTTGACGCCACCAGATGAAGGCGCCATAAAGCCTGAACTGTGGATCATGCGGATTTGAGAGCAAGTTCGTGCACGAGTTCGATTTTCAGGCCAGCAATGCGCTAATCCAGCGAATCTGCTGCGCAACCTCCTGCCATTTTTCTTCGCTCACGCCTTTCTGTGCCCTTTCGAAGTTGTTCAGCGTTTTCTGTTTTTTGCCCAATAAACGCTGCCACTTGAGCAGAAACGCCGGGCTGCGCGCCTGCATCTGCAGCGGGCCGAAGTACAGCTCCTCGGCGGTGTATTTAACGGGGCCGGTGCGCTCGGCGACGATGATTTCGTAGTCGAAACGGTTTTCCCGCAGCACCTCTTCGCTGACGATGCGGTAGTCATGCTCCATCAGCCAGACACGCAACGGTTGCTCGCCGCCGTTGGGTTGCAGGATCAAGCGTTCCTGACCGCTCAGGCGCGCTTTGCCACGTTCAAGGATGTCGCGGATCGTCTCCCCACCCATCCCGCACATGCTGACCGCCGTTATCCCGTCTTCCGCCTCAATCGCCGCCAGACCATCGGCCAGACGCACGCTAACCTGTTGCTCCAGTTCATTCTCGCGCACGCTACGTTCGGCTGCGTGGAACGGCGTCAACGCCACCTCGCCAGCCACCGCCGCCGAGATCGCGCCACGCTTCAGCAGCGCGACCGGCAGATAACCGTGATCCGAGCCGATATCAGCCAGCCGCGCACCGGCCGGTACGTGTGTCGCCACACGCTCAAGGCGCATGGACAATCTCTGTTCGTTCAACGGCAACCCCTTTCACCCCAAGCGCCCGACAGCATGGCCGGGTCCGGGCGCGATTCTGTAGAGCAACGCGGCGCATTTCAACTTTCCGCGACCAAGCCCGCGGCTCGACCCCTAACTGTCGCTCGCGTAGGCTTGGCGTTTTCCGTCCTTTGCAAGGCAGAGATCCCATGGCAAACGCAGACATCATCTTCACCCCCGATCCCGATGCAGACTCCATCTCTTCGGACGTCGCCGACTTCAACGGTGTGCTGGTCAGCACCCAGATCCCGACCCATCCTGATGGCAGCCTGGAACTGGGCGGCATCACCGAGCAGAGCGAATGCACCCTGCGGGCCCTGAAAGATGCATTGGAACGAGCCGGCAGCTCGATGGACCGCGTCATGCACCTGACCATCTACCTGACCGACATGGCGGACCGGGCGGCTTTCAATGAAGTGTACAAACGCTTCTTCAAAAAGCCTTGGCCAGTGCGCGCAGCAGTGGGCGTGGCAGCGTTGGCGGTTGAGGGTATGCGCGTGGAAGTAACGGCGATGGCGGCCAAGGCGGGCTGAATGCAGTCGCTCGTTCCACACTCTGCGTGGGGGCGCATTTTGTAACGCTCTTCGTCATAACATGCTTGTCATGAATAATGAGGCGAAGCACGTCTGTCAGCCTCCAGCAGCACTAAACATAAGGAGATGTATGTGAGACCGGGTCGTAGACTGTTGATAATCGCGGGAGGGCTGGCAGTACTGGGTTTTGTTGGCCATGCCGTATATGAAGCTCTGCCCGGTGATATGGGTAATGATCATATCAATGTCGTATGCGAGGAGGTTGTTAGCGGACGCTTCAATGGAGACGGGACCATTGATGATTCAAAAAAGAAGACACAAAAGTGTTCTTCGGATCTTCGTACTCTTTCTGCCCATTACGTGGTGCTTGATGACGACGTCTATTGGATGAACCAAGTACGTTATAAGGAGAAACCCTGTATTACTGGCGCCGGTGATGCCTCAGGAGCGATTAGTAATTTTTCGTTTTCATGCCTGTTATCAAAACAAGGTCAGATCAACTCGATCGAGACGCGCGAGCTTAACCTGGTGGCACATTACTCGCCTTCCTTTAAGCCGCTGGAGGGCAGCCTTCAGGGGATTGCTGACTGGCAGACTGATCAGCTTGCCTATTACGCCAAAGACGATATTTCTGTTTACTATGGGGGACGAAAGATAAAGGGCGCAGATCCACATCTTTTTTCGGTGGTTTTTCCTTTGGGTGATGACAAAAAGTGGCGCAGTCTTAGTGTCTCTATGAGCGGCAACGAGATGTTCGTCGGCGGTTTGAGTATTGGCGACATTGATTTATACGATTTTCGTCCGTTGATTCCTGTTGATTGTCCTGAACACGGTATTTCTGAATGTGCGGGGCGTAGAGAGTTAGAGGATTTTTTAAAGTATGATAATTGGGGTCAAGGCCTGCTGGGGGTGGTAGGCAATGATCTCGTCTTTCTGCATACCTCTGGCGCTGAGCGATTTGCTGATATGGCGTCTTCCGACACATTTATGTTCGCGACCAGCAAGAAAATCTATGTTTACACCAAAGCAAAATTTTATGAGCTCGGCGGTGAGTATTCATTTAATAAAAAATTGGTGCCGATGGACGTGAACGACTTTACAAATAATCGTGGGTGATTCGATTTTTGCGATGGCGGCCAAGGCGGGCTAACCATAAGGAGATGGAATGCTAGAGATACTGGGCAAAGCCTCATCAATCAATGTCCGCAAAGTGCTCTGGACCTGTGCAGAGTTGGAAATCCCGTTCGAACGGCAGGATTGGGGCTCTGGTTTCAGGGAAACCAACACGCCTGAATTCATGGCACTCAACCCCAATGCGATGGTTCCAGTCATTGAGGACAATGGCTTCGTTCTGTGGGAGTCGAACACGATCATCAGGTACCTGGCGAACCGCAACAACGCCGTGCATCTTTATCCAGCGGACGCGATAGCCAGAGCCCGATTGGATCAATGGATCGACTGGCAGGCCACAGATCTCAACAAATCCTGGGGTTATGCCTTCATGTCGCTGGTCAGGCACAGCGTCGCCCATCAAGACCCTGACGCGCTGGCTGCCGGATGCCGTCAATGGACCCGACACATGGCGATCCTGGATCGACAGCTTGATGCTACCGGGGCGTACGTTAGCGGCAGCGAGTTTTCGCTGGCAGACATCCCGATGGGCCTTTCAGTAAATCGCTGGTTTGAAACCCCGTTAAGTCATCCGGACTTCCCGGCAGTGAAGGCCTATTACGAACGACTGAGCGAACGTCCCGGCTACCGCTTGCACGGCCGAAACGGAACGCCGTGAGCCTTATACCCGAGCCCTGCATCGAATATTGACTCGCCCGTGGAACCAGATCCCGTTGCTTGCCACCAAGACGACAATGAGTTTCCGGGGACGCATATGATCAACCTCACCAGCATTGCATCTTCGTTGGCGCGTGTAGCGCTCAGCGATTCGACAAAGCCAACGATAGACCGCGCGATGAACGTCGTTAGCCATATCGCTGGCAAAGTGGCGTTGCAGGTCAACAGCTCATTGCTGGAGCAGAAAGGCCGGCTTAACGAGCGTCAGCAGAAAGGCCTCGCGGTAATCCTGGACGCATTGCGCGGCAAGGAACCGGTGACCAATGTCGAGACTCACGAAGGCGGAGGCCGATTCAATCTGGCGCGAGCTGCCTTCGACGTGGCCAGCGTTGTCTGGGAGCGCGACAAGTCGATGCATAACGTGATGAGCTTTTTGGGCGTCAGCGACAGCCAGGGCAAGATGTTGTTCTCTCTGGGCAAGAAGCTGACCGACGCGATGGCCAAGCTTGAACCCGCGCAGGGCAAGGACAACTGTGAGGCGCACCACGCGTTCTTCTCCAGCAACCTGAAGCTGAACAAGCTGATGAACGACATCGCTGACCAGTTGATCAACGAGATTCGTCAGTCGAACATCGATCGCGTACGACGACCCACACCGGGCCCATCCTGGAGACCTGAAAGCGCCCAACAGCAAGCACGTCCGCAAACGCCTCCACGCACTCGCCCGCAGGCCAACAGCACACCGCCGCCACCGAAAGCAAAGCCCAATGCAGGCGCTGAGCGGCCTTCAACACAACGGCCTCACGACACACCAGCCGCTGACGCTTCCGCGAAGGTGGGCGATTCCGTCCCCGCCAAGCCACCCGTCAAGCCGTTGTACGAACACTTGGGCCTCTCGGACATGACGGCAGATCTCTCCGCAGTCAAAATGGCCTACAAGAAAGCCGCGTTGAAGAACCATCCTGATAAAAACGCGGGCAACGTGGCGGAGGCGACTGAGCGTTTCAAAGTGATTTCAAATGCGTTCAAGATTTTGTCCGACCCAGAATTGCGCAAGAAATACGACAATGGCCTTATTAATGAGAATGGCGACGAGGTCCAGGTCTGATTTGTCGGCGTGAGGCATGCTTGCGGCAGTCTTTCTGGCGACTGCCGTTCAGCTAAAACACGCCGCCTGATTCCCCAACCCCACCCCGGTATACTCCCCGCATCTCTCAGGGAGCCCCCATGATCTCGTTACCCATCGATGCCGTCCTGCCAGCCCTGCGCCAGGCCCTGACCACGCGCCATGAAGCCGTACTCGAAGCCCCTCCCGGCGCGGGCAAGACCACGCGTGTGCCGCTCGCGCTGCTTGAGGAAACCTGGCTGGCCGGGCAGACCATTCTGATGCTGGAGCCGCGGCGACTGGCGGCAAGAGCAGCTGCCGAGCGGCTGGCCAGTGAGCTGGGCGAGAAGGTCGGCGAGACGGTGGGTTATCGGATTCGTCTGGAAAGCCGGGTCGGCCCGAAGACGCGTATTGAAGTGGTGACTGAGGGGATTCTCACGCGTCGCTTGCAGGACGACCCTGCGCTGGAAGGTGTGGGGCTGCTGATTTTCGATGAGTTTCATGAGCGCAGTCTGGACGCCGATCTGGCCCTGGCCCTGAGCCTCAATGGTCGTGAGCTGTTTCGTGACGATCAGCCGCTGAAGATTCTGCTGATGTCGGCCACGCTGGAAGGCGAGCGGCTGGCGGCGTTGCTGGACGATGCACCGGTAGTGCGCAGCGACGGGCGGATGTTTCCGGTGAAGATGCAGTGGGGGCGTCCTTTTCAGCCGGGTGAATTCATCGAGCCGCGTGTCGTGCAGACGGTGCTGGATGCGCTGGGCAGCGAGTCCGGCAGCCTGCTGGTGTTTCTGCCGGGGCAGGCCGAGATTCGTCGTGTCAACCAGCAACTGGCAGAAGCGCTGGGCGAACGCGCCGACATTCTGCTCTGCCCCTTGCATGGCGAGCTTGATCTCAATGCGCAGCGTGCGGCCATCGAGCCTGCCCCCCAAGGTACGCGCAAGGTCGTGCTGGCGACCAATATTGCGGAAACCAGCCTGACCATCGACGGCGTGCGTGTGGTGATCGATGCCGGGTTGGCGCGGGTGCCGCGTTTCGATCCGGGCAGCGGCATGACGCGTCTGGAAACCCAGCGTATCTCGCGTGCCAGCGCCACTCAGCGTGCCGGGCGGGCAGGGCGGCTGGAGCCGGGTGTGTGTTACCGGCTGTGGTCCGAAGCGCAACACGATCAACTGGCCGCCTACGGCGCGGCAGACATTCTTCAGGCGGACCTTGCCGGGCTTGCGCTGCAACTGGCGCGCTGGGGCGTCATGCCTGCGCAACTGGCTTGGCTCGATGTCCCGCCAGCGGCGGCTTATGCGCAGGCGCAGGATTTGCTGGTGCGGCTTGAGGCGCTGAGCAACCAGCCGGGCCAACCGCCAGCGCTGACGTCCCACGGTCAGGCGATGGCCGAGCTGCCCGCACATCCGCGCATCGCGCACCTGCTGCTACGCGGTCATGCATTGGGCTTGGGCGAACTGGCGTGTGACGTGGCCGCACTGTTGGGCGAGCGCGATATTCTGCGCGGCGGCGGGGCCGATCTGCACAGCCGCCTGACCTTGTTGGCGGGCACCGAGCGTGCTGCGCGTGGTGCACAGGGCGGTGTGCAGCGAGCTAAACAGCTGGCACGGCAATATCGCGGATACCTGCGCGGCACTGCGAAAAGCCCGGTCATCGATCCCGATCATTCACGCTGGCTGGGCGCTCTGCTGGCACTGGCCTACCCGGATCGCGTGGCACAACAACGTCGCCCCGGCGGTGCTGAATATCGCTTGGCCAACGGTCGCGCGGCACTTTTCGCCGAGGCCGACGCACTGATGAAGCAGCCTTGGCTGGTCATCGCAGATTTAGGCAGCCGTCAGGGGCAGCGTGAGGAGCGGATTTACCTCGCTGCCGAATTCGATCCAGCGCTGTTCGACTCTGTGCTGGCCGAGCAGGTCATCACCGTGGACCAGATTGAGTGGGATGAGCGCGAAGGCGTGTTCCGCGCAGAACGGCAGCGCAAGGCGGGCGAGCTTATTATCAACCGCGAACCGCTGACCGGCCTCGATGACGCAGCTCGCAGCCAGGCACTGCTGGCGCTGGTACGTCGCAAAGGCTTGGAACTGCTGCCGTGGACGCCCGAACTGCGCCAGTGGCAGGCGCGTGTCTCGCTGCTACGCAATCTGGACATCGACAAAAGCGCAGCAAGCGAATGGCCCGACCTGAGTGACGCGCAACTGCTGGCGACACTCGAAAACTGGCTGATGCCCTACCTGGGCAAAGTCACCCGGCTCAGCCATTTCAGCCAGCTCGACCTGCCCTCCATCCTGCGCAACCTCCTGCCGTGGCCAATGCCGCAACAACTGGAAGCTCAGGCTCCGCAGACCATCCAGGTGCCTTCCGGCTCGAATATCCGTATCGACTACAGCGAACACCCGCCGATTCTGTCGGTGCGGCTGCAAGAGTTGTTTGGGTTATCTGATACCCCGCGCATTGCCAATGGGCGGCAGGTGTTGAAACTGCATTTGCTGTCTCCGGCACGCCGCCCGGTGCAGGTGACGCAGGACCTGGCCAACTTTTGGCGGTCTACCTACATTGAGGTGAAGAAGGATTTGAAGGGGCGGTATCCGAAGCATTACTGGCCGGATGATCCATTGGTGGCGGAGGCTACGGCGCGGGTGAAGCCTAGGGGGACGTAATAGGTTGTCGTGCTAATGCTGAATTTGTCATGTAACGCAGTCAGCGATCTCTAGAGCAAGGAGTGGCTGCAGGGCTTAGCGTTGAATTTTTCAGGCATTAGGTATAAGTGAGGGACCATTTGTAATGATCGAAGACGAAAAAAAGCTTGTTCAAGAAAGGCCTAAGTATTCTCTGGCGAGGTGGGCTGAGCAGAACAAAATTTCCCAAGAAGCAGCCGAGGAAAAAAGAGGTATCGCGCTGCGCTTGGCAATTGAAGGGATAAATGATGGGTCAATAGATTCGCTTGATGGTATAGGATCGCCGCTTTCCAGGAAAATCCAGGCGCACCACGGTGGTGCTTTATTCGAAATGAATAGAAATTGGGTTGAAACAGCGCAGTATTGGCGTTGCCCTTGTTGTGTAAGGGGGAAATTTGAAATATCTCGGCTTGGAAGTAAAAAGCAGATTCTTGCGAAGTTGGTTGAGCATCATGATCATATGGCTGATGCTTTAAAGGCTGCTTTTAATAAAGTCTTCGTTGTGTCCGGTACGGACCAACCGACAAATACCGGTTTGGCTTTAATCGAAAGGATGGCGCCAGCGTTTTCAGCCTATTCCCCGGTTTTGGTTTGCGAAGATTGTAACAATGCTGACGCTGCTGCGAAAAAAATTATTTCAAATGCTGGCCGAAAAATTGATTGGCATTCCTTTTCTATAGGTCAGATTTTTCAATTCATTACAATCCACGAACACGCTCCGCATGACATAGATGAGTCCAAGGTTTTAGCGCTCTGGAACCTCGTAAGACCTGCTTACGTTGCTCGAATGAATTTGGTATATCAAGTAGCAGAAGCTGCTGTGCTACAAGACTATTGGTTTGAGAGGTACAAAGGGGAAGTAGCCCCTGTACATACTTTTTCCAATGGATTCAATCGATACAATGGGCTTGAATTTGTTAGCGGTAATGCGTTAGTTCTAGAAATGGAGAAAGGTATTATAAAACATGCAGCAAACTATAGTCGATGGCGTACGGAGATACAGTCCACAGGGGAAAAGCCGCCTCCAAATTTCCTGGCTATAATAAAGTCGCTGCCTGGATGTGCGTTAATGTGGGAGGCGCAAGCGGACGATTGGGAGTGCCCTATTTGTACTCGGTCAAAGTATGAAATTGTTAGCTTTATGAGGGGTAAAGTAAGCTTTCATACACATTCGCCGACCAGGTTTAGTTTGGCATGGATAAGGGTAAAGAGCATATGCTCTGGGTGTTTTAATGTTGTGATAGCCATGAAGCGTGAGCTGGAGAAGGGCTGCGGTATAAAGATAGGGTCTACTTTTGACTGCGTCACGCCTGACGAATTGCGTGCTCTTCTTCGCGCAAGGCCTCACTCTCCGCCAGTGGTGAATCGTGACATGGCAAAAGCGCTGATGTACAAGTGGATATCCCGTTAGGAAGGAGCAGGGACTTGCAGTGGGTTTTGATATTTTGGTGCCTTTAGATTTAAGAAGAGCTTGCCCGTTCAATAATCAAAACTTTCATTGAGCGAAAAGCAACAGACCCAGAGAACACCAGGGCACAACGCCCTGGCAGGCAGCAGATGTCACTTTTTCTTTTTAGCCGGTTTTTCCGCCTTCTCTGACTTCTTGGCCTTTTCTGGCTTGCTATCAGCTTTTTTGGCAGCTTTCTTTGGCTCGGCGTCTTTTTTCTTGTCTTTCTTTTCGGAAGACTTGGAAAGCGTCGAGGCCGCTTCAGATTTCTTGGCCGGTGATGCTTTCTTGTCCTTCAGATCCTTGCTGGCTTTCGAGGCTTCGCCTTTGCTTTTCTTGTCGTCTTTAGCCACGTTGATCACCCTTTGGGTATGCCGGTATTGGCACGTAGCCTGTGGGAGTATCCACAGGCTAATCATTAGGCGAGCGCGTCTGAAAACGGTTCAAACTGTTTTGACCCTTTCAGTTGCTGAAGGACGACATTCAGATGCTCGGCGACTCGTCAGCTTATTGCGGGCTATAGGGCTGCCATTCGCACTCGGCTCCGGTATTTTCAATCACACGAATACTCAGGAATCGATCACGGAAAGCTTCCGAGCAACCGGGTAACCAGGGAAAGACATTGAACACTGCCAGATTTGTTTTCAAATCCCTTATCAAGCGCTGGATGAAAAACATTTTTTCACGGGGTGACACCCATATACGCGAGCTTGAACCCCAGTGGACATCCCAAGGCCCGGGTTCAATCCGCATGGAGCGGTATCACCATATCGATGCCAGCGAGCAGGATAAGGACGGCTCCTACGACTATTACTATGAGTACGATATGTACTACTTCACGGAAGGCACTCTGTCCCTCGCCGCTCGCTGCTACACGGATGATGCTGATGAAGCCAACTTTATGGGTATCGAGTTTGACGGATACGACCGCGCGCTTGAGCCTGACGATAGGTCTCTCCCGTTGGTGAGCGCGGCTCTGGCCCAGTTGAAGTCTGATGGAAAAACGAAATTCTTTACGTTCACCGGAAAAGGTTATGAGCCCATATTTGCGAGCTCCGAGCATGAAGGCGACACCATGCGCGGAGAGCGCATTGAAGTGATCGCCCTGTCCCCAAGTGCTCGCTATCGTGTCCAGACGACGCCTTACGAGGCACTTGCCACGCAATGGATTTACCCACCCGAGATAATCGACATCAGGCGCGACATCCGCGTGTTTGCTTTCGAAGACAATGGCTGGTCAGCCGATCAGGCACGCTGGCTGGATTGCTCATGTGTTGAGTTGACCCTGCGCAAATACCCCGGACGGCTCACCGGTGCTGGAATCACGGTGATTATCGACTGCGCTCGTGGCACGGCGGCGTACGGCGATGGCATCGAGATCAAGACGCCTGCGCTTGAGCGGGCGCTTGATGCTATGTGGAGCGGCGCGGACTGACGTAGCGCGGGATACGCTTCAATTATCAGGTGCGTGCGACAACGCAGGCCCATATCTAAAACCCGACGCTCATGAGCGTCCTGTCTTTTTTCAGGGCCAGCACAAAGACGCACCTGTTGCTTTACTCGCAGTCTTTGCGTGAAAGCGTGATCGATGTAATGAACTCGCCTGTCGAGCTGGAGTACGAATAAGTGATTTTGTTACCCAGCTCCAGCACCAATAGATAGGCTGTCTGCTTACACAAGCTGCCTTGGATTTGCTGAGTCAGATAGCTGTCGTAGTAGACTTTTTCGCCAGGCCTTCCGTTGTAACCATTGATCGTGAGGTTGTAGAGGACGGTGTGATCAGCATAGGCAATCGTGTCTATTCGGGTCATAAGGTCCAGCATGATGGGAAGCTGTGTCTTTTGCTGATCGATTACCGCCGCCAGTGCTTCGTTTCCATCTTTAGCCCAGAGGGGAGTCATGAAGCAAAGTGCTGCAGCGCCCCCCAGAATAGTTTTAGCAACGTTAAGTTTTTTCAATTCAATATCCTTATTTTAGAAAACTATCTGATTACAGAGCAGGAACCCCTCAGGGCAAAACCGGCAACAAAAACCGCCCAATCACCGGCAAATGATCAGAGATCAACAACGTATCGTCCCGCCGCACCCTCGCACTGACCCGCTTCAAACTCGGGCTGTAAAACAGGTAATCCACCGTCCGGTCCGGCCCGTTGATGCGGCTGTCGTTGGGGAAGTGCGTGAGCCATTTACCGCGGTCTATGCCGCTGGATTCGGCGTTGTCGGGGATCATCGGGTATTTCTCCCACAGCTCGTGCAGCTCGCTGTCGGCGGCGTAGCCGAGGCGCTGTTCTTCGGGGAGGCGCTGGTATTGGCCCAGCGGCAGCAGGTTGAAGTCGCCGCCGATCAGCCACGGTGTGCCGCCGCTTTCCAGTTTGTCCAACTGCTTTTCAGTGGCGACGACCTGTTTTTGTGCGGTGTCGCCGGTGTGTCTGGCGGTGGTCAGGCTGGTGTTGATGACGGCCAGTTTGCCGCCGTCACGCAGGGGCAGGTAGCTGACCAGCAAGGCATCCTTGGGCTGGAACTGACGGCTGATGATATTGGCGTCTGGCACCGGCAGTTGCACGCGTTCAGCACTGTCGATGTGGAAGCGGCTTAGGGTCGCCAGTTTTCTGCCGACGCTGCCCCAGATATGCGGGTTGGGTACGAACTCTGCCTTCCAGTAGAACGCCTGCGTGCTGCAGGGGTAGAGGTCCGCCACTCGCTCTTTGATCAATGCCAGTTGGTCTTCGTAATCGGAGTTTTTGGCACCATCGTCGACCCCTTGCAGCAGTACGATATCCGGCTGTTCATCACGGATGACCCGCGCCACTTCATCCAGGTTGTAGGCCAGGTCTTCATGCGTCGGGCGTTCGTCCGGGCCGCTGCCGTCGGCCATGTCGTACCAGAACACATAGCGCTTGCCCGCCAGGTACTGGATGTTCCAGGTCATGACTTTGAGGGCTTGCCCCGGCACCAGCTTTGGCGCCTGAACCGCAGGATTGCAGCTGGCCGGGAGTAACTCGCGAGCTGGAGGGCGCCAGGTCAGTTGGAAAACCAGTAACAGCAATACGGCGACCAGCAGCAAGCCGTACAGGGTCAGACGTAGCAGTAAACGGGGCATCGGCTCGACTTGGAGCGCCTGGCGCTCAGTGAGGGATTCGGCATTGAGCATACCGAATCGACGCGTCTGACGTCAGCCTTTGCTTCAGGCGCGGTGTGCGGGCTCGCTGATCAGCATGAACAGGCGGAACGTCACAATGGTGGTGAACAGTTGCAGGAAGCTACCGATGCTGTCGGTGATCACGGAAACCGCTGCGCTTTGCGGTTCCGGAAACAGGTACAGGCTGGCGCCCTCAAGCAGCCACAGGGGAATGTAGACGCTCAGCACGCACACCAGAATGCGGGTGAAGTGCCCGGTGGTCATCAGCATGCTTTCGCGCATGGCCATGAACGGTGTGAGCTTGCGCAGGACCAGCAGGTATTCGCAGAACGCCAGTTTGATCATGACCCAGAGGCCGGGGACCACGAACAGCGAAAGGCCGAACATGATCAGCAGGGTGCTCATTGCCGAGAGTACGGCGAAGGTGGGCCACAGGCGCAACGCCATGGCCAGCAGGTCGCGGGTGTAGACGTCTTCGCCACGGCTGCGTGCGTCGAGAAACAGGATCAGTGCCGCTGTATAGATAGGGTAGAAAAACAGCCCGATGACCAATTCGTAGGCAGGCGACGTGTCGGCGGACATGGCGTTGCTCAGCGCTTGTTTGGCCAGCACCTCGAGTATCACGACAGGCAGGCACAGCAGCACGATGCTGCCCAGATTGCGCCGAAAGAAATAGAGCGAATCCTGGATGACGGTCAACGGGTTCATGTAGATAGATCGCAGGCTAAAAGCAGGCGCACACTTTAGCCCATGGCCCTTGCCGAACCAAGCGCAGTGGTGCTGGGCTGAGATCTTCTTATCTTTTTCTTCATGTCATTGAAGCGGGTGGATGAGGCCCCATTTTCTGAGCATGGTCCTGCCGGTGCGGCAGGAAAGAATTCCAGTGGCAACTCAGTGAGGTGGTCATGAACAGCGAAGAGCAAACCCTGATTGATGGTCTTTTCTCGAAACTGAAAGACGCAGAAACGGCATCCGCTCCGCGAGATGCTGCGGCCGAGGCGCGCATCAAGGAGCATCTGACTCGCCAGCCCGCTGCGCCGTATTACATGACGCAGGCGATTCTGGTGCAGGAAGCTGCGGTCAACCAGCTCAATCAGCAGGTGAAACAGCGCGACGAGCAGATTCAGCAGTTGCAGGCCGAGCTGCAGCAGGCCAAAGGGCAATCTTCGTCAGCACCGGCCAGCGGCGGGTTTCTGTCGAGTATTTTCGGCAGCAGCGCCTCGCGAGCGCCTCAGGCTCAGCCGGCCCAGGCTTCGGGTGGTGGCTGGCGCGACGGTGCTGGTTTCAATCCTGCCCCTGCGCCCGCAGCGCCGCAGGGTGGTTATGCCGCGCCTGCTCCGGCTGTGGGCAGTGGTTTTCTCGGCGGTGCGTTGAAGACCGCGGCCGGTGTGGCGGGCGGTGTGCTGCTGGCAGAGGGCATCAGCAGCATGTTCAGCCACCACAGCCAGCCGCAGGAGATCGTCGAGGTCATTCACGACGCGCCACAGGCTCAGGACACTGGCTCGTTCAATGATCAGGGCAGCTGGGGACAGCCGGATCAGCAGTACACCGCCGATGACAACTTTGACGATGGCGGCGACATGTTCTCTGATGATGATTCGTTTGTGTAAGGACGCAGTGATCGCTCCCCACGCTCCAGAACAGACAATTATCGTTCCGCACGCTCCAGCGTGGGAATGCCCTGGGTGACGCTCCGCGTCACAGGTCTGCGCCGCGCCGCCCATTCAAGATCGGACGTGGAGCGTCCAGAAATGCGTGCGACGCGGAGCGTCGCACGATAGTTGAAGCTCAATTCCGTTCTCAAGCTGGCATACTGGGCGCCGATTCACATTCCGGATCGCTGTAACCAGTGGGCGTGTTGCCCGCCATGAGGAATTGCGGTGAAGAAGATCGCGGTGTTCGCCGACGTGCAGAACCTGTATTACACCGTGCGCCAGGCGCATGGCTGTCATTTCAATTACGCCGCCTTGTGGGCGGATATCAGCAAGCGCGGCGAGATTGTTCACGCGTTTGCCTACGCCATCGATCGTGGCGACAGCAAACAACAGCAGTTCCAGCAGATCCTGCGCAATCTGGGGTTTACCGTCAGGCTCAAGCCGTACATCCAGCGTAGCGACGGTTCGGCGAAAGGGGACTGGGATGTCGGCATCACCATCGATATCATGGATTTCGCACCGCAAGTCGACGAAGTCGTGCTGGCGTCGGGTGATGGCGATTTCGACATGTTGCTCGAGCGTGTGATCAGCAAACATGGTGTTGAGGCGGTGGCCTATGGCGTGCCGGGGCTGACCGCGAACTCGTTGATTCGCGCAGCCAGTCGTTATGTGCCTATCGAAGGCGCGTTGTTGCTGAAATGAATTTACAGGGTCAGGCCAGTGTTGGAACGTATTGCAGTCATCGACTTTGAAACCACCGGCATCTCCCCGGGCCATAGCTGCCGGGCAACCGAGATTGCCGTGGTCATCATGGAGCAGGGGCGTATTGTCGAGCGCTTTCAGAGCCTGATGAATGCCGGAGTGCGTATTCCTGCGTTCATCGAAGGGTTGACCGGTATCAGCAACAACATGATTCGTACCGCCCCCAGCGCCGAACGGGTGATGGGCGATGTGGCAGATTTCGTCGGTGCCACGCCGCTGGTCGCGCACAATGCCTCGTTCGACCAGAAATTCTGGGACTACGAACTGTCGCGCATTCAGCGCAAGCGCGAACAGAGCTTTGCCTGTTCGATGCTGCTGGCCCGACGCCTGATGCCTGGCGCACCGAATCACAAGCTTGGCACGCTGACCAGCTACGCGCGCCTGCCCAATACCGGCAAGGCTCACCGGGCGATGGCGGATGCGGAAATGGCCGCTAACCTCACCGCGTATCTGACCAACGAACTGCGCAACACCCACGGTATCGCCGCAATCTCCCACCAGATGCTCTGCTCGCTGCAGAAAGTCCCCGCCGCCAAGATCGGCGAAACACTCAAGCGTCAGCGCGGCTTCTGATCTTCTAGTGTTCCTGCTTGCCGTTGCTGGTCAGATAATCGGCCGGCAGGCTGCGCTCCACTGCTGTCGACAGCACGATTGAGGTTTTGCTGAAGCCAAACCTGGCAATCCGATTGATCAGGTCTTCCAGGTGCGGCATCGAATCCACCGCAGCCCTCATGATCACGCACGGGTCGCCCGTCACCCGGTAACACTGGATCAGTTCAGGGACCTGCCACAGCTCCTTGTACGCCTGTTGATTACCGTGACTGCCCATGCGCAACTCGATCAGGCATTGAATCGGCAAACCGACCTTCGACAGATCGACCTTCGCTTCGTACCCGGTAATCACACCGCTCGCCTCAAGCTTGGCGACCCGCTCGGCCACAGCAGGGGCGGACAGGTTGACCAGTTTCGCCAGCTGCGCAAAAGACGCCCGGCCATTTTTCAGCAGCTCATCGAGCAGAATCCGATCGTATTTATCCAGCGTCATGACGTGCCTCGTGCTGTGCGATGGGTAATTTTAAAATAAAAGGAAAGCAGACCTTACAAGCATTGAATCGTAAGTTTCAGTGCGGTTTAAACAGGTTTTTCTGCTTAATATCCGCCTTAGGCCTTCATACAATAGGTCCACCATAACAATGATCCCAGAGCCTTGCCATGCCTCAGTCCGTTCGTATTTCGCCGTTGCTCATTGGTGCCTTTCTGGCCTTGTACCTGATCTGGGGCTCTACCTATCTGGTCATCCGTATCGGCGTGGAGTCATGGCCGCCGCTGATGATGGCTGGCGTGCGTTTTCTGATTGCCGGGTGCCTGATGTACGGTTTCCTGCGTTATCGCGGCGTGCCAGCGCCGACCTGGCGCGAGTGGAAGGCGGCGTTTGTGATTGGCTTCCTGCTATTGGCATGCGGTAACGGCGGTGTGACGCTTGCCGAACACGCAGGCGTTGCATCAGGCGTCGCGGCGCTGGCGGTGGCGACCATGCCGCTGTTTACCTTGCTGTTCGGCCTGTTCTGGGGCAATCGCACGACTAATCTGGAGTGGGCGGGCATCGTGCTGGGCCTGATCGGTATCGGCCTGCTGAATCTCGGTTCCAATCTGCAAGCCAGCCCTTATGGCGCTGCGCTGGTGCTCTTTGCCGCTGCGTCGTGGGCGTTCGGCTCTGTATTGAGCAAGCATATGCCGCTGCCCAAAGGACCGATGGCCAGTGCGGCGGAAATGATCACTGCCGGCGCGACGCTGCTGATCGGCAGCGCTTTGAGCGGCGAGCGTCTTGCGCATATGCCGACTGCGGCGGGCTGGGGCGCGCTGCTGTATCTGGTGGTGTTTGGCTCTATCGTCGCGTTCAGCGCGTATATGTACCTGCTCAAGAACGTGCGCCCGGCAGCCGCAACCAGCTATGCCTACGTCAACCCGGCAGTGGCGGTGATGCTTGGCGTGGTGTTTGCGGGAGAGACTATCGGTATTGAAGAGTGCCTGGCCATGGTGGTGATTATCAGCGCTGTCGTGCTGATTGGCCTGCCGCAATGGCGCAGGTCGGCGGTACGAAAGGTCGGATCGACACGCACAAGCTAACCGAGGCGGGCCGGACAGGTTAAACTGCGCACCTTGCGTTGAATTTTTCCTACGGTATTTCCATGACATTCGCCTCTCTCGGCCTGATCGAACCCTTGCTGCGCGCTCTTGAAGCGCTCGGTTACCAGACTCCGACGCCTGTACAGACCCAGGCAATTCCTCCGGTACTGGCGGGCCGCGATCTGATGGCAGCTGCCCAGACCGGCACCGGCAAGACCGCAGGTTTTGCCTTGCCGCTGTTGCAGCGCCTGACCATGGAAGGGCCGAAAGTCGCGCCTAATTGCGTTCGCGCGCTGGTATTGGCCCCGACCCGCGAACTGGCCGATCAGGTTCACGAAAGCATTCGTCAGTATGCCGAGCACCTGCCGTTGAGCACTTACGCAGCCTACGGTGGCGTGAGCATCAACCCGCAAATGATGAAGCTGCGCAAGGGCGTGGACGTGCTGGTTGCGACACCGGGACGTCTGCTCGACCTGCATCGCCAGAATGCAGTCAAGTTCTCGCAGTTGCAGACTCTTATCCTTGATGAAGCCGACCGCATGCTTGATCTGGGCTTCGCCGAGGAATTGCGTGGCATCTACGCTGTACTGCCCAAGCAGCGCCAGACCTTGCTGTTCTCCGCGACCTTTTCCGACGAAATTCGTCTGCTGGCCGCGCAGATGCTGAATGACCCGCTGACCATCGAGGTCAGCCCGCGCAATGTGGCGGCGTCATCGGTCAAGCAATGGGTTGTGACCGTGGACAAGAAGCGCAAGGCTGATCTGTTCATCCATCTGATGAAAAAGCATCGCTGGGGCCAGGTGCTGGTGTTCGCCAAGACCCGGGTTGGCGTTGATCAACTGGTGGATCGTTTGCAGGGGCTGGGTCTGAACGCTGATGGTATTCACGGCGACAAGCCGCAGGCTACTCGCCAGCGTGCGCTGGACCGCTTCAAGAGCAATGAAGTGAAGATTCTGGTTGCCACCGACGTGGCGGCTCGTGGTCTTGATATCGATGATCTGCCTACGGTCGTCAACCTGGACCTGCCGATTGTGGCCGAGGATTACATCCACCGTATTGGCCGCACCGGCCGGGCGGGGCTGACGGGCGAGGCGATCTCGCTGGTGTGTGCTGATGAAGTCGAACTGCTGTCGGCCATCGAAGTGCTGACCCGCCAGACGCTTGAGCGTAAGGAAGAACAGGACTTTGAGCCTGAGCACCGGGTGCCGACTACAGATGCCAGCGGCCAGATCCTGAAAAAACCCAAGAAACCGAAAAAGCCCAAGGTCTCGGGCAGCAAACGTAACCTGGGCAAATGGGTCGACAGCGGCGAGTCAGAGCCTGCGCCAGCGGTCAAACCCGTACGCAAGGTCCCGGTTTTCAACACCGGCCCGCGCAAGAAGAAGCCTTGATATACGCATGTGGGCGCGAGCCGGGCGACGCTCCCATAGAAGGATTTATGTATAACGTGAGCAAGCTCCCACAGGTTATCCATGGGCTTTGTGGGAGCGAACTTGTTCGTGAAGAGGGCAGCGCAGTCGACGAATTTGCTGCGTTTGGAATATAGCCTTCGCGAACAAATTCCCACAGAAAGGGTTTATGTATAACGCTGAGTGCAGAGCATACGCACAGGAATCACTGTGAGTTCAGCCACTCCACCATCCCCAGCCCGGCAGCGCGGCCGCTGGCGAAGCAGGCGGTCAGCAGGTAGCCGCCTGTAGGGGCTTCCCAGTCGAGCATTTCGCCTGCGCAGAACACGCCGGGCAATTGCCTGAGCATCAGACGCTCGTCCATGGCTTCGAAGGTCACGCCACCTGCGGTGCTGATGGCCTCATCGATGGGGCGTGGTTTGATCAGGGGCAGTGGCAACGCCTTGATGGCCGCGCTCAACAACAGCGGATCGGCAAACGCTTCACGAGGCGCAAGCTCGCGTAAAAGCGCTGCCTTTGCGCCGTCCAGGCCCAATTGGCTGTGCAGGTGCTTGGACATCGAACGCGAGCCACGTGGTTTGCTCAGAGCTTTTTGAATGTCTGTCAGCGTTTTGCCGGGCAGCAGGTCAATGTCCACTGTCGCCGAGCCGCGAAGGTTGATCTGTTCACGAATCTGCGCCGACAGTGCATACACCAGACTGCCTTCCACGCCCGTCCCGGTCAGCACGCATTCGCCCAAGCGCAGGGCATGGCCATGCAGGCCCATGGCGATATTTTTCAACGGCGCACCGGCAAACTTGTCGCGCAGCAGGTCGCTCCAGGCGCTCACCTCGAAACCACAGTTGGCGGCCTGCAAAGGCGCAACCTCGACCTGCCTGGCTTGCAGCCATGGCAACCACGCCCCGTCAGACCCCAGCCGCGCCCAACTGGCACCGCCCAGCGCCAACAATGTGGCTGCCGGGTTGAGCGCCTTTTCGCCATCGGCGCAGGCAATGCGCAGGCTGCCATCGACGTTCCAGCCCAGCCAGCGATGCCGCGTGTGAATCGTGACACCCGCATCACGCAGGCGCTTGAGCCAGGCGCGTAGCAGCGGTGCGGCTTTCATGTCAGTGGGGAAAACACGGCCCGAGCTGCCGACAAACGTCTCGATACCCAGCGCATGAATCCACTGGCACAGCTCATCGGCACTAAAACTACGCAACAAAGGCGCGATCATCGGCGAACGTTCAGCGTATCGCGACAGAAAAGCCGGGTAGGGCTCGGAGTGCGTTATGTTCATGCCGCCCACCCCGGCCAGCAGAAACTTGCGTCCTACTGAAGGCATGGCGTCATACAGATCGACGTTCAGCCCTGCCTGGCTCAACACCTCTGCTGCCATCAACCCCGCAGGGCCGCCTCCGATGATGGCGACGGTTCGGGAAGCAGGAGAGGCGAGGTCGGTCATGGTCAGCGAAGTATCGATAGCAGAGGAGGTGGGCATTCTACCCGAGCGTTGTTTTCAGGTGTGGTGCAACTCATTGGCTGCGACTGTGATGAGGCGCAACGCACTGTCATAAGCCCATGTCGTCCCAGACTCGTTGCGCACTGTGATGCAGGATCCCGTGGCGTCTTGCCAGCGCCTGACGGTCCTTGCTGTAGCCGCCGCCGATCACGCCCATGACCGGAATATCGCGGCTCAGGCAATGACGCAACACGGCTTCGTCGCGATTGGCCAGGCCTTGATCGGTCAGTTGCAGATAGCCCAGAGCGTCATCCTTGTGAACATCAACTCCTGCGTCATACAGCACCAGATCCGGCTTGTAGAACGGCAGCAGGTAGTTGAGCAGGTCGTCGACGACGTTCAGGTAGTCAGCGTCGCCCATCCCCATCGGCAGCGGGATATCCCAGTCGCTCTGGGCCTTGCGCGCCGGGAAGTTCTTTTCGCAGTGCAGCGAGACGGTAATGGCGTCCTCGGTATCGGCCAGAATACGCGCCGTACCGTCGCCTTGATGCACATCGCAGTCGAAGATCAGCACCTTGTCCACGCGGCCGCTTTGCAACAGGTACTGACTGATCACTGCCAGGTCGTTGAAAATGCAGAAACCGGCCGGGTAATCATAGTGCGCATGATGGGTGCCGCCCGCCAAGTGGCAAGCCATACCGTGCTTCAAGGCCTTCTCGGCAGTCAGTAACGAACCACCCACGGCACGAACCGTGCGACGTGCCAGCGCCTCGCTCCAGGGCAGACCCAGACGCCGCTGGTCTTCACGGGACAGGTCGCCATTAAGGTAGCGGCTGATGTAGGACGGGTCATGAGCCAGCGCCAGAATGTCCGCCGGGCATAACTCGGGACGCATTAATTGAACGTCACTGGTCAGGCCGCTGTCGACCAAGTAGTCACGTAACAGACGGAACTTGTCCATCGGGAAGCGGTGATCCGCCGGGAAGTCCGGGCTGTAGTCTTCATGGTAGATAAGCGGTAGGGACATTTTGCGTCCGTTGACAGGTCGAAGCCCGATAGTGCCAGCAAAGCGTGCGCACGCCCAGTTGTCTGGCGCAGTGGATAACTACGCTGACGCCCACTCATGTCTCGTTACACGGGGGAATCGATGGAACCGATACTCAAGCTAGACAGCGCCCGGCTGCTGATGCGGCAGTGGCGCGACGATGATTTGCCAGCATTCGCCGAGATGTGCGCGGACCCGCGCGTGATGCGTTATTTCCCCGAACCGCTGAGCCGTCTTGAAAGCGCCGCCATGATCGGACGGTTACGTGGTCATTTTGCCGAATTGGGCTTCGGGTTTTGGGCGCTGGAGCGTAAGGATACCGGCGAATTCATCGGTTTTACCGGGCTGCATGTCGTGGGTTTCAAGGCATCTTTTACGCCGGCCGTGGAAATCGGCTGGCGGCTGGCTTATGACCACTGGGGCCTGGGCTTTGCCAGCGAGGCGGCATGGACCGCGCTGGGCTGTGGTTTCGAGCGCCTGAATTTGAAGGAGATCGTGTCGTTTACCGCGGTTAATAATCAGCCGTCGCAAAAAGTTATGCAGGCAATCGGTATGCAGCAGGATGAGTCCGGCAACTTCGATCATCCCAATCTGGATGACGGCCATCCGCTCAAGCCGCACGTGCTGTACCGGATCAGCCATGAGCAGTGGCTCAGGACGCTGAAGCCGTGATCAGGGTGTAGATTGAATTAAGCCAACCATCTTAAATCTGTATCATTCCATTCCAGTGGGATGGGCCAGAGGCCTGTCGGAAAATGCAGCGACTGCCGTTGCCGTAAAAGTGCAGAGTCGATGTGCAAGAGGAGTGAGAATGAGCCAAGTGCTGGATGATCTGGTTGAGTTGCTGACGCTGGAAGCCATTGAAGAGAATCTTTTTCGCGGCCGCAGCCAGGACCTGGGTTTTCGTCAGCTGTTTGGCGGCCAAGTGTTGGGGCAGTCGTTGTCTGCCGCCAGTCAGACCGTCGAAGAGGACCGCCATGTTCACTCGCTGCACGGCTATTTTCTGCGCCCTGGCGATGCAGGCCTGCCGGTGGTCTATCAAGTGGACCGCGTGCGCGACGGCGGCAGTTTCAGCACGCGCCGTGTGACTGCCATTCAGAAGGGCAAGCCGATTTTCACGTGCAGCGCCTCGTTTCAGTACGACGAAGAGGGCTTTGAGCACCAGGCGTCGATGCCGCAGATTGTCGGTCCGGAAAACCTGCCGTCCGAGCTAGAGCTGCTGACGGGCCGAGCACACCTGATTCCCGAAGCGATGCACGACAAGTTTCTGCGCCCCAAACCGATTCAGTTCCGCCCCGTGACATCCGAAGACCCGTACGATCCCAAGCCAGGCGAGCCGGTGAAGTACGTGTGGTTTCGCGCCGATGGCAGCCTGTCGGACGTGCAGGCGCTGCATCGTTACATGTTGGCTTATGCCTCCGACTTCAACCTGCTGACCACTTCGTTACGGCCGCATGGCAAGACGGTCTGGCAGCGCGATATGCAGGTCGCCAGCCTCGATCACTCGCTGTGGTTCCACAACGACCTGCGTACCGATGACTGGCTGCTCTATGCGATGGACAGTCCTTGGGCTGGCAACTCCCGCGGCTTCTCACGCGGCAGTATCTTCAACCGCGCCGGGCAACTGGTTGCATCGGTCAGCCAGGAAGGGCTGATCCGCCACCGTAAGGATTGGGCATGACACTCGACGGTATACGGCACTGGGTTTTCGACATGGATGGCACCCTGACCATCCCGGTCCATGACTTTCCGGCAATCAAGCGTGAACTGGGCATCCCTCAGGACCACGATATTCTGGGGCATCTTGCCGCGTTGCCCGCTGACGAGTCGGCGGCCAAGCATGCATGGCTGCTGGAACACGAACGGGAGCTGGCGCTGGCTTCGCAGCCAGCCGAGGGCGCGGTCGAACTGGTTCGTGAGTTGTCGGCGCGCGGTTATCGGTTGGGGATACTGACCCGTAACGCTCAAGAGCTCGCGTACATCACCTTGAAAGCCATCGGCCTGGCGGACTGCTTTGCTGTCGAGGATGTACTGGGCCGCGACGAAGCGACCCCCAAGCCGGATCCGGCGGGTTTGCTGAAGCTGGCCAATCGCTGGAGTGTCGAGCCGGAGCAGATGGTCATGATCGGCGACTACATGCATGACCTGAACTGCGGCCGTGCGGCGGGCGCCAAGACCGTTCTGGTCAACCTGAAAGACAACCCCTGGCCGGAGCTGACGGACTGGCATGCCGTGGATTGCACTGTGCTACGCGGGATGTTGGGGTGATCTGGACTGGCTCTGGTGCAACTATCGTTCCTCACGCTCCAGCGTGGGAATGCCTTGGGTGACGCTCTGCGTCACAAATCTGCGCCGCACCGCGCACCCAAGATCGGACGCAGAGCGTCCAGAAATGCATTCCTACGCGGAGCGTAGGAACGATAGTTATACCCCGATCACTTAAAACGGCTTGAACAACACCGCCTGACCCTCGGGCGAGGTGAAGATCCCGTCGCCGTTGTGGCCGACTTTCGGCACGATCACCAGGCGCTGGTTCAGCCCTTCAGGGTGGCGCTTCTTGAGGTAGTTGAAGTAGTTCTGGCCACGAATCAGGCGATACGCGCCTTGCGCTTCGGCGGCACAGGTCTTGTCCAGAGCAGGGTGGTTGCGATCGGTGTCCAGCTCGCCCATCAGGTAAGTGATGTCGCGCTTCACGTAATTCTTCTCGATGTCAGCCGGTTTTTCCTTGCCCGAATAGAACGGCATCTTGTTCAGACCGTATTTCCACTCATCGAAATCAGGGCAGCTCTGCGCCGTTACCGGTTCAGGCCGCTCTGCGTCGAAGTAGGCATAGGACGACGGGTTGGCAATCACATAACGCAGCTTCACACCTTCCCGCTGCAGCAGCGCATCTTCCTTGCCGCCGATCATCGCGTAGCGCTGCACCACCTGAGCACCACCGGAATGCCCGGCAATGACCACTTCTTTCAGATTCGGGAACAGCTTGCTGTCGCTCAGACGCTTGAGGATATGGTCCAGGACCAGAAACGAACTGACGGGCTTGGGATTGGTGGCGGTTGCGCCTTCCATCCAGCTGTTCTGGCGCCAGCGCAGAATCGACTCCGGCAGGTGATGCGCGACAATGTCCTTCTCATCCAGAAACTGCGGGGCGATCAGCAAGGTCTTGCTGCGCTCTTTGGATTGATTAGCGGCACGTTCGATGCTGCGCAGGTAAGTTTGCGCATTGCGCAGGCGGCCGTGCAGCACGATTACCGCGCGCTCGATCTTCGGCTTGGGGTGTACCCATTCCTGACTCAGCCCGAGTGTCGCCTCTGCACCATTGATGGCCAGGCGATCCGGACTGATAGACGTAACCGCTTGATCCTCGGCATGCGCCCCGAGGCTCGCGAAGGCAGTGCTCAACAACAGGACCAGAAGCGGTTTAATCATGTGTTCAGAGACTCTTGGCGGCGAATGTATCGCATTGATTGATTTGGCCTTGGGCAAAGCCTGCCTTGAACCAGCGTACACGCTGGGCAGACGTCCCATGAGTAAAGGAGTCCGGAGCGACTCGACCACTGCTTTGCTGTTGCAAGCGATCATCGCCGATAGCGTTGGCCGCATTCAATGCCTCTTCAATATCACCCGGCTCAAGCCAGTTCAAACGATTTTGTGCGTTGTACGCCCAAACACCTGCAAAGCAGTCCGCCTGAAGCTCCTGGCGGACCAGTAAACCGTTGGCACCTTCCATTTTTTGCCCGGCCTGACGAGCCTTGTCGACCTTGGCAGAAATGCCCAGCAGGGTCTGCACATGGTGCCCGACTTCGTGGGCAATCACGTAAGCCTGGGCGAAGTCTCCAGCGGCGGAAAAGCGTTGGGCCATTTCGCGGAAGAAGTCCATGTCCAGATAGACCTGCTGGTCAGCCGGGCAGTAGAACGGGCCGGTCGCCGAGGTGGCGCGACCGCAAGCCGAGTTGACCTGGCCGCTGAACAGCACCAGCGTCGGGTCCTTGTACTCGCGACCGTTCTGAGCAAACACAGCACGCCAGGTGTCTTCGGTATCGCCGAGGATGCTGCGCACGAATTCGGCTTGCTGGTCGTTGGCCGGTGGCGCCTGACGCGTTTGCGCGCTGGGTGGAGCGCTTTGCTCGGTGCCTTGCCCGGTCAGTTGCCCGAGAATCTGCATCGGGTCCTGACCGGTCAGCAGGCCGATGGCAACGATGATCACAATGCCGCCCAAGCCCAGCCCCTTGCCACCGATGCGCATGCCGCCGCCGCCACTGCTGCCGCCATCACGCGCATCGACTACGTTGTCGCTACGTCGGCCTTTTTTCCAGAGCATGTCGGATCCCTCTTCTTTTCGTGCAATGAGTGTCGCTGCTGATACAGGTCTGCGCCAGTCTGGCGGTCCGGCCAGCGTGTGCAGGATGCGAGGGTATAGAGGTGCGAGAGAGCCGATTGGTTCGGGAAGTCCGTGTCTAGCTTTTCATGGGCTGCGCCTGCAACACGTCAGGCGGCGACGCATCGGCAAAACGGTCGACCTGCCGCAGCGATTTGAAGCCCGTCATCCACGCGCCGACCACGCCCAGTGTGCAGACGCCGCCCATGATTGCCGCAGGTATCGCGCCGACCAGCGAGGCGCTGGTGCCTGCGCGAAATTCGCCCAGCTCGTTGGATGAGCCGATAAACAGCATATTCACGGCATTGACCCGGCCGCGCATGTTGTCCGGCGTCGAAAACTGCACCAGCGCCGAGCGAATGAACACGCTGACCATGTCCGCCGCGCCCGCGACCAGCAGAGCCAGGCACGACAGCCAGAACAGTGTCGACAGTGCAAACACCAGATTCGCTACGCCGAACAGGCCGACGGCAATAAACATGGTCATGCCGACGTTGCGCTGCAGCGGACGCATGCTCAGGTAAATACCGACGCCCAGTTCGCCCAGGCTCATCGACGCACGCAGCATGCCCAGCCCTTGGGGGCCCAGATGCAGCACTTCATGGGCATAGATAGGCAGCAGCGCCACCACACCACCGAGCAGCACGGCGAACAGGTCCAGCGAAATGGTGCCGAGGATGATCGGTCGCGAGCGGATGAAGGCAATGCCCGCGGTGAACCGGCCCCATGCGCTGGAGCCCAGTTCCACCGGCTTGCCGGCAAAGGGCGTCGCTACAGGGGCCAGAAACAGGATGCCAGCTATGAATGCTGCCACGCAGACTGAATACGTCAGCTCTGCGCCGCCCAGCCAGTACAGATAGCCGCCGATCAGCGGGCCGCCAACGGTCGAACAGCGCATGATCACACTGTTGGTGGCAATGGCCGAGGGCAACTGATCACGCGGGACAATCTGCGGCAGCAGGCTTTGCAGGGCCGGCCCGGTGAAGGCGCGGGCGCAGCCGTAGAGCATCAGCGCGCCGTAGATCAGCCGCAGGTCTTGCAGCTTGAGGGCCGAAAACACAAACAGAATGGTGCCGCATAACGCCTGCACGCCCCAACTGATCATCAGGATGACCTTGCGGTTGTAGCGGTCGATCAGGTCCCCGGCAGGCATCAACAGCAGCAACATGGGAATAAACTGAGCAAGGCCGACGTACGCCAGTGCCATTGGCTCGCGGGTCATGTCATAGACCTGCCAGGCGACCACCACTGCCTGAATCTGCATGGCAAACACTGCCATCAGGCGCGAGAGGATAAAACTGACGAAACCGGGCTGGCTGGACAACTTGACCAGGGCAGGGGCGGCTGAAGACTCAGAGCTCAAGAAAGGGATCCCATTGAAGCGGCTAATTCACGTTTTCGGTTTATACCTTAGCGTATCGATAGGAAGCTAATAAAAATTCTGACAGTTTCGCCGTGACGGGCATGAAAGAATCTGCGCCGCGCCGCATGTACAGGATAGGACGCGGAGCGTCCGGAACGGCATGCGACGCAGAGCGC
>NZ_LKEK01000054.1:0-81428 GCF_001466905.1 Pseudomonas sp. ICMP 3272
TTGGTGTCCAACTTCTTGGGGGCAGTTCACTGGAGCGTGAGGAACGAGAGGCGTGCGGGGAGAACACTATCGTCATGCCGTTCTGGACGCTCTGCGTCCTCTCTTGAGTGAATCTCGCTCTGCACTGACTTGCAGTGCCCTGAATACCCGCTATTTTTAATCTGACCGGGCTCTGCGCGATGCGATCGGACGGAAGGCGCTCGTACAGGTATCAAGTTCGTCTGCACCGCGCAGATAACCATTGAGTCGTGTACAACGCTGCACTGTTCAGGGATCGAACCCATGATGTCGAATCATTCCAGCAGTACTCCTGCGCAAAACCGTCCACGTTTCGTCTGGTTTTCTCTGATTCCCGTCATACCTGCCGCTGCCTGGATCCTCACGCAATCCGGGACGAGTACGACCAATCTGGTTGCTTGCGCGGCTCTGCTCGCTACCGGTCTAGGTGCCTGTGCACTGGCTGCCCGCACCCAACAGAACGACGTGCATCGGGCTGTTGCTCAAGCGCTGGACCATCACCAGGCACATAACGCTCAAACCAGCGCCATGGCCTCCCATGCCCAGCTCAATGAAGTCTTTCTCGGTGCCATGCCGATCTGGGCCAAACAGGTCGAAAGCTCGCGCCAGCAAACCGAAACCGCCATTGTCGAGCTGAGCAGCCGCTTCATGGGAATTTCCGAACGCTTGCAGGAAACCGTACAGGCCTCGCAGCACGCTGCCGGTGAGCTGGACGGTCAGAATGCTGATGGCGCTCTGAAAGTCCTGTCCCAGAGTGACAGCGAGCTGAGCCAGGTGATTGACTCCCTTAAAGCCACCCAGGCCAGCCGCGACCAGACGCTCTCCCAGGTTCGCAGCCTGACCGCCTATACAGGCGAGTTGCGCACCATGGCCGCGGACGTCGCAGCGATTGCTGCGCAGACCAACCTGCTGGCCCTTAACGCCGCGATTGAAGCGGCGCGCGCAGGTGAAGCCGGCCGTGGCTTTGCCGTGGTCGCCGACGCGGTGCGCAGCCTGTCGAGCAAGTCCAGCGAAACCGGTCAGCAGATGTCGGCCAAGGTCGACATCATCAATAACGCCATCACGCAACTGGTGCAGGCCGCCTCCAGCGGTGCTGATCAGGACAGCCATTCGGTGGCCGCTTCCGAGCAAAGCATCCAGAACGTCCTGGAGCGTTTCCAGAGCATTACCGGTCGCCTGGCCGAATCCGCCGACCTGCTCAAGCAGGAGAGCTTCGGTATTCGCGACGAAATGACCGAAGTCCTTGTAAACCTGCAGTTTCAGGACCGGGTCAGCCAGATTCTCGCTCACGTACGCGACAACATCGACTCTTTGCACGCGCATCTGTTGCAGGCCAGCCAGTCTCCCGATGAGGCCGTCGCCATCGACGCCCGGCAATGGCTGGCGCGCATGGAGTCCACCTATGCGACCGACGAACAACGCCGCACTCACCGCGGCGAATCGGCGGCACAGCAGAGTTCGCAGGAAATTACGTTTTTCTAGGAGTAGATCATGGCTAAGAGTGTATTGGTGGTCGACGATTCAAGCAGTGTCCGGCAGGTTGTCGGCATCGCGCTGAAAAGTGCCGGATACGACGTTATCGAGGCCTGCGATGGCAAAGATGCACTGGGCAAGCTGACCGGGCAGAAAGTGCACCTGATCATCAGCGACGTGAACATGCCGAACATGGATGGCATCACGTTCGTCAAGGAAGTGAAGAAGCTGGCCAGTTACAAGTTCACGCCAATCATCATGCTGACCACCGAATCTCAGGAATCGAAAAAGGCAGAAGGTCAGGCGGCAGGCGCCAAGGCCTGGGTCGTCAAACCGTTCCAGCCAGCGCAAATGCTCGCAGCGGTTTCCAAGCTGATCCTGCCCTGAGATCAAGGGCCATGGAGGCCAGCATGCCAACCCCAGACGACAATCAGGCTGACGCCACCCGCGTGCAGATCGACGGCGAGCTGACGATCTACACCGTGACCGAACTCGCCGCACGTTTGCTGCCGCAGATCACTGGTGCGGCGCGAGTGGAAGTCGACTTGTCGCAAGTTACCGAGATGGACGGTGCCGGCCTGCAATTGCTGGCAGTCATCCAGCGCGAAGCCGGCAAGACCGGGACCTCGCTGCACATGACCGGGCAAAGCAAGGCAGTCACCGAAACCTTCGAGTTATGTAATCCCGGTGTCGTGCTGTAGCGCGTCCATTTGCATTATTGCCGAGTGATCGATCAAGGAAGTCATCGTGAGTATTAATCTCGATCAGGCACAGCAGACGTTCATCGTTGAAGCGCGTGAGCTTTTGCAGGCCATGGAGGAATCTCTCCTGCAACTCGAAAGCGAACCGGGCGATCAGGACGCGATTGGCGCAGTGTTCCGCGCAGCGCACACCATCAAGGGTTCGGCCGGGCTATTCGGGCTGACGCCTATCGTCAGCTTCACCCACATCGTTGAAGACGTGCTCGACCGCCTGCGTGAAGGCAGCGTGTCGGTGGACGCCGGGCTGATCGCAGTGCTGCTCAAGTCCGGCGATCACATGCTTGAGTTGATCGACGTAGTGGCCAGTCGTGGCCAGACATTGCAGCCACCAGCACTGGAACGCGAAGCGGCGCTGCGTCAGGCGTTACAGGTCTATCAGACGCCGGGCAATGCCCAGCCTGCTGACGAGGCGCAAGCGCCGAGTGTGATCGATGAACAGGCTGCCGAAGTGCTATGGCATATCTCGCTGCGTTTTGGCGTGGATGTGTTTCGCAACGGCATGGACCCGCTGTCGTTCCTGCGTTACCTCAATACGCTGGGGCAAATGGTTCAGGTCACCACCGTCACCGACAGCATCCCGGCGTTGGAAGCGTGGGACCCGGAATCCTGCCACCTGGGCTTCGAGATCGATTTTCGCTCGTCTGCCGGGCATGCCGCGATCAACGAAGTGTTCGACTTCGTGCGGGAAGACTGCGCCGTAGAAATCACCTTGATGAGCGAGACAGCAGACCACGTCGAGCCCACTGGCACAGACCTGGTCTCGCAGACCGGACAAAGTCCTGCGGTTGCCAGCGGCGAACTGCTGGGTGACCAGCGCGCCGTGCCGCGTGCGCCTGCTGCGGCAACAGCTGTAGAGCGCCCTTCTTCGGCCAGCGAGCAGAAAAACAAGGACGGTCGTTATGTGCGCGTCAATGCCGACAAGCTTGATGAGCTGATCAATCTGGTCGGCGAACTGGTCATCGCTAGCGCCGGGGCCAGCCTGCTGGCCCGTTCGTGCGACAACGACCCGCTTCAGGAAGCCAGCTCGACCGTGTCGGGGCTGGTCGAGCAAATTCTGGATGGCGCGCTGCACCTGCGCATGATCCCCATCGGCGACACCTTCAATCGTTTTCGCCGCGTAGTACGTGATGTCAGTCAGGAACTGGGCAAGGACATCGACCTGATTATCAACGGTGCGGAAACCGAACTGGACAAAACCGTTGTCGAGAAGATCGGCGACCCGCTCATGCACCTACTGCGCAATTCCATGGACCACGGCATCGAAAGCGCCGAAGCACGTCGCGCGGCAGGCAAGCCGGCAAAAGGTCATTTGAGCCTTAATGCGTACCACGACTCCGGCAGCATCGTCATTGAAATTGCCGACGACGGGGCGGGGCTCAACCGCGAGCGGATCCTCGACAAGGCCCAGCAGCGCGGGCTGGTGGCAGCTGGCGCAAGCCTCACCGATCAGGATATCTACAACCTGATCTTCGAGCCCGGTTTTTCCACCGCCGAGGCCGTCACCAACCTGTCAGGGCGTGGTGTCGGCATGGATGTGGTGAAACGCAATATCACCTTGCTGCGCGGCACTGTGGACCTGGACAGCCAGCCCGGTCAGGGCACCATCGTGCGCATTCGCCTGCCGCTGACGCTGGCGATCATCAATGGTTTTCTGGTCGGTATCGATCAGTCGACTTACGTGATCCCGCTGGACATGGTTCAGGAATGCATCGAGCTGGACGAACAGAATCGTCACCTGACCCGCGACAGCGGCTACCTCGACCTGCGTGGAGAAGTGTTGCCGCTGGTCTACCTGCGTGATCACTTCAACCATGAAGGCCCCGCTGCACGACGCCAGAACGTGGTGGTGGTGCGCTACGCCGAACACAAGGCCGGGTTGGTGGTAGATGACCTGCTCGGCGAGTTCCAGACCGTTATCAAACCGCTGGGCAAGCTGTTCGGCGCACTGCGCGGCATCAGCGGCTCGACGATTCTGGGCAGCGGCGCGGTGGCGTTGATTCTCGACATACCCGCCCTGCTCAACCAGATCGTACAAATGGAGGCCCGCTCGACCCAGGCGCCTCAATCCCTGTTGCCCACTTCTCGCTGACGAATTCGCAATTCCCAAGGAGTTACTTCAATGAAATGGTTCTACGATCTGAAGATTTCCACCAAGCTGATTACCTCGTTTCTGGTGGTTCTGGCGTTGACCGCGGCCATGGGAGTCTTTGCCATCATCCAGCTCGGCCAGGTCAACCAGGCCGCTCAGGACATCAAGGAAAACTGGATGCCGTCCATGCGCGCGGCTTCGGGCATGCGCTTCTTCGCCGCCAACTATCGCTTGAAGGAAAACCGCCACATTGCAGCCGACACCGCCCAGGAAAAGGCGCAGATGGAGCTTGAAGCAGCGGACTCTCGCAAACAGTTCGAAACCCGCCTCGCCACCTATGACAAGCTGGTGGTCAGTGACGAAGATCGCCAACTGTTCAATGGCGTTACCTCGACATGGGCTGCGTACCTCAAGAGCAGCAACGAGTTGTTCGACATGTCCCGTCAGGGCCTCGAAGCCCAGGCACGAGCGCTGCTGAAGGGCGAGTCCAAAACGCATTTCGACGAAGTGACCAGTCAGTTGCAAAAAATGGTCGAGCTCAACGACGCCGGGGCGACTGCTGCTGGTGACAAAGGCACCACGCTGTACGAAAACGCACGCATCTCGATCGTCGTCGTGCTGGTTGCAGCCTTGTTGATCGGTCTCGGCCTGGCGCTGTTCATCGCCCGGATCATCTCCCGCCCGCTGAAAGAGGCTGCAACGGCCGCCGAGCAGTTGGCAGAGGGCAACCTCAACGCCCACATCGGCCACGGTTCCAAGGACGAGACCGGCATGGTGCTCAACGCCATGCGCAACATGGTCGGCAAGCTGTCGCACATCATCGGCGAAGTGCGTAATGCCGCCGACAACCTGGCCAGTGCCTCGGAAGAAGTCAGCGCCACCGCTCAGTCGATGAGCCAGGCCACCAGCGAGCAGGCCGCCAGCGTCGAAGAGACCAGCGCGTCGGTCGAGCAGATGAGCGCCAGCATCAACCAGAACACCGAGAACGCCAAAGTCACCGATGGCATGGCCAGCAAGGCTGCCAAGGAAGCGACTGACGGCGGCGAATCGGTGCAGCAGACCGTCGTGGCGATGAAGAAAATCGCCCAACGCATCAGCATCATCGACGACATCGCTTACCAGACCAATTTGCTCGCCCTCAACGCGGCCATCGAAGCAGCCCGTGCGGGCGAACATGGCAAGGGCTTCGCGGTAGTGGCCGCCGAGGTGCGCAAGCTGGCTGAACGCAGCCAGGTCGCGGCTCAGGAGATTGGCGAGCTGTCGTCAAGCAGTGTGGAAATGGCCGAAAAGGCTGGCAAGCTGCTGGACGAAATGGTGCCGTCGATCAACAAGACGTCAGACCTTGTGCAGGAAATCAGCGCGGCGTCAGAGGAACAGGCTGCCGGTGTTGCGCAGATCAACACCGCCATGACACAGCTCAATCAGGTCACTCAGCAAAACGCATCAAGCAGCGAAGAACTGGCCGCCACCGCTGAAGAGATGAGCAGTCAGGCCGAACAGCTGCAACAGGCCATGAGCTTCTTCACCCTCGATGCATCGCCAAGGGCCGTCGCGCAAGGCAGCCCTGTCGACGGCCGCAGCAGCCCGAACCGCCAGCCCCCGCGCCCACCGCAACAGGCTCCGCGCAAGGCGTTTGCGCAAAGCATGGCGGGCGCCCCGGACGAATCGGAATTCACTCGTTTCTGATGACTGGCTGCTGATTGCCGGCCTCGATAGCGATTCACAGGGAGAACGACATGGGCTCATTGGTCACGACTCGACAGACCGCCACGGCGGTCGAGGAAGAGGCGCAGTACCTGACTTTCATGCTCGGTGGCGAGATGTTCGCCATCGGCATTCTGGGCATCAAGGAAATCATCGAATACGGCAGCCTGACGGTGGTGCCGATGATGCCCGCCTTCGTGCGCGGGGTGATCAACCTGCGCGGTGCTGTAGTGCCCGTGGTTGATCTGTCGGCGCGCTTCGGGCGACAGAACTCGGACATCACCCGGCGCTCGTGCGTCATCATCATCGAGGCCAGCAGCGAGGACGGCCAGCCGCAGGACATCGGCCTGCTGGTCGATAACGTCTCGGCGGTGCTGGAAATACCGGCCTCGCAGATCGAACCGCCACCGAACTTCGGTGCGCGCATTCGTGCCGACTTTATCAGCGGCATGGCCAAGGTCGACGGCAAGTTCGTCATTGTCCTTGAGGTCGATCGGGTGTTGTCTATCGATGAAATGTCCAGCCTCGCCGAAGCAAGTCAGTCGCTGCCTTCCGACGCCGACGCGACGTGAGGCCTGCACATGCCTGATACAGCGTCGCTCACCGATCGCGAATTCGGCCAGTTCCAGGCCTGGTTGTACAGCGCTGCGGGCATCAAACTGACGCTGGCCAAGAAAGCGCTGGTCGCCGGCCGTCTGTTCAAGCGTCTCAAGCATTACGAGCTGGACAACTATGGCGAGTATTTCAAGCTGATCATGAACGATCAGCGCAACGGCGAGCTGCAAGTGGCGCTGGACCTGCTGACCACCAACGAAACGTACTTCTTTCGCGAACCCAAGCATTTTGATTTTCTGCGCCAGCAGGTGCTGCCCAAGGTCACGCACGGCAAAATGTTCCGCATCTGGAGCGCTGCCAGTTCGTCTGGCGAAGAGCCCTACAGCCTGGCCATGACCCTGGCCGAACAACTGGGCACCACGCCCTGGGAAGTGATCGGCTCGGACATCAGCACCCGCGTGCTGAGCAAGGCGCGCAGCGGTCACTACCCCATGGAACGCACCGAGACGTTACCGCAACCTTTGCTGTTCAAATACTGTCTGAAAGGCATAGGTCGCCAGGAAGGAACCTTCCTGATCGACAAGTCGTTGCGCAGCCGGGTCAGTTTCGTGCAGGTCAATCTCAATGACACCCTGCCGGATCTGGGCGAGTTCGACGTAATCTTCCTGCGCAATGTGATGATTTATTTCGATCAGGAAACCAAAAGCAAAGTGGTGGCGCGGTTGATCCCGCGTCTCAAGCCAGGAGGCTATTTCATCATCAGCCACTCAGAAAGCCTGAACGGTGTAAATGACATGTTGAAAATGGTCTCCCCTTCGATTTACCGCAAACCATGAACACGCCTGTCGGTGTAGCCGAAATAGTGCTGGGGCCTGGCGAAGTGGTCTTTCAGACCCGGCCGACTCGCCTGCGCACGTTGCTGGGTTCATGCGTGGCGATTACCTTCTGGCACCCGTGGCGGCGTATTGGCGGCATGTGCCACTTCATGTTGCCCGGGCGCATACGCAGGCATCAGCCACTGGACGGCAGGTACGCTGACGAAGCGATGGAAATACTCATTCGCCATGCGCTGGCCAATGGCACCCTGCCGGAGGAATATCAGGTCAAACTGTTTGGCGGCGGTGAAATGTTTCCAGCTCATCGCCATGACCCGCACATGCAGAACGTCGCTGACAGCAACGTTCATGCGGCGCTTGCGCTGGCCGAACAGCACCGCTTGAAGCTGATGGCTCAGGATCTGGGCAGCACCGGCCATCGCAGCATCATCTTCGACCTGTGGGACGGAAACGTATGGGTCAGGCACCAACCAATGGAAGCAATGGAAAAAGATGCCAAACAAAAAAATCAGCGTACTGCTGGTCGATGATTCGGCCGTCGTTCGCCAGGTACTGGTGGCCATTCTCAACGACACCCCCGATATCCATGTCATGGCCGCGGCGTCGGACCCGATCTTCGCCATGGCCAAGCTGGCTCAGGAATGGCCGGACGTCATCGTGCTGGACGTGGAAATGCCCCGCATGGACGGCATCACCTTTCTCAAGAAGATCATGAGCGAACGGCCGACGCCGGTAGTGATCTGCTCGTCGCTGACCCAGAAAGGCGCAGAAACTTCGTTGCAAGCGCTGTCTGCCGGAGCGGTGGAAATCATCACCAAACCTACCACCGGCCTGAAGAACTTCCTCATTGATTCAGCCGCCGAGCTGGTCGCGGCAGTCCGCGCAGCGGCGAACTCCAACGTCAAAAACCTCGGCAAGCGCACGGCTCCGCCCGTTCTGGCCCCGGCAAGCAAACTCACCGCAGACGCCATTTTGCCCGCAGCCAGCGGTCACGCCATGGCGCAGACCACCGAGCGCATTGTGGCCATCGGCACCTCGACCGGCGGCACTCAGGCACTGGAAGCGGTGCTGACTGCCCTGCCCAGAGTCTGTCCGGGCATGGTCATCGTCCAGCACATGCCGGAAAAATTCACTGCCTCGTTCGCCGAACGCCTCAACGGCTTGTCGCAGATCGAGGTACGCGAAGCCAGAAACAACGACCGCATCCTGCCCGGCCTGGCCCTGATTGCGCCCGGCGGCAAACACATGATGGTCACTCGCAGCGGTGCCTATTACCACGTTCAGGTCATCGACGGCCCACTGGTCAACCGCCACCGCCCTTCAGTGGACGTACTGTTTCGTTCGGTGGCCAAATTCGCCGGCAAGAATGCTACGGGCATCATCATGACCGGCATGGGCGACGACGGCGCACGCGGTTTAAAGGAGATGCTTGATGCCGGAAGCTCGACAGTGGCTCAGGATGAAGCCAGTTGCGTCGTATTCGGCATGCCCAAGGAAGCCATCAAACTGAATGCTGCGCAGAGGATCATGCCGCTGCAGGAAATTCATCAGGCGATATTGCACCGATGAGATTGGAGGAGCGCCCTGGCTTGGGAACATACCAAGGTCAGGTTCGCCCGCATCATCGTGAAGACAGGCCCAAGAGAGCCGAGCATGGCCCACAAGGTGGATGAGTATTGTGAGGCCAGCAAACTTCAACAGTGCGTCGAGCTGTATGACGGTTTGATCGAAGACTGGGCAAATATTCAATCCACCGCTGCAGCACAACATACTAACGCATCACAATAATAGCCTTTTAATATTAAGCCACTGTCTTAGCACACCTGTACTATTTCTTTAGCCTGCGCACTGGTTAAGTATTGTAACGGCCACTAACACTTATCAGGCAATGACTGAAATGCCTGTAATTCGCTAATGGCTTACTGACCAGAAACTTTGAAATAACACGACAAAAAGGTGATTTCAAATGAATAAGGAATTAATGATGCGCGAACTCGACAATGAAGAACTGGCACAGATCGGTGGCGGTATGACAGTAACAGAAGGCTTGACAGCCATTGGTGTAGTAGCCGCTGCTGTGGCGGTGGCTCCGGTGACTGCGGTCGGTGCTGGTGTCATATTGGCCGGCGTGGCAGGTGCCAGCGCGATTGACGCCTTTCAGACCTACCAGATGGCGCAGTAACACGCCTTGCCATTTCGGGTGGGCAGTGCAGGCGCCTACCGGGAAAACAGGAGAACATTATGATGCCCGATCGTCATAAGCTCTTTGGGAAAACCGTCAATTCGTCGAGACTGTTCTGGCTGGCAGCGCTCGCGTTTCTTATTGCCGCCAGTATTGATTTTCAATGGCATTACATTGGCCTTGCCGTCATGTTTACAGCGCTGGCCGCCACCGCTCGGCGTCGGCAGGAAACCTGACAAGCCCAGACTCATGATGAATGACTTGATCATTTAACCTCTTGCAACGGTTGGTCCGGCTGCAAAACTCACAGACCGCCAGCGCCTGGATACAACCGATTGCACAAGAGGATCAAGCCGCCCGACCGCCCACTTGGTTTATAGTATTTTTCAATAACGACCACGAGGTTTGACATGATTATCCGCAATCAGAAAACCACTGGAACAACCGTCGACAGTTATTCAGTTCATGCTCATGAACTGACCGACGCCGAGATGTACAGCGTCTCGGGTGGAGCCGATTTCACTATCATGCCGGTGCCTGGCATTGGTGTGATCAAACCGGATCCGATCTGCGTGTATCCATTCCCTGACGTGCCCCCGCCGTCGGATATTCGCGGGCCATTCATTACTGCCTGATGCCCCGTTATTCCCTGGCCCGTGTGCACGCAGGTCAGGGAGTACTCATCCGCCGCTCGCGAATCGAGAGCAGGTTCAGACGCAGTTCCGAAGGCCGCAACGGCTTGGACAACACTGACACTTCCGCGCCCTGCATTGACTCAAGCACGACTTCCACTTCCCTCCCGGTAACAATCAGCGCAGGCACATCCCAGCCACGGGCAGCTCGTATCCTCTCGATGCAGTCCAGACCATTGGCCACTGTGCCCAGATCGTAATCGGCGACGATAATGTCGCAATGAGTGGTGAGCCCCTCCGCCGATCGGGCGGTCTGCACTTCGCATCCCCACCTTTCAAGCAGCGCTGCGGTGGCCATCAGAACGTTCTGGTCGTCCTCCACCAGACACACCCTGACCCCTTTGAGCAGGCTCTCGCCCAATGCCTTCTTGGGTACCACCCGAACAGGCGCGCTCACCTCTTCAAGCCCATGAATGGTGACCGTAGTCCCGCGGTCTATTCGCGAGGCAATCGCGATTTGCACATTGAGAATCTGGCTGAGCCTTTTGACGATTGACAACCCCAACCCGACGCCCTCCACGTCTTTGTCGCGCACATGGCGGATGCGGTAGAACTCGTCACAGACCCTGGGCAAATGTTCCGCAGCAATACCCCGGCCCCGGTCATACACGCTGATCGACAGACGCCCAGCATGGCTGCGCACACCGATCAGCACCGGGTGATCAGGGGCATATTTGAGCGCATTGGAAATGATGTTCTGCACCATCGTGGCGAGCAACGTGGCATCGACCCTGACCCAGCGTCGACAAGGTCGCACCCGAAGCTCTACACCGGCCCAGCGGGCAGCCGCAGTGTTCTGATGAGCGACTTCATTGAGCATGTCACCCAGATTGACCACATCCGACTTGGCTGAAACCTTGCCGCTGTCCAGCGTGTAAATATCCAGAATCGAGCGAAACAGCTGCGACACGTTGTGCAGGGAGCGATCGATATTATCGACCAGTTGACGCTCATAATCGCCCAGCGGGCTGGACCGCAGGCAAGCGGTAAACATGCCGATGGAGTGGATGGGCTGGCGCAGGTCATGGCTGGCCTGAGCCAGAAACCGCTCTTTCTCGCGATTGGCCACGGTCGCCTGCTCTGACGCCTCGCGAGCTCTCACCAACAGAATGTGCGCATAGCCAGGCACCAGAATAGTGACGGCGACGAGCATCAGGACCATAAATGGCTGCGCCTGCCAGTACGGCGTCAATTGATAGATGACCAGTATCGCCAACAAGGCCAGGGACGCCGCAATTGCAAGATATCGCGAACCAAAGCGCATGCCGTTGCCTAGAGTGACCCAGACCATCACGCTGAAAACCGGCAGTGTTGCCTCCCCGCCAACGATCAGTCCGACGGAAATGGCAGTGTAGTCATGCACCATCCCGAATACACGGCGCAACGCAAATACACCTGGATAGCTGATGATGTGCTGGCGCAAGATCAGAGAAACCACCAGAAAGCCCGCATAATAGAAAATGATGGGCTGATAGGTGGCAACCTTGAGCCCCGGCAGCAGGCCAATCAACGATACATAGCTGATCGCGAACGTCGCCACGATCAACCGCAAGGTAGCCTGATCCAGTTCAGCGTTTTTCTTTCGGTCTTTCATGGACGCACCTCTTTGTGCAGGGAGCGCAGTACATTCTTGCGTCCATGCAGTCGATCACCCGGGGCCTGTGACGGCATCAGTCGCCGATGTTCAGGCTGCCAAGGTCAGATGCCAATTGCAGCTTGGCGTTATGCCAGTTGACCAGAGACTCCACGCGTTTCTGGGTCGCCGCGCTCAGATCGTTTTGCGAGCGCAGAAGCTCAAGAATACTGCCAACGCCTGCTTTGTAACGACCCTGGGCAATTTCGTAAGACTTGCTGGCACTCTCGACAAAAAGACGACTGATTGCCAGCGCCCTTGTTCTGGACTCCAGGGTCTGTCGACTCTTCCAGACACTGAGCGCAATACTGTTTTCAACCTCGTGCAGGGCCTGTTCGCGGGCGGCGCTTTCGTAACTGGCGGCCCGCGCTCTGCGCCGATTGAGAAAGCCATCGAAAATCGGCACGGTGATTTGCACACCGATAGTCCAGGTGTTCACCTCCTGACGGGTTGAAACCTGCTCGATAGGCGTGTCCTGACGGCTGTAATTGCTGAACAGCGACACCGTCGGCAGCCCCTGAGCTTTTGCCGCATCGGCCTTGGCCTGGCTCGCCGCCCAGTCGGCGCGGGCCTTTTCGATAGCCGGATGGGACGCCCTGGCCTGCTCCATCAGGCTATTGACGTTGCCCAGAAACACTCCTTCATCGGCCCCGGGTTCATCCAGCTCAACCAGCTTGAGCGGTGCCGACGGCGACAACCCCAGCTGACTGGCCAACTCGCCTTGTACCGCCGCCAGATCGCCCTCCGCCATGACCCTGTTCAATTGTGCTTCGGCATAACTGGATTGAGCCTGGAGACGATCCGTCTGCTCGCCGGCACCCTCGCGATACTTTGCGTCAGCGGCTTTCAGACTGTTGGCCGCCAGACGCTCGGCGCTGATTCTGGCGTTTAACAACGCCATGTTCGCCTGTACTTGATAGAAAACCCGGGCGGTGGCAAGCATCGACTTCTGCACCTCTTCGATCCGGCTGCTACTGGCGACATTCAATAACTGCCGGGCGCTTTCTACTTTGGCGGCGCGCAGGCCAAAGTCGAACAATACCCAGCTCAGGTTGAGGCCGTAGACGCTGGTGTTGGAGTTCAACCTGGAGTCGGCTTCGGGAAAACCCGGGTAGCGCGTGGTCTTGCCAGCCCGCCCCTTTTGAAACTGCCCCTGCACGGTCGGATAGTAAGCCGAATGCTCGGCATCCAGGTCAGCCTGCCGTGCCAGCTCGGTCAGCCACACCTCACGCAATTTCGGATCGGCACACAGCGCGACAGACACGGCCGTTGCCAGACTCAATGCGTCTGGCAAACGACTGGAGCCGGGGCATGCGTCCACACGGGCACCGGCCATGCACAACGACGTCATTAACAGGCCGAACGCGCTCAATAGACACTGCCAGCCAGCGCAACGAATCATGCCCCACCGCCTCACGCTGAAGGAGCCTCATTCAGCACCGGGCCATCGTAGGCAACCCGGCCTTGCGCAAGCGCCACGACCCGATCCGCCGTGCGGATGGTTTCCGGGCGGTGGGCAACGATGATGCGGGTGATGTTCAGCGTCTGCAGCGCCTGATTGACTGCGGCTTCCCTGTTGATGTCCAGGTGGCTGGTCGCTTCATCGAGAAACAGGAGTTGCGGGCGCTTGTAGAGGGCGCGGGCCAGTAGCACCCTTTGCTTCTGCCCACCGGACAGTACCGTGCCCATGTCGCCCACCAGCGTGTTATAGCCCATCGGCATCTGCGCAATATCATCGTGGACTGCAGCGAGATGCGCGCATTGCTCGATCCATTTCTGATCAGCACCGGTCTCGAAAAAGCTGATGTTGTCGCCGATGGAACCGGCGAACAGCACATCGTCCTGAAGCACCGTACCGGTGATACGGCGCAGCCTGCCGATGTTTTCCGGCCCGACCGGCAAGCCATCCAGCAGAACACTGCCTGCGCAGGGCGCCAGAATGCCCAGCATGACATTGAGCAAGGTACTTTTACCGCCCCCCGAGGGACCGACGATGGCTACCGATTCGCCTGCGCGGACATGAATTGACACGTCGTCCAGCACATACGGCTCGTGCTCGGAATAGCGAAAGCGCAATTGACGCACTTCAAGGCTGGGCACCCTGTCGTTGCACGCGTCATCAAACGCATCCGGACCGGCAATCGGCTCGGCATCGTGCAGCACGATGTCGGCGAGCCGCTCACCGTGCAGGCGCAACATGATCACGTCGACAATCTTGTCGATCAGACCGGCCACCCGACCGTTGAACTGCTCCTTGTACGAGTTGAACGCAATCAGCATACCGGCGCTGAATTGCCCTTCCAGAACCAGTCTGGCCCCCATCCAGATAACAATGATCGTGACCAGCCCGAACAGCACGCCGTTGAAGGCGCGATAGGCCAGTTGCAGTTTCTGCGGGTGCAGACCGGCATTGATTTCCTCGACCAGTAAAGCGCTCCAGGCACTGCAACGCTGCTCATGCCGATTGAACAGCTTGATGGTGCGCACGCCGCGCGCGCTTTCCAGAAAGTGCGATTGCTGGCGAGCAGCATGGACCAGCTGGTTTTCGCTGGCACGCCGCAACGGCCCGAACCAGATCCAGCGCGCCAGGCCGTAGATAATCATCGCGACCACTGCAACAAGCGCCAGCTTCGGGCTATAGGCAATCATCAGCCCCAGCGTGACGACCGTCATAAGCCCATCCAGCAGGGCCTCAATGAACGATGTGGTCACGGTCTGCTGGATGGCCTTCAGAGAACCGAAGCGCGAGACGATATCGCCCAGATGACGACGCTCGAAAAATGCTACCGGCAGGCGCAGCAGATGGGTAAAGACATTGATCTGCCACTGTGACCCGAGCATCGTGCCCAGGTACATCAGCGCCCATGCTCGGGCCAGCGCAACGGTGTGCTGAATGATCAGCAATAGGCCAAAGCCGATCGCCAGCACCGTCAGCAGGTCCAGGTCTGCACTGACCAGCACCTTGTCGATAACGGTCTGCATGAAAAACGGACTGAGGATGGTGCACAGCTCCAGCGCCAGGGCCAGAAGCAGCACCTGTGTCAGCACCCGGCCAAAGCCCTGTACTCGCCCCAGCAGTTTGCGCAGCGGGATCGGCGGCTGTGCAGCGGCGGGCTGAAAATCACTTTCCGGCCACAACTCCAGTGCCACGCCGGTAAATGCTGCCGACACCTCGTCAAGCGTCAGCTTGCACAGGCCACGCCCCGGATCATGCACCACCACACCGCGTGCGTTGACCTCCTTGAGCACTACGAAATGGTTGAAGTTCCAGTGCAGCACGCAGGGCAACTGCAACTGACCGAGCGCATTCAGCTCGACCCGCAACGCACGGCTGCCCAACCCGAGCCGCGCCGCCATGTGGGTCAGTTGCTTGAGGTTGACCCCTTTCATTGAGGGCGAGAGGCGTTGCCGCAACGACAAGAGGTCACTGTGCTGGCCGTGATAACTGGCGATCATGGCCATGCACGCCAGGCCACATTCAGTGGCTTCGGCCTGGAGCACCACCGGCAGCTTTCTCCCGACACCAAAAGCGAAGGTATTTCTCAGGTTCAAAGCCGCTTTCCTATTCCGCGCAAGGGCTCCAGCATCCACTCATAGAGCGGCAGCCTTTCCTGCATGATGTCGGCGTCCAGTTGCATGCCGGAACGCAAGCGCTCATGCATGCCCTGGCCATCGATGGTTTGAGACGCCAGGGCAACCGTGACCCGGTAGAAAGGCCCCTGTTCACGCATCGGCTCGGAAACGTTGCCCAGGGTCATGACTTCATCGGCCGGCAACGCGGTACGCGAGATCGATGACACCCTGCCCGGTTGCAGTCCAAAGCGTTGATAGGGATAGGCCTGATAACGCAACATCACCGTGTCACCAGCGCGCACGAACCCCACAGAGCGGCTGGGCAGATACAGTTCAGCGTGGAGTTTTGCGTCGGCAGGAACAATGCTCAGTAACGGTCGCGTACTGTCGACTCGTGATCCATTGGAGACCGCGATCGCCGTGGCCTCACCCAGCGTCGGTGCGGTGATGAAAATCTCTCGTTTGGTTTCACTTTCGATCAAGCGGTCCTGATTCTCGGCCAGCCTGCGTCGCAGATCGGCAAGCTGCTTGCTCTGGTTGAACGGCAGCTCGACCAGTTCCGCCCGCAGCCTGGTGCTTTCGGCACGAACCGTCAGCAGCGAGCGATTAAGCTCTTCGCCCCGCAAGCGCATGTCCAGAACTGCATCCTGCTTTTCCTGAAGCTGGTCACGGGACACGTAGTCCTGGCGTTGCAGGTTGGCGTAGCGCTCGGCAAGGCCCTTGGTCAAAGCCAGCCGCTGACGCGTCAGGTCGATCTGCGCGAGTATTTTCTGCTGCTCGGTTTCAAGCGCCGCGACCTGACGTTTCTTGCCCTCCAGCTCCTGAAGATGCAGAGCGAGCGTCTCGTCGATTTCCTGAGCGAGGCTTTCCTGACGACGTTTGATCGACAGGCTGATCGCCCGTTGCGCGCCACCCGCCTCACCGCTTTGTGTGTCGCTGGACAAGGCCATCAGCACGGCGCCGTCTGCAACGTGTTGCCCCTCGACGATGTCGAGCCGGGTGATCACGCCAGCTTGTGGTGAGTAGATCCTGATCAGGCCGGTTTCAGGCAGCAGTACGCCGCTTGCGGCTGTACGTTTGGTGTAGGTGGCGAAGGTCAGGAACAGGCCCATGCTGATGCAAAACAGCAACGCCACCGCAGCGGCCAGCCTCATCGACAATGGACTGACCAGCAAAACCGTCCCCAACGTACTGCGCTTTTGCGCATCAAGCGCCTCAGGTCGAAAGAGCATGAATGACCATCGCTTCAATCATCAGAAATGCTCCATAAAACAGACACCGCAAACGGACCACGCATTACAGTCCTGACGACAATTAACCTCAATAGCACACATGAACTAATAGCCAAAAGACACACTAGCAAGTAGCTCATTTGTGCTATTGAGGTGTTTGTAAGCGGTGACTTTAATGGTGTTGTCTTCCGTCGTTCAACGGTACGGAAGCCCTGATTTATCAATAACCCTTTTAGAGGAAACAACGCCATGACTCAAGCAGTGAACCCACAACAGGTACATGATGCGCTTCCTGCCGGACCAGCACTTCGAGTGCTGAACGAGACCGAGTTGAGCCAGGTCGGCGGTGGTATTGAATTCAGTGCATTTGGTTACACCTTCGCAGGCGGAGAGTCGTTTGCACCAGGTTTCAACTATGCATCCATCACCAACTCGCGGGGTATTCCGGTTTATTACACAACCTGGCAGAACTGACAGCGTTATCAATGCGCGGCTTACAGAACCCGGACATTGTCCGGGTTTTATGCTGACGGCTTCTATTTCTGAAGTGTGAATTCGGCTTTGTCAAAAGACAGCCAGCAAGCATCATTGTCGGTCCACTTTGATTCACTGGTGCCCAACACACCTTTCACAAGAACCCTGTCGCCCTTCTTGAAGCTGCTTATTTTTTTCTTGTTGACCAACAGGTCATCACGGGTCAAGCCCTGGCCCGTGCATTTGGGATTGGACGGATCGCTGAAGATGACCGCAATCTGATTCTGACCGACCGCCGTCCCGGTTTTAGTAATGCGCTGTACGACGCCAGGAATGATCAGTGTTTGAGCGTCCCATTTTTCTTTCGCGGTAACCTCATTGGTCTGCCAATCGCGCCATATTTCTGTCAAGGTTGTTTCTCTGGCTTCGGCCAGCCCTCTGAAATCCCCGCTCAGTACATCACCCGTTTGATCAAGAACGCCATTGGTCATTGACATGGCCTGATCAAGCCCCGCACACCCAGACAATGCCAGAATCAACGGAAACAAGGCTACACTTTTCATTCACACACTCCACTGACTGGCACACCAGGTACCTAACGCTGCCACTCATTATTTAAATAATTAACGTCGAATAACTTCGCACGCAACCGTAGTCACGGCGCAACAGAACATCAATAGTACAGATGCACTAAGTCATCACTGGCCAACTGATTAAACCGGACATTACTGTGTGCCACTAGTACATACGCGTACGTGCCACTAGTACATGCGTGCTATTTCCATTAAACCTTCGCCTCTCAATACTCCCGCTGTTGGCACCCCGCCGAACGGAAACGCCTAAGCCCTCAGGGCTGGCAGCCACCCCTTGTGGTCTTTATGGAGTATCTGGAGTCGCTATGAACCCCTTATTCAAACTATCCCCACTTGCTTTTGCGGTTACTCTTGCACTGCTTCCAGATGCTCAGGCAGCGGATTACGTTCTTACCAATGGTCAGGAGACCTTTAACAGCGACCGCGTCATTGATGGCTCGATCGAGGTGCGGTCAACTGACGGCAACTCTTCCAGCCTCACCATCAATAGCGGCGCAACCGTGACCAGCGAAGGCGGCAACATTGTTGGTCAAGCAAGCAGTACCGGCGTCAACCCGGCCCAGGCCAGCGTCATAGTCGAAGGGGCCGGTTCGCGCTGGGTAGTACCGCGTACCTCATTTGTACTGGGTAACACGATCGTTGTCGGTGGGGTCGGTCAAGGCGACCTGAACGTGCGCAACGGGGGTCAGGTGTCGGTGCGGGATCTGGATCTGGGTGATGTCAACGGCGCTCGCTCCAACGCTTTTTCAAACGCGCAGTTGCTGGTGAGTGGCCAGAACTCCCTGGTCGACGCGGTCAATATCGAAGCCGGCGGGGTGTTTGTCTACAGGTCGAGCATAACCGCCAATGATGGCGGCAAGATCAACAGCCAGCAGGTAGACATCGACTCCGTCGTCAATCTTTCCGGCGCCGGAACCCGCTGGGACAACAGTGGCGCGTTCAGAAACAGAAACAACCTTACTCTCGATAACGGCGCAGTACTGACCACCGACTCGCTCTTACTGGGTTCGGCCATCATCGGCCGCAGCAATCAGGTGAGTATTTCCGGACAAGGCACCCGCCTGGCAGCGCAAAGCATGACGCTCGGCACCAGTGACTCTCGCACTTACCTGACGCTGTCCGACGGTGCCGAGCTGAGTTCTACCAACGGTATTCTCATCAGCACCATCAGCAGCATCAACAATCCGACACGCGGCACGCTTGCTGTGGGCGGTCCGGTCGTGACCGACCCCAACCGTACCGATATCGATTCGACGACTGCCGGAACAGCTCAGGCGGCCGGCCGACTGGACCCGCAAACCGCCATTAATTTCGGCACCGGCAACGGGGGGCATTTGGCGTTCAACCATACCGATACTGATCTGCAGGTTGCCAACACGCTGAACGGAACGGGCCGAGTGTATGCGTTCAACGGCAATACCACCTTGAGCGGCGACCTTACCGGGCTGGCCGGCAGCGTCGTTGTGCGCGGCGGGCGACTGGTGCTGTCGGGGAACGTCGACCAGGTCAATCAGCGCGGCAATACAGCCACGACCCAAAGCCTTTCGCGGTTTAACGTAGGCAACGGCACCCTGGTGGTCAACGGTATTGCCGGGCGCACCGAATTCGGGACTTATACCAACAGCGCCCAGGTACTGGACGGAGGTGTTCTGGCCGGCGTCGGTCAGGTGGGTACTACGCAGGTAGCTTCCGGCGGTACCCTGTCGCCCGGCGAAAGCGCCATAGGTGCGCTGACCATACAAGGCGACCTCGACATGGCCGCTGGCTCACGTTACGCCGCGGACATCGCAGGCGACGGTAGAGCAGACAAGATCAACGTCAGCGGCACAGCCACCCTGCGCGGTACGCAGGTCAACGTGACTGCGCTGGATCCTGCGCAAAGCTATCAGAGCGGCAGAACTTACACCTTGCTCTCTGCTCAGGGCGGTGTGGTCGACGGTGCCGCCGCAGGGACCGCCTATGCCCAGGCGCTGACCAACTCGGCGTTCCTGAATGTCGGACTGCAGCGTACCGCCAATGATCTGAACCTCACCATCGAGCAAAAAAGCGTAGAGCCGACACCTACGCCAACCCCGACTCCAACTCCAACTCCTGAGCCGACACCAACACCAGAGCCTACACCTACGCCCACTCCAGAACCCGCACCAACACCAGGCATCTTTCAGACGGTCATGCTGACTCAAAACCAGTTCAATACCGCTGGCGCGCTGAGCGTACTCGAGCAAAGCGGTGAGCCCCTGCGCCTCTACAACAACCTGCTGGTTCTGGATGCCGAAAGCGCTCGCAACGCAGCCGATCAACTGTCTGGCGACTACCTTGGCAGTACTTCAACAGCCCTGATCGCCAATAGCCAAGTGGTGTCCGGAGTGTTGGGCACCCGCATGCGTAATCTGCTGGATACGGGAACATTGCGCATGCCTGCCATGGCACTCAATCTGATGCCAAGCACACCGACCACGCAAAACGGTGCCTGGGTGCAGCCATTCGGCAACTGGACCAAGACAAGCGGCAATAACGGTGCCGGTGGTCTGCACCAAAGCACTGGCGGCCTGCTGTTCGGGGCAGATGGTAGCTTCACACCGGATTGGCGCGGTGGCGTCTACGCTGGCTACAGCCGTTCGAAGTTCGACGCCGATGACAGCGATGCTGACGGTCACAGCGACAACTATCATCTGGGCCTCTACACCGGTGGCCAGATCGATGCCCTGCGGCTCAGTGCTGACGTCGGTTACACCTGGCACAAGCTGGAAAGTGAGCGGAATGTGGCGTTTGCCGGATTCAGTGATCACTTGACCGGCAAACGCAACGCCCAGTCGCTGCAGGCAAGCGGTGAAGCGGCCTACCGCATACCGGTCGGCAGCATGGCTCTGGAGCCTTTCGCCGGTCTTTCCTACGTGCGCTACGACGCCAAAGACCTGCACGAAAAAGGCGGGCCAGCCGCACTGGACGTGTCCAGCGATAAACAGGACACCTTCTTCTCGACACTGGGTCTGCGCGCGTCGTCGAGCATCAATGTGGCGAACGTCAATACGCAGGTTTACGGCTCAGTAGGATGGCGACGCGCCTACGGTGACCTGGACCCGCGCAACGTCCAGTCTTTCGCCGGCGGTCCAGTCTTCGAAGTGCAGGGCGTCGCTCAAACTCGCAACACCGCCTTGACTGAAGTGGGCGCGAAACTGCGCTTGAACAGGCAGACGGATCTGGACCTGTCCTACCAGGGGCAGTTCGGTACCGACACGCGCTTCCATTCGGTCAATGCAGGCGTGACCGTTCGCTTCTGACCGTAGTTGTAGCGCTCGGCGTTATACACAAGTCTGCTCTCGATTCTGGCCTAAGGCCGTGGGAGCAAGCTTGATCGCCAAGGGTCCAGTACAGCACCGAAAACGGGGCGTCTGGACCCTTTTTTTCTTGAGCAGGCTCATCACGGACTTCAGGGTCGAAATCACTCTCGAATGAAGATAGATCGCACTTCTCGTTCAGCTGCCTGAAGAACCTCGAACGCAGCGTAGCGCCTGCGATGCTGGTCTGCGAGCGCTCCCTCTACCGGTGTAAACACGCGGTCCAGGCTCGCCATGCGTTCCATGACATCGAGCAGACGGAGACCCGCTTCAGCAGCGACGGCACCCAGCATGGCCGCCCCTCGCAATACCGGTTCCTCGGTGTCACTAACCGCCACCGGTACACCGGTGGCATCGGCAAGCAACTGCCGGACGAAATCGCTCTGGGCTGCACCGCCACTGGCAACGATCAGCTCGATAGGGATACCGTCACGCGCCAAGGCTTCGAGCAGTTGCCGCAGACCGTAGGCGATGCCGCAGAGGCCAGCGACGTATAAGCCGGGAAGTCCCTCCATCTCCCGATCCAGGGTCAGCCCAGCGAGCACCGCACGGGCATCGGGATCAGCGAACGGCGAACGGTTACCGAGGAATTCGGGCACCACGTGCAGACCGTCGGCCAGGCCCAGCGCCGCGCTGCCGAGGGGCGCCACCTGGGCTTCGAGCCAGGCAAGCAGCGTCTGGCCCTGTCGCTCGGCCGTCTCGCGTGCTTCTCCCACTGCCGGATGCAGAGAGACCAGGTGATCGATGGCCGACCCCGCCGCCGACTGCCCGCCCTCGGTGAGCCAGAGCCCCGGCAGCATAGCCGAGTAATACGGGCCCCAGACGCCATCGACGTAGGCCGGCACCGGACTGGATGCCATGGAGCAGGCCGAGGTGCCGAAGATATAGGCCAGACGCTGCGTGACCGCCGTCTGCCCATCGGGGGAGGCACCGCCGAGGGAGCCGACCCCGCCAGCATGGGCGTCTATCAGCGCCGCGCCCACCGCCGTGCCCGGCAGCAGGCCGAACTCGGCCGCCGCGGTCGGGCAGAGACCCTGGCCCAAGGGCGTACCGGGTTCGACGATGCGCGTGCCAAGCCGTACGAAACCTTCTTCTGCCAGTTCGCCAAGCCCTATGGTCTCGAAATAGGAGGCGTCCCAGCGTTGCTCGTGGGCCAGATAGGTCCACTTGCAGGTGACGGTGCAGGCCGACCTCGCCAGGTCGCCGGTGGCACGCCAGGTGAGATAGTCTGCCAGGTCGAAGAAATGCCCGGCGCGGTCGAAAGCCTGTGGCCGATGACGTTTGAGCCAGAGCAGCTTGGGCGTTTCCATCTCCGGCGACATGCGCCCCCCTACGTAGCGCAGTACCGGATGGCCAGTCGCGGTGATCTCGATCGCCTCCGCCGTGGCGCGATGATCCATCCAGACCATGACGTTGCGCTGGTCGTCGCCTGAGTCGCCGACGCCGACCGGATCGCCCGCGGCCGTTACCACCACCAGCGAGCAGGTGGCATCGAAGCCGATGCCAGCGATGGCCTCGGCCCCGACGCCAGCCTTGTCCAGCGCGCCGCGGACGCTGCTGACAATGGCCTGCCAGATCTGCTCAGCCGACTGCTCGACCCGCTGTCCGCCGCCATGCCAGATTTCAAGCGGAGCCTTGGCCGCGGCCAGCAGCCGCCCGCTGGCGTCGAACACGCCTGCCCGCGCGCTGCCAGTTCCCACATCGACACCTATGAAATGTCGGCTCATGGCATTAAAGGTCCACGCTGAAGGGCATGATGACCAGATCGCGGACCACCACGTTGTGCGGCCGGGTCAGCATGAACAGCACCGCTTCGGCGACCTCGTTGGCCTCCATCAGGGCACCCGACGCCTTGGCCTCGTCGAGCTTGGATTGCGGCCAGTCGCTGATCAACGCGGTGACCACCGGCCCGGGTGCCACCGCGCCGACGCGAATGCCATGTTTAATCAATTGCCGACGCAGGCTATGAGTAAAGGCCTGGATGGCATGCTTGGAGGCCGTGTAGATTGGCTCCCAAACCACCGGGATCAGCCCGGCGATGGAGCTGGTCAGCATGATGTCGCCGCTGCCCCGTTCGATCATGTGTGGCAGCACCGCCTGCACCGACCGGAAGGCGGCGTTGATGTTCAGGTTAAGCATGCGATCCCACTGATCTGGATCGCCATCCGCAACTTCGCCGCCGATGTAAGCGCCGGCGTTGGCGTGGAAGATGTCGAGCCGGCCGAAGCGCTCGAGGATCTGCGGCAGCATGGTCTTGACGCTGTCCGGATCAAGCAGGTCCACCACCACGGGAAAGGCGTTCGGGCCCAGCTCGACGCAGACCTTTTCCAGGCCTTCGCGAGAGCGGTCTATCAACGCCACCTGGGCACCGGCGGCGAGCATTTCCTTGGCGCACGCCAGGCCGATACCGGAGGCACCGCCGGTGATGGCGGCTACTTTCATGGATAGTTTCTGGTTCATGTGTTCACCTCTGCATTTCTGCATTCGAAAGTGGGGTGTCAGCGTCACGCCCGCCCGTGGACAGCCCGCGAACGGCGCGCCAGGGCGTCGATGATGACCGCGAGCGCCAGAACGGCACCGGTGATCATGTAGCGCAGCGCCGAGGACAGATCGAGCATGGTCAGGCCGCTGGCGATAGACTGGATAACGATCACCCCAAGCAGGGCGGAGTAGGCACTGCCGCGACCGCCGAACAGGCTGGTGCCGCCAATCACCGCCGCGGCGATGGCATTGAGGTTGACGTCACCGGTCCCCGCCTGCTGACTGGCCGAGGCCAGCCGCGCCGCGGCGAGGATGCCGCCCAGCGCGGCCAGGCTGGCGCACAGCACAAAGGCCGAGGTGTAGATGCGCCGCACATTGATACCGGCGCGGCGCGCAGCTTCGCGATTGCCACCCACCGCCATCAGGCTGCGACCCCAGCGGGTCCGGGTGAAGGCATAATTCATCGCCACCACCAGCGCGACGAAGAAGGCGAAGATCCACGGCACCCCACGATCCTGGTTGAGGTAGTAGGCGACAGAACCGAGCAGGACCGTCAGGGCCAGTGATTGCAGCGCCAGCCCGGCCAGTGAGGGCGACGACAGCTGCGCCTGGCGCCGCCGCGCCCGTTCCCGGTAGCCATTGACGAACCGCAAAGTGCCGGTCAGCCCCGCCAGCAGGTAGGCCAGAAGCGGCGGCAGGGTGTGGAGTTGGCCGAAGCTCACCAGGAAGGAGTCGTACGGCAGGTTGATGGAGCCGGCGTTACCAAGCACCTGAAGCTGCAATCCCAGCACCGTCAGCAGTCCCGCCAGAGACGCTACGAAGCTGGGCATGCCCAGGCGGGTGAACAGCAGCGAATAGAGGCTGCCGATCAGGGCACCCGCGACCAGGGCAGCAAGGATCGCCAAGCCCACCGGCCACCCCTGATTGACCCAGAGAACGCCCACCAGCGCTGACGCGAAGCCGCTGATTGAACCCACGGACAGATCGATCTCCCCCACCATCAGCACGCACACAACACCAAGAGAAATGATGCCCACGGTAGCGGCGTCGAACAGCAGGTTTGACAGGTTGGCGCTGGAGAGAAACACCGGATTCAAAACGCCGAAGGCGGTCCAGATCACCACCAGGCCGATCACCACGGGCAGCGGTCCGAGGTCTCCGGCGCGAATCCGCTCAGCCGTGGCCTTGAGGCTGGCGGCCAGGCCCACGGTCTGGTTGACGCGGCTGTCGCTCCGGTCGAGCAACGCCTCCGTTTCGTTGGTCTGGCTCATGACGGCTGCTCCTGAGTGGTTTCGAGGGTGGCAGCCTGACGACGCAGAGCGCGCCGCGAGACCGAATTGTCGTCAGCCCCGGTGATCGCGCCGATCAGCTCCTGGCTGCTCACGTCCGGGGCGAAAATACCGTTGTTGCGCCCAAGACGCAGCACGGCGATGCGATCGGCCACGGCCCGCACGTCTTCCATGTTGTGGCTGATGACCACCACCGCCAGCCCCCGGTCGCGCACCCGTTCGATGAGGTTGAGTACCTCGGCGGTCTGGGCCACGCCCAGAGCAGCGGTGGGCTCGTCGAGCAGGATGACCTTGGGTTCGAGCAGCAACGACCTTGCGATGGCCACCGTCTGCCGCTGCCCGCCGGAGAGCGCGGCGATGGGTAGCCGCACGCTGGGAATGCGCGCCGATAGTTCGCCCAGTAGCTTCCAGGTACGGACCTCCATGGTGGTCTCGTCCAGGGCCCACGGGTGCAGTTCGCGACCAAGAAACATGTTGGCCACGACGTCGAGGTTCTCGCACAGCGCCAGGTCCTGGAACACTGTAGCGATACCCAGCGCCTGGGCCTGGGCGGGACTGGCAAGGCTCACCGCCTGCCCGCCCACCTTAAGCGAACCGGAGGTGGGCTGGTGAACGCCAGAGATGATCTTGACCAGGGTGGACTTGCCGGCGCCATTGTCACCGACCAGGGCCACCACTTCGCCGGGATACAGGTCCAGGTCGATATCGGATAGCACCGAGATCGCACCGAAGCTCTTGCAGATACCACGCAAGCTCAATACGGGCTCGCGCGGGGCCGTCTGGCCGGGATGATCAGCCATGTTTGACTCCCTTGTATTGTTGTTGATGTCCAGCAGGACGTAAGAAGTCAGCGCGGGCTGAGCAAGGCGGCTGTCCGTCAATTACCGCGCTTGCCCCGCTCGCGCAATGGCATCAGGGCTTGATGCCCAGTTTCTGACAACCCGCGGCATAACGATCCGTGCACAGCTGGGCAGCGGTCTGGATCGGTTGGCCGGCCACACGTTGATCGATAATCTGCGCCTTCAAATTCTCGGCCGTGACCAGAGTCGGCACGAACAACCGCGACGGCGCGTCATACAGCGTGGTCTCAGGCTTGGGCGTCTTGCCAGCGATAAACTCGCCCGCAACATCAGCCGCCGCGCTGGCGACGATCTCGCTGGGCTTGGAGATGGTGTTGTACTGGTCGCCAGCAATGATCAGCTGTAGGCCGGCCACGGTGGCATCATTGCCGGTGATCGGCGGCACCGGACTCACCCCGGCCGCCTTAAAAGCAGCCACCGCACCGCCAGCGGTACCGTCGTTGGCAGCCACCACGCCCAGGATGCGCTTGCCGAAGCGGGTGATCTGGCCGCTGGCCCATTGCTGCGCCTTGGCGGGTGCCCACTCGGGCGTGTCGTAATCGGCGAGGATCTGATAGCCGCCTTCGGCAAGCCCGGCCATGATGCCCTTCTTGATCAGCCCCGCAGCGGCATCGGTGGGCGAGCCGCCGATCACAAGCAGGCCACCGCTCTGCGGATCGACCTTCTGCGCCTGCAGGTGCTGTACCAGCGAGGTGGCGATTGTCTTGCCAATCGCCTCGTTGTCAAAGGACACGTAGTAATCGACCGGCACCGAGGTCACCGGTCGATCGTAGGCGATGACCTTGACGCCACGGGCCTGCGCCTGACGGACCAGGGAGCCCGCCGCCTTGGAATCCACCGGATCGAGAACGATGACCTTGGCCCCCTGCGACAGCGCGGCGTTGAACTGCTGCTGCTGACGGGAGGCGTCGCCGTTGGCGTTCTGGTAAATCACTCGGCAGTCGGCACAGACCGTCTTCATCTGTCGCTGGAAGCCTGGCAGGTCGTGCTCTTCGTAACGGGTGGAACTCTGGTCGGGCATGAGGAAAGCCACCGGCGATGCCGCGGGCGGGGCCGCCTGCAGACCGGAGGCGGCCAGACTGGTGCCGACGGCAAATGCCAGCACGGTGCGGGAGAGCCGGGAGAGCTTGAAGATTCGCGCCATTTTCTTGTTATCCTTGGATAGGGCTTTGAACCGGGCTATTCGTAGACTGCGGCCCCGCCCGGTGGGTGGGGTGTGCTGCGGCTGGAGGCTCAGGATCGCTATACTCCCCTACCTGACGACACACACCCGACCGACGCCGATCACGAGATCCGACGAAAGATGGATATGGCCAGCGGCACAGCATTGCAGACCAGATTGCAATCCCATCGACGATGCTGCGTAAATTGCACAATCGATGGTGCAATAAGATTTACTCCTCGACTTCTACCACTGTCAAGTGACTTTGCGACCAATGGAAAAGCTCTGTGATGCCCCCTAGCAGCAAGAAGAAAGCGACCATCTACGATCTGTCTCAGCTTTCGGGCTCTTCCGCTTCCACCGTCAGCGCGGTGCTCAACGGCTCCTGGCGAAAACGACGGATCAAGGAGGCGACGGCGCAGCTCATCCAGTCTCTCGCTGACGAACATGGTTACAGCACCAACCTGCAGGCCCGTGGCCTGCGGCAGTCTCGTTCCGGCCTGGTCGGGCTGATGCTGCCGCTCTACGACAACCGTTTCTTTTCCGCACTGGCGCAAGGCTTCGAGGCACGCGTCCGGGCGCGTGGCCTCTGCCCGCTGGTCGTCAGCGGCTGCCGCGATCCGCAATTGGAGCTTAGTACCGTGGAGTCGCTGCTGGCCTACTCCATCGACGAGCTATTCATCGTCGGCGCTACCGATCCGGACAGCATCCACGGCGCCTGCGCGCGTGCCGGCGTGCGGCATCTCAATCTCGACCTGCCGGGTACCCTCGCCCCATCGATCACCAGTGACAACTACGCCGGCGCCTTCGAGCTGACGCAGGCAATCCTCAGCGAACTGGCGCCCATCAGCGACCTGTCATCGACGGATCTCTGCCTGTTCGGCGGCTACTCCGACTATGCCAGCCGGGAACGGATCGGCGGATTTCTGGCCGCCAAGCGAGCGCATTTCGGCGAAGCCACCAGCGACGACGTCTTCAGCGCCCCCGGCTATTCGCCAGCCATGACCCGCCAGGCCCTGACCGCTCACGTCCAATGCCATGGGCGGTTGCCTAGAGGGGTGTTCATCAACTCCACCATCAACCTGGAGGGCCTGCTCGGCGTGCTGCCGCAGCAGTCGACGGACCCTGTCGCGGACTTGGTGGTGGGCTGCTTCGACTACGACCCCTTCGCCTCTTTCCTGCCCTTCCCGGTCTACATGATGCGACAGAACGTCGAACGCATCCTTGAGCTGGCCTTTGAACTCATCGACCAACCCGAGCCAGAGGTTCGGCTGTACAAGGTCGCACCGATACTTGTATCACCACGCACGGCACTGCCCAGCTTGCTTGATGCATCCGCCCAAGACTATTGAGCTGGGCTATTTAAGCTGCAGGCGCGACTGGCTAAAGCAGGCTTGAATACCTGGACATGCCTGTCAAAGGACTGCGAAAAAGCAAACAACTGCGGGGCTATCTGCTCATAGAGCCTACCGACGTCTTCAGCGAGGTGCCCTATGTTCAAAGCGGTCTCGGCTGAAAATTTATCCTTGAACAAAAAAAAGCGTCCCTGGGGACGCCTTTTCTGTTGAGCTCAATCTTCAAGTCAGGCTTATACCTGGCTCAAGCTTGCTCGTCTTGCTTGTCATCGTCGTCATGCTTGAGTGCTGGCTTCATGCCTGGCTGAGGCGCGTGTTCAGCGTTGGGCGCAATTTCTTCGCCGTGGTTCTTTTTCTCTTGCTGAACTTTTTTGTCGTGGGCGACGTTACGTGGGTCGGTCATGGGAATTCCTTGATTGGGCAGAGGATTCAAGCACCCATCGACGTGATGCGTTGGCTTTGAGCGCCGGGGCAAGATTTGGAGTCAGACTGGGCGGAGGCGTTCAGTGCATTTCGCCGGCAGCACGCAACCACTCGCGCTCATCTCTGATGATCGACCCCGATCAACCAACGCTTCTAGCCGCTTGCTCAATATTGGAGCCCTGCCGCAAGTGTGCAGTTGACACGGTGTGCTGCCCGCAGAACACAAAACGTTCGCATTTATCCATCCTGCCAAGGTCAGATCCAGAGGATCCGTGCAAGCCCCTTCCCAATCCGTTCGGGTTCCATGCCTAAAGGACAATGTCATGGCGTCAATCGATAGCAAGGCCACCATCAACTACACCGTGCGAACAGGCCCGGGGACAGTGCAGGTCGACCCCTCCACGGGTGGCGATTCAAACTGGAGCATCATCCTTCAGCCTGACGGCAAAATCCTTGTCGGCGGTGAAAGCTTCCAGACTGCCATTGGCTACCCTGGCTCGCCGGGCGATGAAAGCTATGGCACGCGCGGCAGCTACACGGCGGTGCGACTTAACAGTGACGGCAGCCTGGACAACAGCTTCGGCCAGGAGGGAATTGCCCTCGTGCCCGGCAACCTGGACCCGGAAGATTATGCTTACTACGTAATGGCGGTACAGGCCGACGGTAAAGTGCTATCGGCGCAGCCAGGGCTTGGCGGTTTGAAAGTAGAGCGCTTTAACGTGGATGGCACCCTGGATACCACATTCGGCAATGGCGGTGCCGCGGGCCTTGATGTCCCGTTCGGCACCGATGGAATGGCTATTTACGCCACAGCAGATGGCTCGGTGTACGTCAGCCTTCGCGGCACGTCCCAGGCGATCGTGTTCAAGCTGGACAGCACCGGGGCGCCGGTCGAGGATTTCGGTGTCAACGGCGCACTTGTCCTCAACCCGACCGGGTATTACGGCACCGGTAATATCGCCACCGTTGTGCAGCCCGACGGCAGCGTATTGCTCGGCAGTTGGCTGTACGTGGGCGCCGACGGCCCTCACGACCCGGGCGATCCGGTTTATGCCGTTCAGCGACTTGCAGCTGACGGCAGCCTGGATACCGCGTTTGGCGTGGACGGCGTGGTGTACTTCGATACCGCGCTGGGGCTGGATTACCGCGCTGCGATAACCGTGCAAGCCGATGGCAAGATCATCGTGGCCGGCGAGAGTAACGACAATAACGCTTTCAACGTACTGCGGCTGAATGCGGATGGCTCGTTCGACAACTCCTTTAGTGACGATGGCAAGCTGACAATCCAGGTACCCCAAGGCGCGTCGAACTATGCCCACTCGGCAATCGTTCAGCCCGATGGCAAAATCCTTATCGCCGGAGACGTGATCACCCGTCTGAACGCCGATGGCAGCCTGGACACCACCTTCGGCAGCCAGGACGGCCAATACCACGTGGACGGATCCAGCCAGGCCAATCACCTGATTGGCAACGACACGGCCGAGATTATCCGCGGCCTGGGCGGAGACGATGTGCTGCAAGGCGGGGGTGGCCGTGACGTGCTGGCAGGCGGGACGGGCGCAGATATTTTCCGCTTCACCCAGATCAGCGACAGCTATCGTACCGCTACCGAAACAGGCAGCGACCGGATTCTGGACTTCGACGCCGCTCAGGACCGTGTCGATCTGATTGCGTTGGGCTTTACCGGCATTGGCGATGGCCACAATGGCACGCTGGCCATCCAGGCAAACGCCGAGGGCACCCGTACATACCTGAAGAGCTTCGATGCCGACGCCAACGGACAGCGCTTCGAACTGGCGTTTGAAGGCAACCTGACGGGGCAGTTGAACAGCACCAACCTGGTGTTCACAGCCCCCGTCGTCGAAGGAACGGCTGGCAAGGACGTAATCACGGGGAGCGCAATGTCGGAAGTCATTTATGGCCTTGCCGGCAATGACCGTATCGACGGCGGCAGAGGCTCGGATGTGATCATCGGAGGCGCAGGCGCCGACCTGCTGATCGGCGGCGACGACCCGAACCTTTCGGTCTATGGCCGTAATGGCATCAATGACGCTGACGTATTCCGCTACACGGCAGCCACTGACAGCTACCGCACGGACAGCCAGAGCTTTGTGGACCTGATTGTCCGGTTCGCAGACAACAACGACAAGATCGATGTGTCGGCGCTGGGTTACACAGGATTCGGTGACGGTACCGGCACTACGCTGAAGATGGCCTATAACACGGATCTGGACCGCACCTACCTCAAGGATGTGGAACCTGACGCTCAGGGCCATCGGTTTGAGATTGCCCTCACCGGCGACTGGACCCAGGATCTGCGCACCAACGATATGATTTTTGCGCCAACCGCGGAAGTGTCGCTGGTGGGTGTGGCTAGCGCGGCCACCCAATCAACAGACATGGTGTAAACCAGGCATAACTAATGCGGGATCGTGGGAAGCCGGGGTTCGCCTTGAGGCAGTTGTGCGTAGCCAGACAGCGTGCAAGCAGTCTTACAGGTGGGGTCATGCGTACGAAGTACTGATCGCTTCATGGGTGTTGCAGCTATAAACCCCAAACAAAAAAGGCGTCCCGAAGGACGCCTTTTCTGTTGAGCTCAAAACAACTGTTTTTGAGCTCTGATCTTCAACCCTGATACAGCTGGGCGAAAATGGTCGGGGTAAGGGGATTCGAACTCCTGACATCCTGCTCCCAAAGCAGGCGCGCTACCGGACTGCGCTATACCCCGATGATGCTAAAAAACACCTCCGAGGAGGCGTTTTCTATTTGGGTGACGCTTGTGGCGTCACTCCCTAAGATCCAGCCAGATACAAACTGACCAAAAATGGTGGGTCGTGTGGGATTCGAACCTACGACCAATTGGTTAAAAGCCAACTGCTCTACCAACTGAGCTAACGACCCAAATATGGTCGGGGTAAGGGGATTCGAACTCCTGACATCCTGCTCCCAAAGCAGGCGCGCTACCGGACTGCGCTATACCCCGACTGAAACTGCATTGAACCTTTCGAAATCTGGCTCCACGACCTGGACTCGAACCAGGGACCCAGTGATTAACAGTCACTTGCTCTACCAACTGAGCTATCGCGGAACTATCGATTTCAGATTCAACTTTACAACCTGTTGCCTTGAAACCAGCGTGCTGTTAACTCGTTGATTTCAATCTCATCGACCTTTGCGCTTCGTTTGTATCGTTGCGTTCACGTCTCTGAGGCGCGCTATTCTACAATTTTAAAAACACCTGTCAACCCTATAAATTGCTTTTTAAGACAATGATTTGCGATTTTTTCCCAGATCCCCTTTCAGGCCCGATTTTACTGCTGGCAGCATCCTCAGAAAAAAGGCCCTCGGCGAGAGGGCCCTCTATATAGAGCTGGCGAGCGCTATCAGGCAAACACGATCTCGTCGTCGACCACCTTGCCGGTGATGGTGGTACCGGGCATGAAGCTGCCCGAGAGGATCATCTGTGCCAGCGGGTTCTCGATCCAGCGCTGGATCGCCCGCTTCAGCGGCCGTGCTCCATAGACCGGGTCGTAACCGACGGCAATCAGCTTGTCCAGCGCCTCGGGGCTCAGGGTCAGCGCCAGCTCGCGCTCAGCCAGACGCTTGCGCAGGCGGCCCAGCTGAATATCGGTGATACCGGCGATCTGGTCACGCGCCAGCGGTTCGAAGATCACCACTTCGTCGATCCGGTTCACAAATTCCGGGCGGAAGTGCGTACCGACCGCATCCATCACCGCAGCACGTTGCGCTTCACGATCACCGACCAGTTCCTGGATCTGCGCCGAGCCCAGGTTGGAGGTCATGACGATCACGGTATTGCGGAAGTCCACCGTCCGCCCGTGGCTGTCAGTCAGGCGTCCGTCTTCAAGCACCTGCAACAGGATGTTGAACACGTCGGAATGCGCCTTCTCGACCTCGTCGAGCAGGATCAGCGAATACGGTTTGCGACGCACGGCTTCGGTCAGGTAGCCGCCCTCTTCGTAACCGACATAGCCCGGTGGTGCGCCGATCAGACGAGCCACGGAATGTTTCTCCATGAACTCGGACATATCGATACGCACCATCGCCTCTTCGGTATCGAACAGGAATTCGGCCAGCGCTTTGCAGAGTTCGGTCTTACCCACACCGGTCGGGCCAAGGAACATGAACGAACCGCTTGGACGATTCGGGTCGGAAAGCCCAGCACGCGAGCGACGTACGGCATTGGAGACCGCGACCACCGCTTCTTCCTGACCGATTACCCGGTTGTGCAGCAGGGTTTCCATGCGCAACAGCTTCTCGCGCTCGCCTTCCAGCATTTTCGACACTGGAATACCGGTCCACTTTGACACGACTTCGGCAATTTCTTCCTCGGTCACTTTGCTGCGCAGCAATTGGTTCTCGGGTTTGCCGTGCTGATCGACCATTTGCAGGCTGCGTTCCAGGTCCGGAATGATCCCGTACTGCAACTCGGCCATGCGGTTCAGGTCGCCACGACGACGCGCTGCTTCAAGTTCCTGACGGGACTGCTCTATTTTCTGCTGGATCTGCGCAGAGCCCGTTACTTCAGCTTTTTCCGAGGTCCAGATTTCTTCGAGATCGGCATATTCCTTTTCAAGGCGCACCACTTCTTCCTGGAGTTTTTCCAAGCGCTTGATAGCCGCTTCATCCTTTTCCTTCTTGAGCGCCTGAGCTTCCACTTTCAGCTGGATCAGGCGACGCTCAAGACGATCAAGCACTTCAGGCTTGGAATCGATCTCCATACGAATGCGGCTGGCCGCTTCGTCGATCAGGTCGATGGCCTTGTCAGGCAACTGGCGATCGGTGATATAGCGATGGCTCAGTTTGGCCGCGGCGATGATCGCACCGTCAGTAATGGCGACCTTGTGGTGCACTTCATAGCGCTCTTTCAGGCCACGCAGAATTGCGATGGTGTCTTCTTCGCTCGGCTCGTCCACCAGCACTTTCTGGAAGCGACGCTCAAGTGCAGCGTCCTTCTCTATATATTGGCGGTACTCGTTGAGCGTGGTGGCACCGACACAATGCAGCTCGCCGCGAGCCAGCGCAGGCTTGAGCATATTGCCAGCGTCCATCGAGCCTTCGCCTTTGCCGGCGCCGACCATGGTGTGCAGTTCGTCGATGAACAGGATGATCTGGCCTTCCTGCTTGGACAGTTCGTTGAGCAGCGACTTCAGGCGCTCTTCGAACTCACCACGGTACTTGGCACCGGCAATCAATGCGCCCATGTCCAGCGACAGCAAGCGTTTGCCGCGCAGGCCATCCGGCACTTCGCCGTTGATGATGCGTTGCGCCAGGCCTTCGGCGATAGCAGTTTTACCCACGCCAGGTTCGCCGATCAGCACCGGGTTGTTCTTGGTACGACGTTGCAAGACCTGAATGGTGCGACGAATCTCGTCATCGCGGCCGATCACCGGGTCGAGCTTGCCCTCTTCGGCGCGCTTGGTCAGGTCGACGGTGTACTTGTCCAGTGCCTGACGCGACTCTTCGATGTTCGGGTCATTCACGGCACCTTCGCCGCGCAGGTTGTTGATCGCGTTTTCCAGAGCTTTCTTGCTGACGCCCTGCCCCAGCAACAATTTGCCGAGTTTGCTGTTCTCGTCCATTGCCGCGAGTAAGACCAGCTCGCTGGAAATGAATTGATCGCCTTTCTGCTGTGCCAGACGGTCGGCCTGGTTAAGCAGGCGCGCCAGATCCTGCGACATGTTGACGTCGCCAGTGGGGTTCTGGATTTTTGGCAGTCGGTCCAGCTCTGCGCTCAGTTCCTTGCGCAAGCTGTTGATGTCGAAGCCTACCTGCAACAGCAGAGGCTTGATGGAACCGCCCTGCTGCTCAAGCAGCGCCTGCATCAAGTGCGCAGGTTCGATGGCGGGATGGTCGAGGCCAACGGCCAGCGACTGGGAATCGGATAACGCTAACTGTAATTTGCTGGTCAATCTGTCGATACGCATTAGTCACCTTCCTTTAATGCAGGCCGGAGCAATGAACACACCTATAACGAAAACCTGCTGAATAGCCAGTTAGATGCGGACGATTCTGCGCGTTTCAAGCGTGCCGTGGTTGATACAGATCAGACGTGTGTTCAGCCAAGCCTAGCTGGCCCGCGCAAAAGAGCCTGCAATCAGGCGTGATCAATCCAGATCAGCGAGGCGAAGCGGCCAGTGCGCGCGGCACGTCTGTAGGAAAAGAAGCGCGGATCGGTGAAGGTATCCAGCCCGCCGCCGTACACGGCAGAGATACCTTGGGCTGCCAGTCGTAACCGGGCGAGCGCGTAGATGTCGGCCATGAAACGATCAGGATTCGAACTGGCGACAAACGCAGCGGCTGTCTGCGGGTGGCTGGCGGTAAAGGCCTCGCGCACCTCGGGACCGACTTCGAACGACGGCTGACCGATGGCCGGCCCCAGCCAGACCATGATGTCTTCGGGAGCACTCTGCAGGCTGTCGGCCGTCGCTTCCAGCACCCCGGCCGCCAGCCCGCGCCAGCCGGCATGCGCGGCAGCCACACGCGTACCGTCACGACGACAGAACAGCGCGGGCAGGCAATCGGCGGTCATGATGGTGCAGGCGACGCCAGGCGTGCTCGTCCAGCTGGCATCGGCCTCGACGACGCGGGATGGATCGGCAGGTACGACGTCTACGCCGTGCACCTGCTTCAACCAGGCGGGCTGAGCCTTGAGACTGGAGGTCAGGCGCTGGCGATTGGTCGCCACGGCCTGCGGGCTGTCATCGACGTGATCGCCCAGATTGAGGCTGTCGAACGGGGCCAGACTGACCCCGCCCGAGCGGGTGGTGACGCAAGACTTGATCCGAGCTGGCGCAGGCCAGTCAGGTGTCAGCCAGTCATTCACCCGATGAACGCCTCGCGATCCTGCTTGAGCAGCGACAGCAACCAGACGAAATCATCCGGCAGTGGCGATTCCCAGCTCATGCGCTTGCCGGTGATCGGATGATCCAGCTCCAGGAAGCGGGCATGCAGCGCCTGCCGCGGGAACGTCTTGAGCGAGTCGACCATGGTCAGGCTGGCGGCTGGCGGAATGCGGAAACGACCACCATAGGCCGGGTCGCCGACCAACGGGTAGTTGATATGCGCCATGTGCACGCGGATCTGGTGCGTACGGCCGGTTTCCAGCTTGACGCGCACATGCGTGTGCGAACGGAAGCGCTCCAGCACGCGGTAATGACTGACCGCCTGCTTGCCGCCTTCCATCACGGCCATGCGCTGACGCTGCTGGCCGTGACGACCGATCGGTGCGTCGATCTTGCCGCCTGCGGTCACCACGCCGATCACGATGCACTCGTAGATACGGCTGACACTGCGACTCTGCAACTGGGTAACCAGTTGGGTCTGTGCCTGAATGGTCTTGGCGACCACCATCAGACCAGTGGTGTCCTTGTCCAGGCGATGCACGATGCCGGCACGCGGAACATTGATGATGTCCGGCACATGGTGCAGCAAGGCATTGAGCAGCGTACCGTCGGCATGACCGGCAGCCGGATGCACCACCAGACCCGCAGGCTTGTTGATGACGAGGATCTGGTCGTCTTCATAGATGATGTCGAGCTCGATGTCCTGAGCAACCCATTCACCCTGGGCCTCCTGCTCGGCAATCAGCTCGAGAACAGCGCCACCATGCACGATGTCGCGGGGGCGCAATACGCCTCCGTCCACAGTCAGGCGGCCGTCCTTGATCCAGGCGGAAAGGCGCGAGCGCGAGTGCTCAGCGAATAATTGTGCGGCGACTTGATCGAGGCGTTGACCGCCCAATTCGGACGGCACCTCTGCGCGGAGTTCTATATTTTCGGACATGACCAGACTAGGTGGCGGCTAGCCTTTGGTTTCGGCAGCGCGCTTGTGGTTAAATACGGCGTCTTTTGTCCCGCCGGTATCGCGGGGCGCTCATCATAACAGGACGGCCCCGCCCAAGACAGCAGGCCGTTATAGGGACGCAAGCCGCCATGCAAGTGAAACACCTGCTGCTGATCGCCATCCTCGCATTGACTGCGGCCTGTTCGTCGAAGGAAGTCATCGACGAAAACCTCAGCGAAGTCGAGCTGTACCAGCAGGCGCAGGCCGACCTGGGAAATAACAGCTATAACAGTGCCACGGAGAAACTCAAGGCGCTGGAATCACGCTATCCGTTCGGTCGCTACGCTGATCAGGCCCAGCTCGAGTTGATCTACTCGAACTACAAGAACGGTGAACCCGAAGCAGCCAAATCCGCTGCCGAGCGTTTCATCCGCCTGCATCCACAGCACCCGAACGTCGATTACGCGTATTACATGAAGGGCCTGACCTCCTTCGATCAGGATGTCGGCCTGCTGGCGCGCTTCCTGCCGCTGGACCAGACCAAACGTGACCCGGGTGCTGCCCGCGACTCGTTCAACGAGTTCGCTCAGTTGACCAGCCGCTTCCCGAACAGCCGCTATTCGCCGGATGCCAAGCAGCGCATGATCTACCTGCGCAACCTGCTGGCCTCCTACGAAATTCACGTGGCCGACTACTACCTGACCCGTCAGGCCTATGTCGCCGCCGCCAACCGTGGCCGCTATGTCGTGGAAAACTTCCAGGAGACGCCATCGGTAGGTGACGGTCTGGCCGTGATGGTCGAGTCCTATCAGCGTCTGCACCTCGACGACCTGGCAGCCACCAGCCTTGAAGTGCTCAAGACCAACTACCCTAACCACCCGCAGTTGGCCGACGGCAAGTTCACCCCGCGTCAGGCCGAAGCCGACAACCGCTCGTGGCTGTCGAAAGCGACCCTTGGCCTGATCGACGGTAGCGCACCGCTGCCACCGGGCCAGACCCGTGCCGATCAGGACATCAAGAAGCAGTATCAGGACGCCAAGGACGCCATTCCGAAAGAGCTGTTGCCGGAAAATCAGGCAGAGCTGGACGAGCAGGCGGAAAAAGACGCCGAAGCGAAGGGCACCAAGAGCCGTTCGTGGTTCAGCTACATGACCCTGGGTCTGTTCGACTGATCTTCACGGCATTAAGAAAGAGGCCTTCGGGCCTCTTTTTTTATGCAGCACATTTATGCGCCGCAGCCACTGTGCGCCTGACTGTACCTTGGCTACACTGCGCCATCGTCAATCACTAAGCTGGTAGTCATGGTTCGCTTACTTATGTGGGCCGCGTTGATCGCGGCGGTGATCTGGTTCGTCAAGCGCCTGATCAATCCCCCCAAGCCGAAATCCCGTGCCGAGCCGCCTGAAATAGCGGCCACCCCGATGGTGCGCTGCGCACACTGTGGCGTTCATCTGCCTCAGGATCGCGCGCTGAGCCAGGCACAGCAATGGTATTGCAGCGAGGCACACCGCCTGGAAGGCCCTGCGGCACGTGACCGCTGACACGCCCTCGCTTGCCAGCCCACAGGCGCAAAGGATTCTGCGGCTTTACCACCTTTATCGACTGACCATCGGCGTGGTACTGGTCCTGCTGATTTCCAGCAGTCTGGAAACCGAACTGTTGCAACTGGCCAATCCAAACCTGTTCCGCTCGGGTTGCTGGCTGTATCTGGTGTTCAACATTCTGGTCGTCGTGCTGCTGGAGCGTCCCAGCCGTCAGGCGCAGCTGTTCAGTCTGGCAATGACTGACGCAATCATGCTCTCTGCGCTGTTCTACGCGGCGGGTGGCCCTTCCAGCGGCATCGGCAATCTGTTGATTGCTTCCGTGGCAATCAGCAATGTGCTGCTGCGGGGCCGTATCGGCCTGCTGATCGCCGCCGTTTCTGCCATCGGCATCATCTACCTGACGTTCTATATCAGCTTCGGTACACCGTCGGTTTCCAATGACTACGTGCAGGCCGGTTCTCTGGGTGCACTGTGCTTCGCCGCCGCACTGCTGGTGCAGGCGCTGACAGCGCGCATGCAGGTCAGCGAAGTGCTGGCCGAACAGCGGGCAGCGGATGTCAACAACCTTGAAGAACTCAACGCGCTGATTCTGCAACGCATGCGCACCGGCATTCTGGTACTGGATGCCAACCGCCAAGTGCTGCTGGCCAATCAAGGAGCCCTGACCCTGCTCGGCCACGAGCGACTGGTCGGCCAGGTTATCGACGCTTACTCGCCGCAGTTGGTGGAACGCCTGCGTCAGTGGCTCGTCAACCCGATCATGGTGCCGCGCAGCGTCACGACTTCACCCATCGGGCCGGTGCTGCAACCGAGCTTTGCCGCACTCAATCGTGGCGATCAGCGCCAGACGCTGATCTTTCTTGAAGACCTGTCGCAAATTGCTCATCAAGCGCAGCAGCTCAAGCTCGCCGCGCTGGGACGCTTGACCGCCGGGATTGCCCACGAGATACGCAACCCGCTGGGCGCAGTCAGCCATGCCGCACAGTTACTCAACGAATCTGAAGAACTCAGCGCAGCGGACCGACGCCTTGGGCAGATAATTCATGACCAGTCGGGGCGTATTGATCGGGTCATCGAAAATGTTCTGCAACTGTCACGCCGGCGTGAGTCGCAACCCGAATTGCTGGACCTGAAAACCTGGCTGGAAAACTTTGTTGCCGAGTTTCGCAGTGCCGCCATGGCCGGACAGTCGGTTCATGTTGAAATCAGCCCCGGAACACTGACAACCCGCATGGATTCCGGGCAACTGACCCAGATCATGACCAACCTGCTGCAGAACGGCCTGCGCTACAGCGGCAGAAATCATTCGTCAGCGCAGGTCTGGCTGAAGCTGCATCATGACCAACAAAGCGACTTGCCGATTCTTGAAGTGCAGGACGACGGGCCTGGGGTCAGCGAGCAACATTTGGCCAAGCTGTTCGAGCCGTTTTTCACCACGGAAAGCAAAGGCACCGGTCTTGGTCTATATCTGTCACGCGAGCTGTGCGAAAGCAATCAGGCGCACCTGGAATACGTCCCGCGGCAAGGTGGCGGCAGTTGTCTGCGCATAACCTTCGCCCACCCGTTCAAAACGAGCTGAGCATGAGCCAACGGCAAAAAATCCTGATAGTCGATGACGAGCCGGATATCCGCGAACTGCTGGAGATCACTCTGGGGCGCATGAAACTCGATACCCGATGCGCCCGCAATGTTGCCGAGGCCCACGACTGGCTGGCCCGCGAGCCGTTCGACATGTGCCTGACCGACATGCGTCTGCCCGACGGCAATGGCCTTGAGCTGGTCCAGCATATCCAGCACGGCTACCCCCATTTGCCGGTGGCGATGATCACTGCCCACGGCAACCTGGACACCGCGATTAACGCGCTCAAGGCCGGGGCTTTCGATTTTGTGACCAAGCCGGTTGACCTCGGCAGGCTGCGCGAACTGGTCAATAGTGCGCTGAGCCTGCCTTGCGCCCAGCCAGCACGCAGCATCGACAGCCGCCTGCTGGGCGACTCGCTGGCGATGCGTACCTTGCGCAACCAGATCGGCAAGCTGGCCCGCAGTCAGGCGCCGATCTACATCAGCGGCGAATCGGGCAGTGGCAAGGAGCTTGTAGCGCGGCTGATCCACGAGCAGGGCCCGCGCATCGACAAACCGTTCATACCGGTGAATTGCGGGGCCATTCCTTCCGAGCTGATGGAAAGCGAATTCTTTGGCCATCGCAAAGGCAGTTTCAGCGGTGCCCACGAAGACAAGCCTGGTCTGTTTCAGGCGGCACATACCGGGACGCTGTTTCTCGACGAGGTGGCCGACCTGCCGCTGGCCATGCAGGTAAAACTGTTGCGAGCCATCCAGGAAAAATCCATCCGCAGCGTAGGCAGCCAGCAAGAACAGATTGTGGACGTACGCATTCTGTGCGCCACGCACAAGAACCTGAATGCAGAGGTTGCGGCAGGCCGTTTCCGTCAGGATCTGTATTACCGGTTGAACGTGATCGAAGTGCGCGTCCCCTCATTGCGCGAGCGGCGCGAGGATATCGATCAACTGGCAGCCAGTGTTCTCCGAAGACTTGCCGGCAATGGCACGCAACCGGTGGCGCGCCTGAATGCGCAGGCGCTGGACACGCTGAAGAGCTACCGATTCCCCGGTAACGTGCGCGAACTGGAAAACATGCTGGAGCGCGCCTACACGCTCTGTGAAAACGATGAAATCCATGCCAGCGACCTTCGCCTTGCAGAGTCCGCCAGCCCCCAGGAGCACAACGGTCCTAGCCTGGCCGACATCGACAATCTTGAAGACTACCTGGAAAGCATCGAGCGCAAGCTCATTCTGCAGGCCCTGGAAGAAACCCGCTGGAACCGTACCGCAGCGGCAGAAAGGCTCAGCTTGTCCTTCAGATCGCTGCGTTACCGGCTGAAGAAACTGGGCCTGGATTGAGCGCTCCGTACGGCACAGCCTGACCGACTATCGTGCGACGCTCCGCGTCGGCATGCCATTTCTGGACGCTCTGCGTCCTATCCTGAATAAGCGGCGCGGCGCAGATTTGTGACGCAGAGCGTCACGCAAGGCATTCCCACGCTGGAGCGTGAGGAACGATAAGTGTCTGGGCAACGATAATCTCCACTATCGTGCGACGCTCCGCGTCGGCATGCCTTTCTGGACGCTCTGCGTCCTATCCTGAATAGGCGGCGCAGCGCAGATTTGTGACGCGGAGCGTCACCCCAGGCATTCCCACGCTGGAGCGTGAGGAACGATAAGTGTCTGGGCTAGGGCGCGAGGAACGATAATCTCCACTATCGTGCGACGCTCCGCGTCGGCATGCGTTTCTGGACGCTCTGCGTCCTATCCCGGTTGGATGTCGCATGCGTTGAGAGCGTAATGGTCGTGACCAATTCCCAACAATGTCACTTATTGTCCACTTACGCCAATGTCAGTAAGCTCCGCCTCATGAGCAAAAACATCAGCAATCCCGCAGCAGGCCGTGGTCCGGTGGACCATGAGATTCGTGATCAGATCGTGATTGCGGCCACCGAACATTTCAGCCAGTACGGTTACGGCAAGACCACCGTGTCCGATCTCGCCAGGGCTATCGGTTTTTCCAAGGCGTACATCTACAAATTCTTCGAGTCCAAACAGGCCATCGGCGAGATGATCTGCGCCCACTGCCTGAGTGAAATCGAGGCCGAAGTCAGCGCTGCAATCAGCCAAACTGACAAGCCACCGGAAAAGCTGCGACGCATGTTCAAATCAGTCGTTGAGGCAAGCATTCGCCTGTTTTCGCAGGACCGCAAGCTGTACGAAATCGCCACATCGGCAGCTACCGAACGCTGGCAGGCGACGCTGGTTTACGAGGAACACCTCAAGGCCACTCTCCGGGACATTCTGCAGGAAGGCCGACAGACCGGCGACTTCGAGCGCAAGACGCCTCTTGATGAAACGGTCATGGCGATCTATCTGATCATGCGCCCCTACATCAACCCGCTGCTGCTGCAATACAGCTTCGAGCACACCGACGAAGGGCCGAGTCAGTTATCCAGCCTGGTGCTGCGCAGCCTGTCGCCTTAACAAAACAACAGTTGTGACTATTGACTAAATTGGTCACTGGAATCAAAGTGCAGACACTGATCACTGCACATTGAGATTCCCATGCTCCGGCACCGATTCGTTTTGCTTGCTCTCGCCAGTGTTTTGCCGGCTGTCCTGACCGGCTGCAACGAAAAAACGCCAGCTGACCCGCGCACAGAAGCGCCACTGGTACGTGTTGCGAGCCTCCAGGAGGCCGGCCTGGAGCCCCGTTCCTTCACCGGAACCGTGGCGGCGCGGGTGCAAAGCGACCTTGGTTTTCGGGTGTCCGGCAAGGTGCTGGAGCGGTTTGTCGATACCGGGCAGGCCGTCAAGCGCGGTCAACCGTTGATGCGTATCGACCCAGCCGACCTGAAGCTCGCTGCCAACGCCCAACGCGAAGCAGTGAATGCGGCCAGAGCCCAGGCAAAGCAGGCCGCAGACGAAGAGATACGTTACCGAAGCCTGCGCAGCAGTGGCGCCATTTCAGCGTCAAGCTACGACCAGATCAAGTCGACGGCTGATTCGGCCAAAGCTCGACTCAGTGCAGCCGAAGCGCAGGCAGAAGTTGCTCTCAATGCAACTCGCTACGCAGACCTTGTGGCGGATGCCGACGGCATTGTCATGGAAACCCTCGTTGAGCCCGGTCAGGTCGTCAGTGCAGGGCAAGCCGTGGTACGCGTGGCCCACGCCGGACCGCGTGAAGCGGTTATTCAACTTCCGGAAAACCTGCGCCCCCGTATCGGCTCTATCGCCCAGGCCACGCTGTTCGGCAATCAGGACATCAGCGCCACGACACGCTTGCGACAGCTGTCGGACGTTGCGGACCGTCAGACCCGCACCTTTGAAGCACGCTGGATACTGGAAGGCGAGATGGCAAATGCCCCGCTGGGCACCACCATCACCGTGAAAATCCCCAGTGCAGATAGCGCCGGGCAAAGCACGTTGCGGGTGCCAATCGGCGCGCTGTATGACGCAGGCAAGGGACCGGGCATCTGGGTCATTCAAGGGGAACCAGCACAGGTTTACTGGACGCCAGTAGTGGTTCAGCAGCTTGATGACGAGCAAGCCAGCATCAGTACGCAGCTCAAGCCAGGCACACGAATAGTCGCACTTGGCGCGCACCTTCTGCACGAAGGCCAGCAAGTAAGAGTGACCGCTCAAGCGGCTTTGGCACAGAGCGCGCGCCCATGAGTAATGACCGTTTCAATCTGTCAGCGCTGGCCGTCCGCGAGCGCTCGATTACCCTGTTCCTTGTTTGCCTGATTTCGCTGGCCGGGATCATTGCCTTTTTCAAACTGGGCCGGGCCGAAGACCCGGCATTTACCGTCAAGGTAATGACCGTGGTGTCCGTCTGGCCGGGAGCAACCGCCCAGGAGATGCAGGATCAGGTGGCGGAGAAGATTGAAAAGCGCCTTCAGGAGCTGCGCTGGTACGACCGCGCTGAAACCTACACCAGACCGGGCATGGCATTCACCACCCTGACTCTGCTCGACAGCACGCCGCCGTCGCAAGTGCCGGATGAGTTTTACCAGGCGCGCAAGAAAATCGGTGATGAGGCCATGACGCTTCCGTCCGGGGTTATCGGGCCGATGGTCAACGACGAGTATTCGGACGTCACCTTCGCGCTGTTCGCGCTGAAGGCTAAAGGCGAGCCGCAGCGCGTACTGGCACGTGACGCCGAATCACTGCGCCAGCGCTTGCTGCATGTGCCGGGAGTGAAAAAGGTCAATATCGTGGGCGAGCAGCCCGAACGAGTCTACGTCGAGTTCTCTCACGAGCGCCTGGCAACGCTGGGTATCAGCCCTCAAACGGTATTTGCCGCGCTGAACGACCAGAACGCGCTGACTGCCGCAGGCTCGGTCGAAACCCGAGGACCGCAGGTATTTATCAGGCTCGACGGCGCTTTCGATGAGCTGCAGAAAATCCGCGATACACCTGTTGTGGCACAGGGCCGGACATTGAAGCTGGCGGACATTGCCACAGTAAAGCGCGGTTACGAAGATCCGGCGACGTTCATGATTCGCAACGGCGGCGAGCCTGCGCTGCTGCTGGGGATCGTCATGCGCGATGGCTGGAACGGGCTGGACCTGGGAACGGCACTGGACCAGGAAGTGGGCGCGATCAACGCCGAACTACCACTGGGCATGAGCCTTAGCAAGGTCACGGATCAGGCCGTCAATATCAGTTCGGCGGTCGATGAGTTCATGATCAAGTTCTTCGTCGCACTGCTGGTGGTCATGCTGGTCTGTTTTATCAGCATGGGCTGGCGTGTCGGTGTGGTGGTTGCTGCCGCCGTCCCGCTGACCCTGGCGGTGGTCTTCGTAATCATGGCCATGAGCGGCAAGAATTTCGACCGGATCACACTGGGCTCGCTGATCCTGGCACTCGGGCTGCTGGTAGATGATGCGATCATCGCCATCGAAATGATGGTGGTGAAGATGGAAGAAGGATACGACCGCGTCGCTGCCTCTGCGTATGCCTGGAGCCACACCGCCGCGCCGATGTTATCCGGCACGTTGGTCACCGCTGTCGGCTTCATGCCTAACGGCTTCGCGCGCTCCACGGCAGGCGAATACACCAGCAATATGTTCTGGATCGTCGGTATCGCGCTGATTGCCTCGTGGGTGGTCGCCGTGTTTTTCACCCCGTATCTGGGCGTGAAACTGTTGCCTGAGGTGAAGCAGGTCGAAGGCGGACACGCAACGCTTTACGACACGCCGCGCTACAACCGCTTCCGTCGGATTCTGGCGCGCGTCATTGCAGGCAAATGGCTGGTAGCAGGCTCGGTCATCGGGCTCTTTGTGCTGGCCGTGATTGGCATGGGACTGGTCAAGAAACAGTTCTTTCCAGTGTCCGATCGTCCTGAAGTATTGATCGAACTGCAGATGCCTTATGGCACCTCGATCTCTCAAACCAGTGCGGCCGCTGCAAAAGTGGAAAGCTGGCTGGCCGAGCAGTCGGAAGCCGGGATCGTTACCGCCTACATTGGTCAGGGTGCACCACGCTTCTACATGGCGATGGGGCCGGAATTGCCTGACCCGTCATTCGCCAAGATCGTAGTGCGCACTGACAGCCAGGAACAGCGTGAAGCGCTGAAACACCGATTGCGCCAGGCTATTTCCGAGGGGCTGGCTGCAGAGGCACAGGTAAGGGTCACGCAACTGGTCTTCGGCCCCTATTCGCCCTACCCCGTCGCCTACCGTATTGCCGGACGCGACCCGGAAACACTGCGCAGCATTGCGGCGCAGGTGCAACAGGTTCTGAACGCCAGCCCGATGATGCGCACCGTCAATACCGACTGGGGCACACGTACTCCGGCGCTGCATTTCACTTTGCAACAGGACCGTATGCAGGCCATGGGGCTGAGTTCCAGCCAGGTCGCTCAGCAACTGCAGTTTCTCCTGACAGGTCTGCCCGTCACGGCAGTGCGCGAGGATATTCGCACCGTGCAGGTCGTCGCCCGCTCGGCTGGCGAAACCCGACTCGATCCGGCGAAGATAATGGACTTCACCCTCACCGGCGTCGACGGGCAACGTGTTCCGCTGTCGCAGATTGGTACCGTTGATGTGCGCATGGAGGAACCGGTGATGCGACGACGCGACCGCACGCCGACCATCACTGTTCGGGGCGACATAGCCGACGGCCTGCAACCACCGGATGTGTCGACAGCCATAACCCGACAGTTACAGTCGATTATCGACAAGCTGCCCAGCGGCTACCGGATCGAGCAGGCAGGTTCAATCGAGGAGTCCGGCAAGGCCATGGCAGCGATGCTGCCATTGTTTCCGATCATGCTGGCAGTCACGCTGATCATCCTGATTCTTCAGGTGCGTTCGATATCCGCCATGGTCATGGTCTTCCTGACCAGCCCGCTGGGGCTGATCGGTGTGGTGCCTACGCTGATCCTCTTTCAGCAGCCATTCGGCATCAATGCGCTGGTCGGGCTGATCGCACTGTCCGGCATTCTGATGCGCAACACGCTGATTCTGATCGGCCAGATACACCACAACGAGCAGGCGGGGCTCGACCCGTTTCAAGCGGTGGTCGAGGCCACCGTACAACGTGCGCGCCCCGTGATACTGACAGCGCTGGCCGCCATTCTGGCCTTTATCCCGCTCACCCATTCGGTGTTCTGGGGCACGCTCGCCTACACGCTGATCGGCGGCACCTTTGCGGGTACGGTGCTGACCCTGGTGTTTTTGCCGGCCATGTACTCGATCTGGTTCAGGATCAGGCCGGATGGCAGCGGGCGACGCCTGGAGACACAGCCTGCCTGAGTTCAGTCAGTCGGAAAATGCAAACGCCCTGAAGGTGTATAAGGCGAAGGATCAATAATGGGCTCGCGGTTCAGCAGCAGGTCAGTGATCAACTGGCAGGAAGCCGGGGCCAGCACCAGGCCGTTGCGGTAATGACCGCAGTTGAGCCACAGGCCATCAAACCCGGCCAGCGGCCCGATGAACGGAATGCCCTCGGGCGAGCCGGGACGCAGGCCTGCCCATTGAGCGACAGGCTCAGCGTTGGTCAGCTCCGGAAGCAATTCGATGGCCGACGCTTTGAGGCTTTCCAGCGCGGCATGCGTGGTGGTCTTGTCGAACCCTTCATGTTCCAGGGTGCTGCCGATGAGTATGTGGCCGTCACGGCGCGGGATCGCGTAGCGCCCTTTGGCCAGCACCATGCTGGAGAGGAAGTCCGACGCACACTTGTAGAGAATCATCTGGCCTTTCACCGGCTCGACCGGCAGGTCCAGACCAAGGGTCTTGAGCAGTTCACCACTCCACGCGCCTGCTGCCAGGATCACCCGATCCCCGGTTACATCGCCTGAAGCCGTGCTCACGCCCGAAACCCTGCTGCCCTCGCGCACAAAACCGCTGACTTCGCACTGCTCGCGGATCTCGACATTGGGCATCGCCAGCAAGGCAGCCTTGAGCGACTTGACCAGCCGGGGATTGCGCACGTTGGCCACGTCGGCCATGTAGATGGCCCGCGAATAGCCCTCCCCCAGAACCGGTACGGCATCGTTCACCGCCGAGATATCGACACTGGTCAATGAGCGTTTCTCGCGTACCGCCCATTCAAGCGCAGCCTGTTCGTCGTCAAGGTCGAGCCAGTACAGGCCTGTCTTGTGAACCTCGGGATCGATACCGGTCTGTGCGAACAAGCGCTCGGCGAGATGCGGGTAGAAGTCCTGCGACCAGTGCGCCAGCGCGGTGACTGCCGGACTGTAGCGCCACGGGTAAAGCGGCGAAACAATTCCGCCGCCCGCCCAGGAAGACTCCTGGCCAACGCCCGAACGATCCAGCAACACGACGCTGACCTGCTCGGAGGCGAGATTGAAGGCGGTCAGCAGACCTATGACGCCACCGCCTACAATGACTGTTTTTTGCTTGGACATCTTGGTCTCGGGACAAGAAAAACGGTTTTAGCGGCCCCAGCAGTCTTTGGTGGTCACGCCCGAGGTAGCGCCAGTGTTGCTGCGCGCACCGGTGTTGGTGATCACGAAACTGCCGCATTTGTCACCGGCCATCAGCGTGCCTGCGATAGGGGTAGCCGTCAGGGTGAAGTCGGTGGCAGTGGGTACCAGCACTATCGTGTAATAGGAATTGCCTCCGCTCACGGTAGCGTTCACATAAGTAGACGAATTGCTTCGCGAATAAAAGCGTTCCAGCGCTTGGGTCTGCTCTGACAGCAGGCTGGCAATCGCCGACCGCTGGGTACGCTTCACGTATTCGGTGTAGCTGGGATACGCGATGGCCGCCAGAATACCGACAATCGCCACGACGATCATGAGTTCGATCAACGTAAAGCCCCTGGATATCGCTCGCATGATTCGTTTCCCTATTGGATTTGTCGCCACATGATGCGTTGGCTGCCACTCCCGCCCTTTTCCTGCAGAGGCTCAGCCGGATTGCCCGTGGAGTTATTAACGATCTTCACATCATTGCCGTTCCCGGCACCCGAGACGATAGCTGAGACGACCGGGATGCCGGTGTACCCCAGTCCCGCGACAAGCAAGTCTGAACTGTTGATAGCGCTATCGCCGCTGGTATCAAGCACCTGATAGTTAAGCATGCTGCCAGTCGCGGCATTGAGCTCGAATAAACGACCGGTGCCGGTGCTCTCACAAGGGTCGGCGGAGTTTACGGATGCAGTCGAGAAAATAATCCGGCCCCTACTGGTCTGCGCGGGATAAATGATTCGCTCCCCCAGATAGGGTGCTACGGCGGAGAGCGGCATGTACCAGCCTTTCTTGACTGACCAATCCACATCATTGGTTGTCGATGTGAAATAGGTAGTTCCGTTACTGATGACGCTGCCATTGACCGCCTGCGCCTGCAGGTTCGCCTCGACAGTGCTACCCGTTCCGGAGTCGGCATCCCATATCGCGTAAAAGTCCTGAAGGGCAGTGGTTTGCTTGTCTGCAACTTCCAGAAACTTGCCTGTCCCGAAATAAACGATCTTGCCGTTGAGCGGATGATCGAGCAAGAAGGGTTGAACCGTTATCGGTTGGTTGGCACCACGCGGTGCCGTGAACAAAGGCGCGCCGCCAAAAGCCACTTTCCAGCTGGCGGAGGTTGCACCACTCAGGTCGAACTTCCAAAGCCGCCCCTTCAGGTCGCCCGCGTAGGCGGCCTGAACCACATTCTGAGCGTTGACACGCAATTTGACCGAAGAAAGCCCGTTATCGGTTTCGTTGTTAAGCACCGGCGTCTGGATCTCGGCAATGAACACCCCGGTATTGGCATTCAATACATACAGCGACGCTCTGCCGGTGAAACTGCCATAACCGTTCCCGACCACCATAATCCCGGTGCCATCCGCCATCCGCGCGACATCCGGTTTGGAATAGGCGTATCCAAGATTGTTGAATTTGTTGTTGGTGTCGGACGTGTCAGGTGCCTTGACCTCCCATAACGCGCTGACTGTGTTACTCGTCCCCTCAAATAGCTTGATCGCGAAGAACGCCTTGCCTCCGGCCCCGGTACCACCATAAGCGACGGTGCGCCACGCTGAACCGGCTGACAATTGCGTATCAAACACTGCAATCTGCCCATCCACGGTGAACTTGTGCACGCCGGATCCATAAGTGGTCGATGCAATGGTAGCCAGTGAAGTCAGGGCGGTGGATGGCATGTAGGCGTATCGTCTTGAACCATCACTGGTATTGATAACGTTGAAAAAGCCGTCATTGGCATTGGCCAGAATGCTGGGAGTCATGCTGTTTGCCTTGGTGGCCAGATAGGTGGTGTAAGTGGTGTCACCTGTCAGGTCGGCGGCGGTCTTTTGTGAAGGGAATGCAGTACCAAGCGAAGAGTTGACTATATCGCCCAGCAGCCGGGTACGTGTCCTGAACTTCGCGTTGGTGGTCCCCTTGGCCCAGGCGATAAGCTCTGCCCCGGTGGCATTGGTTGGCAAGGTAGCGTTCAGTGCCGTCTGTTGAGCAGTGCTGAAGGCGTTGTAATCCAGAGCGATCCTCCCCGGAGTGGCAACGTTCCAGGATTCGAAGACCGGTGCCGTTGCCCCACTGACGATGGCGGTGTCGGTAGTCCAGACCGGTGCACTCAACGCTCCATTGGTCTGATCCAGGTTGTAGGCTTTGATAGTGCCATGCCAATCGGTTGGGTCGTACAGCGTCTGGTAGAACTGAGTCCCCGACTGGAGCGTTGATGAGTTTGCCGCCCCGCCTGCGCCAGAACCGACCTTGGCATAGATATCGCTCAATGCCAGATTCAAGGCAGATGTCAGCCCCGCGCTGTCATTGGCCTGGAAGTATTTGCCATGGCCATGATTATCATCGGTCGCATCGTTCAACATCTGATTCGATGCAGTGAACCCGATGGTATAGGTGCTCATATTCTGTTTTACAAAGCCTGCGGTGTCCCAGCTTTTGCCGGTCAGGTCGCCCCCGGCAGTCACAGCATCCCGGCGCAGATCGATGTCATAGGCGAACTTGGCAAGATCGTCCAGATACAGCGTATCTCCCTCACCATCGCCAGACAGGTTGGCACCGTCATTGGCTGCGTTTAAATCCCAGTTGGGTAGCGAGCGAGTGGTGTCCAGGACATCGTCAGGGTCGTTGGTGGGGAACGTACGATCATAGGTGGGCAAGCCATCGGTAATCACGACGCCATAGTTTTTCTGGCAGCGGTACTGGATCGGACTCACATAGGTCGATCCGCTTTGATAGAACGGCGTCATCCCCCGGAAGTAGCGGGTGATCTCGTAATAGGTTTCAGCCAGTGGGGTATTGGCTGACGGGGTCAGGTTGGTGATGGCCGTTTTGAGGTCAGTAATATTCTGCGTAGCCTGCTGTTGAGAGACGCCAGTGGTTTGATAAGTGCTGACCGCTACCGGAGAGAGGTCCGCGACCACCCTGGCAATCTTGCCTCCGGGACCAGGATCACTGTTTGTGGGTTGGTTGAAAGACGCGAGGCCAATCCTGAGCGATGTATTGTTGGTCACCAGATTGGTCGCCACGGTTTTCGCGACGTTCATTCGATAGTCATTGGGAATTACGCCATTGGTGTAGTTTCGAACACCAAAAAAGTTGGGGCTGACCAGATCAATGAGATAAGACAGGTAATCAGCGGTATAACGGGTCAGCCCGCTACCGGCTGGATCCGGCAAATTAAGGCAGTACTGAATGCCATTGCGAAATACTGCACGACCGCCAAATGGACACATGAGTGAAAGAGTAAATATGCTGTTGGCGTTGATATCCCCCACCGACAGGGTCTGGTCGTCCGAAATGGTGCTCATGAACGGGCACGCTACGGTAATCAAGCCACTCAGGCACTGAGTCGAGTAGTAACCAATATTTGGACGATTGACCGATGCGTCAAACCCTGAATCCCAGATGATGTTGTACATACTGCCCGAGTTATCGACCAGCAACATAAGGTTTGGTGGCACCGCCGGAGAGCTCAACAGGGGCACTTGCGCTGGCGTGAAGGCGTAAACCGGGCTTGCCAGATACAGCGCAAGCAGCGCGCCATAAAGGTATTTCAAGCCACCACGAAGCGCCTTAGCAATTGGCATAGATACTCTCCAGCACCGTTCGCGAGGTGCCTTGAATGGCGATGGCTGTTACCCGATACATCGTTACCGAGCCCGTACAATTTTCAGGACGTTTTATGGGCGTAGGCGTTGTACCCAGATTCTGAATGCCAAACATCGCAGCGCTAGTTCCGATCCAGGTCACCCCGGAAGTGCCCAGCCCCGGATTCTGTACCGTTGTCGAATCAACAGGCGGGGCGCAGGCAGCAAATGAGTTACAGACTGCCATTGCAAAATTGGACTCCATGATCCTGGACTCACCGAGACGCAGCTGTGCCTCGGCTGCCTGAAACGAAACATTACGAACCGTCACACTGCCCGCCATCTTCTCCTGCAATGTGGCGTTCTGCATGGAGGAAATGCCCAGCAATGTCAGCAGCAACAGGAACACAAGACTGACCAGCAGCACCATGCCGCGCTGTCTGGCAGGGAAAGCGTAAGTCTGTGTTGAGGTGAAATGCATGGTCTTGTTCATACCCGGCCCGTTCACAAGCGATTACGCAGGTAAGCAACAACGTTGTACTGCTGACTCTTGACGATGCCATTCTGCCCATCCTGCAGCGTCAGACTGATACGAACGCTACGAACGTTAGCAGCATTGGCCTTGGTGACTGCCGTGGTATAGAACATTGGGTTGCCTGCCATTCCAAAGGAAACTGTAAAATCCGCGACATTCTGCAATAGCGGTTGTACATCGCCGCCCGTACCGTACTGGATGGTCAAATTTGTACCGGTAAGCTTGTAAACCAGCTGCCGCAGCGGAAAAGCCGTTTCCCCCGCAGCAGGTGCCCGACTGTTGGCGTAGAGCTGTGTAGTAGTCTGGCAGTTTGAAACGATAGTCCAGGTCGGCGTACCGCCTGCGGTACCTACATCGGTCGTCACCAGGGTGAGCGTCTTGGTCGGGTTATCCCAGAGAATCGGATTATCCAGCGCAGCAGGCCAAGGGACTGCGGGAGCTACAGGCGTGTAATTGCTGAAACTCAGGCAACCATACATACCCGTCATCCGGATTTCCTGAGTCAGTTTGCTCAATATGAACCGGGCATCTTCCTGCATCCGGGCAGCTGCATTCTGGCTTTGATAAGTGCCTCTGGCGGCAGTGAATATCTGCACGATACCCAGGCTGACAACCAACCCCAGCACCAGCGCCACCATGATTTCGACCAGACCGAAGCCTTTGGACGGTTTTCTCATGGGTTGACCCCGATCCGGGAGACCAGTTTGAAGATCTGAGTGGTCGGGCTGACGGTCGTATTCCCTGTTGCCTGATTGCTCGAACCCGCAGCGCGTGCATCGCTCCAACCAATGATGATAGTCACCTCCGGAGCCTTGCTGACATCAATACTGCCCGTGCCGCTTGCGCCCGCAAAATTAACGATATTGGTTTTGAAATCATACAAATCCTGCACCCTGGCATCGTTCGGGTTGGCGACTTGCTCCGTAGCCAGACTCGCCAGGGCATAGTTCGCCAGGACATTGGTCGACCCGTTGGCACTCGCATTGCCATCAACATTCGCCCGAATACGATCCATCATGTCGTACGCAATGAAGCTGGCCTGGCTGGTCATGGCCGAACTGTCGGTGTATTTGAGGGCATTAAGCTGGATAGCGGCGGCCCCCAGCAGGCCTATAGCCAGGATCAGTACCGAAACCAGCACCTCGATCAGGGTCATGCCGGTCTGGCGATGTCGGGTTTCATTGGGCATTGCAGCTTCCACTGAGGACGATCCGGCCTGTCAGGCAGATACTCATGGTTTTGGTAGTACTGCCTCGGGTGTAGGTCATGGTTACCAGCGAAGACGGCGCGATTAGCCCGCCCAGATTGTTGAAATCGAATGCCGCCACATTGGGATCCGCCACCAACGTACCGCCGCTGCTCATTGCAGCCACTGTACGAAGCGCCTTCTTGTTGGCATCGGAAACCAGATAAACCTGCAATTCGCCAGTCCACGCCGTCCCGCTGGTCGGCGCAATACGCACCGTCACTCCCCGGTTTATCGCCTCAAGTCGCGCATAGTTGAGCGCCCGCTGCAAATCGCTGAGCTCGGTGTCGGCCTTGTTGCTCTGAATGGAACTGGTGAAATTCGGGATAGCGATAGCCGCAAGGATGCCCACCAGGGACACAGTGACTAACAATTCGATGAGGCTGAATCCCTTGGCTATATGACGCATTGAGTGTCTCCTAGACGTTACGACTATAAGGCAGCAATGCCGCAGGAAAATCCACAGCGGGACGTACGGTTGTTTTGTGACGACGAATGCCCGCAAGGTTCTGAGAACGCGGTTTCCAGGGAGGAAAGCATATGAGGCATGCAGGGTTCACACTGATCGAATTATTGATCGTCGTTGCACTGATCGGCATTCTGGCCAACGTCGCAACACCTTCTTTCAAGCAACTGATCGAATCCAGCCGCGGGCTCGCCACCGCTCAGGAACTGGCCAGCGGTATCCGTTCGGCAAGAGTCGCCGCTATAACGCGCAATCAGATTGTGACGATTCATGCCATTGAAGATGACTGGAGCAACGGCTGGCGGATCATACTCGACCTGGACGGCAAAGGCCCCGACGAAAACGATACGCTGCTTATAGAGCGCGCCAATGGCGGAATGACCCGCGTGGTCGGCAACCAGAAAGTGACGGAGCGACTGAGTTTCAACGGCCTGGGCAACTTGCGCAACAGAACCAACGGCACGTTGCATGTGTGCCTCCACGACCAGCCGGTCAGCAACTATCGCGTGATTGTTGCGCCAACTGGACGGGTCAGGATAGAGGACACGAAGCGTGATGTTGCGTTGTGCGGGTAGGCAGCCTCAGAGCAGCGACTTGACGCGCAATTCCTTGGGCATGGAGAACGTGATGTTCTCCTCGCGACCGGCGAGTTCATCCGCACCGGTGGCGCCCCAGGCCTGCAATTGCTGGATCACACCGCGCACCAGGACTTCCGGGGCGGACGCACCCGCGGTGATGCCGATACGCTCGACGCCTTCGAACCAGCCTTGTTGCATGTCCTCGGCACCGTCGATGAGATACGCCGGAGTCGCCATGCGCTCGGCCAGCTCGCGCAGGCGGTTGGAGTTCGAGCTGTTCGGGCTGCCCACTACCAACACCACGTCACACTCGTCGGCCAGTTGCTTGACCGCATCCTGACGGTTTTGCGTGGCGTAGCAGATGTCGTCCTTGCGCGGCCCGCCAATGGCAGGGAAGCGCTTGCGCAAGGCGTCGATCACCCGGCTGGTGTCATCCATCGACAAGGTGGTCTGGGTCACGAACGCCAGGGAATCGGGGTTGCGCACCTGCAGGCTGGCAACGTCCGCTTCGTCTTCGACCAGATAGATCGCGCCGCCATTGCTGGCGTCGTATTGGCCCATGGTGCCTTCGACTTCCGGGTGACCGGCGTGGCCGATCAGGATGCACTCGCGGCCGTCACGGCTGTAACGGGCGACCTCGATATGCACCTTGGTCACCAGCGGACAGGTGGCATCGAATACTTTCAGGCCACGACCAGCTGCCTCGGTACGCACCGCCTGGGAAACACCGTGGGCGCTGAAGATAACGATGACGTCATCCGGCACCTGGTCCAGCTCTTCGACGAAGATCGCACCGCGAGAGCGCAGGTCTTCGACGACAAATTTGTTGTGAACGACTTCATGGCGCACATAAATCGGCGGACCAAACACTTCCAGAGCGCGATTGACGATTTCGATCGCGCGGTCCACTCCGGCACAAAAGCCGCGGGGGTTGGCGAGTTTGATTTGCATGCTGTGCCTCATGGTTGGTACGGGGCAGCCCGGCCTGGACCGGGCTTGATGGCGAAGGTCAGGAAGCCAGAATCGCCTTCACTTCGAAGATTTCCACTTCAAAGCTCAGTGTCTTGCCTGCCAGCGGGTGATTGAAGTCGATGGTGACCTGATCATCATCGAAAGCCTTCACCACGCCGGGCAATTCGGTATTGGCGGCGTCGTTGAAGATCACCAGCAACCCTTCGGACAGTTCCATGCCCACAAACTGCGAGCGTGGCATGATCTGCACATTTTGTGGGTTGGGCTGACCAAAGGCGTTTTCCGGCGGAATTTCCACGGTCTTTCGATCGCCCGCCTTGAAGCCGAAAATCGCCATTTCGAAACCGGGCAACAGGTTGCCGTCACCAACCTTGAACGTGGCCGGGGCCTTTTCGAAGGTGCTGTCGACGGTATCGCCATTTTCCAGACGCAGGGCGAAGTGCAAGGTGACCTGCGTATTCTGACCGATGCGCAGCTCGCCAGACGAGCCTTGAGTCGACGACTGTTCAGTCATTGACGGTTTCTCCGGTTTTCTTGCTCTTGAACATATCCAGCGCCAGCATGATTGCGCCGACAGTGATCGCACTGTCGGCGACGTTGAACGCCGGGAAGTACCAGCGGTTCTGCCAGTGAACCAGAATGAAGTCGATCACATGGCCCAGCACGATACGGTCGTAAAGGTTGCCCAGCGCGCCGCCGAGTACCAGCGCCAATGCAACGGCCAGCCATGTATCGTCGCGCCCCAGACGTTTGAGCCAGACGACCAGCACGGCACTGACCACAATGGCGATCAGGGCAAACAACCAGCGCTGCCAGCCGGCACCGTCTGCCAGAAAACTGAAGGCAGCACCGGTGTTGTAGGCCAGGGTCCAGCTGAAGAAGTCCGGAATCACAATGATCTGTTGATACAGGCTCAAGGCGTTCTCGAAGTAATACTTGCTGGCCTGGTCAATGACCAGAACCAGCACGCTCAACCACAGCCAGGCCAGACGGCCAAACGAGGTGTCAGGCATAGTGACGCACCTCGCCTGCACCGCTGATGTTGTCTACACAACGGCCGCAGATTTCCGGATGTTCAGGGTTTACACCCACATCCTCGCGGTGGTGCCAGCAACGCGCACACTTGGCATGGCTGGACTTGAGCACCTTGAGCTTCAGACCCGCGACCTCGGTGACCACCGCATCAACCGGAGCCGACACAAGCGGAGCAACGCTGGCCGTCGAGGTGATCAGCACGAAGCGCAGTTCGTTGCTCAGCTTCGACAGGTCGGCGACCAGCGAATCTTCAGCGTACAGGGTCACTTCGGCCTGCAGGTTGCCGCCAATCGCCTTGGCCGCACGCAGGTTTTCCATTTCCTTGTTGACCGACGTCTTCACCGCCATGATCCGCTCCCAGTAGGCGCGGTCCATTTCGAAGTCGGCAGGCATTTCAGTCAGGCCTTCATACCAGGTGTTGAGCATCACCGATTCGTTGCGCTCGCCCGGCAGGAACTGCCACAGCTCGTCGGCGGTGAACGCCAGGATCGGCGCGATCCAGCGCACCAGCGCTTCGGAGATGTGGAACAGTGCGGTCTGGCAGGAACGACGCGCGGTGCTGTCGGCAGCCGTGGTGTACTGGCGATCCTTGATGATGTCCAGATAGAAACCACCCAGCTCCTGCACGCAGAAGTTGTGGATCTTCGAGTACACGTTCCAGAAGCGATATTCGCCGTAATGCTCTTGCAGCTCCCGTTGCAGCAGCAGCGTGCGATCCACGGCCCAACGGTCCAGCGCGAGCATTTCTTCAGCCGGCAGGATGTCGGTTGCCGGGTTGAAGCCCGACAGGTTGGAGAGCAGGAAGCGCGCAGTGTTGCGGATACGACGGTAAGCATCGGCGCTGCGCTGCAGGATCTGGTCGGAAACCGCCATTTCGCCCGAATAGTCAGTCGCCGATACCCACAGGCGCATGATGTCCGCGCCCAGCGAGTCGTTGACCTTCTGCGGTGCTACCACGTTGTTCAACGACTTGGACATCTTGCGGCCGTTCTCGTCGACCACAAACCCGTGGGTCAGCAGCTCGCGATATGGTGCGTGGTCGTCCAGCATGCAACCGGTCAGCAGCGACGAGTGGAACCAGCCACGGTGCTGGTCGGAGCCTTCCAGATACAGATCGGCACGTGGACCGCTTTCATGGCCCATCGGATGCGAACCGCGCAATACGTGCCAGTGCGTGGTGCCCGAGTCGAACCAGACGTCCAGGGTGTCGGAGATCTTGTCGTACTTGGCAGCCTCGTCACCCAGCAGTTCGCTGGCGTCCAGCTTGAACCAGGCTTCGATACCCTCTTTCTCGACGCGCAGAGCCACTTCTTCCAACAGCTCGACGGTGCGTGGGTGCAGGTCGCCGCTTTCCTTGTGCAGGAAGAACGGAATCGGCACGCCCCAGTTGCGCTGACGCGAGATGCACCAGTCAGGACGGTTGGCGATCATCGAGTGCAGGCGCGCCTGCCCCCAGGCCGGAACGAACTCAGTGTCTTCGATGGCCTTGACCGCACGCTTGCGCAGGGTCTCGCCGCTCTCAGGCTGCTTGTCCATGCCCACGAACCACTGCGCGGTGGCGCGGTAGATCAGTGGCGACTTGTGGCGCCAGCAGTGCATGTAGCTGTGGCTGATGGTTTCGGTGTCCATCAGGCTGCCGACTTCGACCAGCTTGTCGATGATGTTCTGGTTGGCCTTGAAGATGAACTGGCCACCGAAGAACTCCAGCGATTCGACATACACGCCGTTGCTCTGCACCGGACTGATGATGTCGTCGTTGCTCAGGCCGTACTGCTTGCAGATATTGAAGTCGTCTACGCCATAGGCAGGCGAGCAGTGAACGATACCGGTGCCGGCACCCAGCTCGACGTAGTCAGCCAGATAGACTGGCGACAGGCGGTCGTAGAACGGATGGCGGAAGTTGATCAGTTCCAGCGCCTGACCGGTGGTGGTCGCGATGACCGTGCCTTCCAGCTTGTAACGGGCCAGACAGCTTTCGACCAGTTCGGAAGCCAGCACCAGCAGTTTGTCGCCGACATCGACCAGCGCGTATTCGAATTCAGGGTGGACGTTCAGCGCCTGGTTGGCAGGGATGGTCCACGGTGTGGTGGTCCAGATCACGATGGAGGCAGGTTTGCCCAGCGAAGGCACGCCGAACGCGGCTGCCAGTTTCGCTTCATCGGCGATCGGGAACGCCACGTCGATGGTCGAGGACTTTTTGTCCTGATACTCGACTTCGGCTTCAGCCAGTGCCGAGCCGCAATCGAAACACCAGTTGACCGGCTTGAGGCCCTTGAAGACGAAACCGCCCTTGACCATCTCGGCCAGCGCGCGGATTTCCCCGGCTTCGTTGGCGAAGTTCATGGTCAGGTACGGATTGCTCCAGTCACCCAACACACCCAGGCGGATGAATTCTGACTTCTGGCCTTCGATCTGCTCGGACGCATAGGCGCGGCACAGCTCACGCGTACGGTCTGCGGAGAGGTTCTTGCCGTGAGTCACTTCAACCTTGTGCTCGATCGGCAGACCGTGGCAGTCCCAGCCCGGCACATACGGGGCATCGAAGCCCGCCAGGGTCTTGGAACGCAGGATCATGTCCTTGAGAATCTTGTTGACCGCATGACCGATGTGAATATTGCCGTTGGCGTACGGAGGACCGTCGTGCAGGACGAACTTGGGACGATCCTTGCCAATCTCGCGCAGCTTCTGGTACAGGCCAATGCTGTCCCAGCGCTGCAGAGTTTGCGGCTCGCGCTGGGGCAGGCCGGCCTTCATAGGGAAGGCGGTGTCCGGAAGATTTAGCGTGGCTTTATAGTCAGTCATTTCAGGCTCTTGTTTAGCGGTTAGCCATGCCAATGGGCACGGGCGGCGGCGACGTCCGCATTGATCGCCGTCTTGAGCGCCTCCAGTGAGGCGAAACGCTGCTCATCACGCAGCTTGTGGTGGAAAGCCACCGTCAAACGCCGGTCGTAAAGGTCGCCGGCAAAATCCAGAAGGTGCACTTCAAGGTGGGCACTGCCATCACCCGCTACTGTCGGGCGCACGCCGATGTTGGCGACCCCCGGCCAGGTTTTGCCGTCGATGTCCGTGCTGACCAGGTAAACCCCGCTCAACGGCACACGACGACGCTTGAGTTGCACATTGGCGGTGGGCGTACCCAATTGACGCGCCAGCTTCTGACCATGCAATACCCGTCCGGTGATCTGGAACGGACGACCAAGCATGCGCTCGGCCAGGGCAAAATCCGACGCAGCCAAAGCCTTGCGTACCTTGGTACTGCTGACCCGGATGCCATCTATTTCAACGGTCTGCGCCGCCTCTACAGTAAATCCATACGTCGTGCCGGCCTGTTGCAGGAAGTCGAAATCGCCGACCCGGTCAAAACCGAAGCGAAAATCGTCGCCCACTTCGAGGTGCTGAACGCCGAGGCCGTCGATCAGCAAGGTTTCGACGAAACTCGCCGCACTCAGCTTGCACAGCCGCTGATTGAAGGACAGGCAAAGTACCCGGTCAACGCCTTCGGCACTCAGCAGCTCGAGCTTGTCACGCAGGCGGGCCAGACGTGCCGGAGCGGTCTCGGGTGCAAAGAACTCACGCGGCTGCGGCTCGAAAATCACCACACAGCTGGGCACACCCAATTCGACGGCACGCTCGCGCAGACGCGCCAGGATAGCCTGGTGGCCGCGGTGAACGCCGTCGAAATTGCCAATCGTGGCGACGCAGCCCCGATGTTCGGGGCGCAGGTTGTGAAGGCCTCTAACCAGCTGCATAACGCACTTCTTGCTCATAAAGTGGCCGATTATAACCACACACGGCCGTGGGCGACAGGCAACACACCAAGACCGGATGAAGGTTCTTGGCGTGCCCCCGGAAAACAACGATCAAACGGGGCCTACATAATGGCCTTGCGGGCGAAATCCCTCAGGCGAAAGCCCAGCAACAGAAGCATGGCGAAGTAAGTCACGACACCCGCCGCAACCAGCGCACCCAGACGCAGAAAACGCTCCAGCATGTGACCTTCATCCCACGCCGGCATGACGTGCATGAGCCCGAGCAGCACAGCCGACATCGCCGCAACAGCGACCACCAGTTTCAATAAAAACACCGTCCAGCCAGGTTGCGGCTGAAACAGATCCTGTTTGCGCAACTGCCAGAACAGCAACCCGGCGTTGATACACGCCCCCACACTGATGGCCAGCGCCAGACCGGCATGCTGCAAGGGCACGATGAAGGCCAGATTGAGCAACTGGGTCACTATGAGGGTGAAGATCGCGATTTTCACCGGTGTGCGAATATTTTGTTGCGCATAAAAGCCGGGGGCCAGCACTTTGATCAGGATGATCCCCAGCAAGCCGACTGAATAGGCAACCAGAGCACGTTGGGTCATGGCCGAATCAAGCGCATCGAATCTACCATACTGGAACAACGAAACGGTCAACGGCTCGGCGAGCAACCCCAGCGCCAATGTGCAAGGCAGGACCAGCACGAAACACAGTCGCAGGCCCCAGTCGAGAATCCGCGAATATTCCTGACGATCGCGCTGCGCGTAGGTTTTCGACAGGATCGGCAGCAGGATTGTACCCAGCGCCACACCCAGCACGCCGGAGGGTAATTCCATCAGACGGTCGGCGTAGTACATCCATGACACCGAACCGGCGACAAGGAACGAGGCAAATATCGTGTTGATGATCAGAGAAATCTGACTGACAGAAACGCCAAGGATGGCAGGCAGCATCTGTTTCATTACGCGCCAGACGCCGGTATCACGCAGATTCAGGCGCGGCAGCACCAGCATGCCGATCTTTTTCAGGTGCGGCAGTTGGTAAAGCAGTTGCAGCAGCCCCCCCACCAGAACCGCCCAGCCCAGCGCCATAACCGGCGGATCGAAGTACGGGGTCAGGAACAGCGCGAAGAAAATCATGCTGACATTGAGCAGCGTTGGTACGAACGCAGGCACCGAGAAACGGTTCCAGGTATTGAGGATCGCGCCGGCCATCGAGGACAGGGAGATCAGCAATATATAAGGAAAGGTCACCCGCAGCAGGTCCGAGGTGAGCGCGAATTTTTCCGGGGTGTCGACAAAGCCGGGGGCAGTGGCCCAGATCACCCAGGGCGCAAAGATCACCCCGAGCAGCGTCACCAGTGCCAGCGCCAGGGTCAGCAACCCGGTGACGTAGGCGACAAAGGTGCGAGTCGCCTCCTCCCCTTGCTGGCTCTTGTATTCCGCCAGAATAGGCACGAACGCCTGGGAAAAAGCGCCCTCTGCGAAAATCCGGCGCAGCAGATTGGGCAGTTTGAAGGCAATAAAGAACGCATCCGTGGCCATTCCGGCTCCGAAAGTGCGCGCGATGATGGTGTCGCGAACAAAGCCCAGAACCCGGGAAACCATGGTGATAGAGCTTACGGCGGCGAGTGACTTGAGTAGATTCATTGAAAGAGTTGTGCGCCTTGGCAAAGGATGGGCGATTAAGCCAGCCATTTATGCGATACTTCGCGCCGCAAAAACGCCCGAAGCAAAGGCCGCGAGTTTACAGGTCACAGGCCGGAAATAAATCCTCCGGTCAAATGTAGCAACCACTCAGCGGAACACCTTAACTGCCCTTGACAAGACTTCAACTCATCGGCATGATTCGCGGCCTATTTTGTTTGCTATTTCACAAAGTCTTTCGAGGAGCTCGACGGTGGCCAACACACCTTCCGCCAAAAAACGTGCAAAACAGGCTGAGAAGCGTCGCAGCCACAACGCCAGCCTGCGTTCCATGGTTCGTACCTACATCAAGAATGTAGTTAAAGCCATCGACGCAAAAGACGCAGAAAAAGCGCAAGCCGCTTATGTTCTGGCTGTTCCTGTTATCGACCGTATGGCCGATAAAGGCATCATCCACAAGAACAAGGCTGCTCGCCATAAAGGTCGTCTGAACGGTCACATCAAGGCTCTGAGCCTTGCTGCTGCAGCCTAAGCGACCCGCTTGTTAAAAAACCGACCTCAGGGTCGGTTTTTTATTGCCTGCTGGAAAGTAGCCGGTGCAACGGAAACCTGTGACGCAGAGCGTCACGACAGGCATTTTCCCACGCTGGAGCGTGAGGAACGATAATTCAACTATCGTGCGACGCTCCGCATCGGCATGCCGTTCTGGACGCTCTGCGTCCACCCCTGCGCCACATCAAGGCGCGGGCGCGGTTGTCCATGGCAGGATCGGGATTGCGGTCACGGCATTCTGCGGGCTGCCTTCGATGACCCGGTCGCTGTAGACCAGGTACACCAGCGCGTTGCGCTTCTTGTCGAAGAACCGCACCACCTGCATGGTCTTGAAGACCAGCGAGGTACGCTCCTTGAACACCTCGTCGCCGTCCTTGAGGGTTTCCTTGAAGCGTATAGGCCCGACCTGACGACAGGCGATAGACGCCTCGGCACGGTCCTCGGCCAATCCCAGACCACCCCTCACGCCACCGGTCTTGGCGCGTGACAGGTAGCACGTCACGCCGTCGACCTTGGGATCGTCAAACGCCTCGACCACAATGCGGTCGTTTGGCCCGACCATCTTGAACACCGTCGACACCTGACCGATCTCCTCGGCCGAGGCCAACACCGGCATCAGCAACGCAGCTGCCAATAAACCTTTCATGAAGCGCATCAAATAGTCCTTTTTTGCAGCCTCGAGTCAGACGAGGATCAGGTTGTCCCGATGAATCAGCTCGGGCTCGGCCATATAGCCCAGCTCGCGCACGATGGATTCGGAAGAGTGACCAATGATTTTCTGGGCTTCGATGGCGCTGTAGTTGCTCAGCCCGCGAGCGATCTCGCGACCGTCCGAGGCGACGCATACCACCATCTCGCCACGCCGGAAGCTGCCCTGGACCAGCTTGACACCCACCGGCAGCAGGCTTTTCTGATCCTTGGCCAGCGCCGCAACAGCGCCATCATCCAGCACCAGCGTGCCGCGAGTTTGCAGGTGCCCTGCCAGCCACTGCTTGCGCGCCGCGAGCATGCCGCGCTCGGGAGACAGCAATGTCCCCAAACGTTCGCCACCCTTGAGCCGCGCCAGCACGCGCTCGATACGCCCGCCGACAATGACGGTATGCGCACCGGAACGCGCCGCCAGTCGCGCAGCACGCAACTTGGTCTGCATACCGCCGCGTCCCAGTGCGCCGCCTGTACCACCAGCAACGGCATCCAGCGCAGGGTCATCGGCGCGCGCTTCGTAAATGAGTTGTGCATCGGGGTTGTTGCGCGGATCAGCGTCGAACATGCCGTCGCGGTCAGTCAGGATGACCAGCAGATCGGCCTCGACCAGATTGGCAACCAGCGCCGCCAGCGTATCGTTGTCGCCGAAACGGATTTCGTCAGTGACCACTGTGTCGTTTTCGTTGATGACCGGCACAACCCCAAGCTCGACCAGCGTGCGCAGAGTACTGCGGGCATTGAGGTAGCGCTTGCGGTCTGACAGGTCGTCGTGGGTCAGCAGAATTTGCGCAGTATGCCGGCCATGCTCGGCAAAACTCGATTCCCACGCCTGCACCAAGCCCATCTGACCAATGGCCGCAGCAGCCTGAAGCTCATGCATGGCACTGGGTCGGGCCGTCCAGCCAAGACGGCTCATACCGGCAGCCACCGCCCCGGAAGACACCAGCACCAGCTCGACACCCGCCTCATGCAGCGCCACCATCTGCTCCACCCAAACACCCATGGCGTTGCGATCCAGGCCCTTGCCATCCGCGGTCAGCAAGGCACTGCCAATCTTCACAACCCAGCGCTGGGCGCCCGTCACTTTGCTGCGCATCTTCTTCCAACCTTAGCCAGAGATTTTCAAATTCGGGATACAAAAACGCCGCTGACAATCGTAGCGGCGTTCAAGTTTACTTCAAGCGATCAGTCACGGACGTAAATGATTTCCGGACCATCTTCATCGTCCACGTCTTCTTCATCCCAGTCATCGTCACCGATGTCATGCACGCTCTTCACGCCGCTGCGACGCAGTGCACGCTGATCGTCCAGTGCCTGCAACTGGGCACGGGCCTCGTCTTCGATGCGCTGATCCAGCTCGGCCAGCTCTTCAGCGTAACCAGGCTCTTCGGCGATACGCTGGCTGCGCTCTTCGAGGTAACGCATGATGTCGCGAGTCAGCTGCTCGGTGCCTTCTTTGGCAATTGCCGAGATCACGTAAACAGGGCCGGTCCACTCCAGACGATCGACGATTTCCTGCTTGCGCGCCTCCTGCTCTTCTTCAAGAATCTGATCACACTTGTTCAGCACCAGCCAGCGATCACGCTCGGCCAGCGACGGGCTGAATTTCTCCAGTTCGTTGACGATCACTTCTGCAGCATCCGGAGCACTGCTTTCATCCAGCGGCGCCATATCGACGAGGTGCAGCAACAGACGAGTACGCGCCAAGTGCTTGAGGAAGCGAATCCCCAGGCCTGCGCCGTCGGATGCACCCTCGATCAGACCTGGAATGTCAGCAACCACAAAGCTTTTCCAGCGATCGACACTGACCACGCCGAGGTTCGGCACCAGCGTGGTGAACGGATAGTCGGCAACCTTTGGCTTGGCCGCAGACACCGAACGGATGAAGGTGCTCTTGCCCGCATTGGGCAGGCCCAGCAGACCGACGTCGGCCAGCACTTTCAGCTCGAGCTTGAGATCACGCTGATCACCCGGCTTGCCCGGTGTGGTCTGGCGCGGAGCGCGGTTGGTACTGGACTTGAATCGGGTGTTACCCAGACCGTGCCAGCCGCCCTGGGCAACCATCAGGCGCTGACCATCCTTGGTCAGGTCACCGATGATTTCCTGAGTAGTAGCGTCGATGATGGTGGTCCCGACCGGCACACGCAGCACCAGCTCTTCACCCTTGCGACCGGTGCAGTCGGCGCTGCCACCGTTGGAGCCGCGCTCGGCGTCGAAGTGACGGGTGTAACGGTAGTCGACCAGCGTGTTCAGGTTGACGTCGGCGACCATGAAGATCGAGCCGCCATCACCACCATCACCACCGTTGGGACCACCGTTCTCAATGAATTTTTCGCGACGGAAGCTCATGCAACCGTTGCCGCCGTCACCGGCTTTTACTCGAATGGATACTTCATCTACAAATTTCATAACGCACGCCTCCCGCCACAGGGACGAGCAGAACCACATAAATTACATAAGACTCTTGCAAAAATGAGCGTTGCGATACCGATCAGAAACCAGCGACCCCAAGGGTCAACATCACAACAGCCCGCACAAACAGTTTTGCAAGAGACTCACCTGCCTCTCTACCTCTACAAACAAAAAAGCCCCGTCGCAAGACAGGGCTTTTAAGCAACTGCGTGATTACGCTGCGGAGACTTCAGTCTTCGGAACGATGCTCACGTAGCGGCGACCGAAGGCGCCCTTGACCTGAAACTTGATCACGCCTTCCACTTTCGCGAACAGGGTGTGATCTTTACCCATGCCAACGCCGTAGCCAGCGTGGAATTGGGTACCGCGCTGACGCACGATGATGTTGCCAGGAATGATAGCCTGGCCGCCATACATCTTCACGCCAAGGCGTTTGGCTTCTGAGTCGCGCCCGTTACGGGTACTACCACCAGCTTTTTTGTGTGCCATGAGTCAATTCTCCAAATGAGGATTAGGCTGAATTAAGCCTGAATACCTGTGATTTTGATCTCGGTGTACCACTGGCGGTGGCCCATACGCTTCATGTGGTGCTTACGACGACGGAACTTGATGATACGAACCTTATCGTGACGACCTTGCGAAACCACTTCAGCCACAACGGTAGCGCCAGCAACAACTGGAGCACCGATGTTGACGTCGTCGCCATTGCCAACCAGCAGAACGCGGTCGAAAGTGACGGATTCGCCAGTAGCGATTTCCAGTTTTTCAATTTTCAGGTATTCACCTGGGGCGACTTTGTACTGCTTGCCACCGGTAACAATTACTGCGTACATGGTATTTCTCCGAAAATCCTGCTCACCCAGCTCTTTATAAGAAGAGTATCGGCTGGCATGGCTGCATGGGGCTGGAACGGCCCGTTTGCATTGCGTAAGGCAGGTGCTGCCCAGGAAAGTTAGGGTGCGCGATTGTACGCAAGGCGTTCGTGTGTTGCAAGAGGCGGGTCGTCATACCTTGACACGCTCTACCCCGCGACCTAGCATGCGGCGCAACCTATCCGGAGCACGTGTCGCTGATGCAACCCCAAGCCTTCTATCGCGCGGTGGCGGACGACTTTAGTGCCGTTGACCTTATCATCAAAAAGCAACTGACGTCGCGCGTACCGCTGGTCTCGAAAATCGGTGATTACATTACGTCGGCAGGCGGCAAGCGTCTGCGTCCGTTGCTGGTACTGCTGTGTGGCAAGGCGCTGGGCCGCGAAGGCGATGACCTTCGCATGCTGGCCGCCACCATCGAATTCCTCCACACCGCAACCCTGCTGCATGACGACGTCGTCGACATGTCCGGCATGCGTCGCGGTCGATCCACCGCCAACGCGCTGTGGGGCAATGCGCCCAGCGTGCTGGTCGGCGACTTCCTGTATTCGCGCTCGTTCGAAATGATGGTCGAACTGGGCTCGATGGAAGTCATGAGAATCCTGTCCAAGGCGACCCGTATCATTGCCGAAGGCGAAGTGCTGCAGTTGTCGAAGATTCGCGACGCCAGCACCACTGAAGAAACCTACATGGAAGTGATTCGCGGCAAGACAGCCATGCTGTTCGAAGCCTCGACTCACAGTGCCGCAGCCCTGTGCAACGCATCAGAGGTACAGAGCGAAGCGCTGCGCACCTTCGGCGACCACCTGGGCGTGGCTTTCCAGCTGGTCGATGACCTGCTGGACTACCGTGGCGATGCCGAAACCCTGGGCAAGAACGTCGGCGACGACCTCGCCGAAGGCAAGCCTACCCTGCCGCTGATCTACACCATGCGTGAAGGCAGCCCGGAGCAGGCCGCACTGGTTCGTCAGGCGATCCAGAAAGGTGGTCTGGAAGACCTGGAAAGCATTCGCAATGCCGTGGAAAGCGCCGGAGCGCTGGACTACACCGCACAACTGGCCCGTGACTATGCCGCCCGCGCGATTGCCTGTCTGGACGCCCTGCCGCCCAGCGAGTACCGGGATGCACTGGTCGAGCTGAGCGAGTTTGCGGTCGCCCGCACACACTGACAGCCATCGCAGCCGAAAAGCCCGTCCGGCGTGACGGGCTTTTTATTACCTGCGCACAACGCCCACCGCGCTCAAGCACCTTCAGTGTATGTAGCCAGCAAGCTTCTCCTGCATGAAATCCAGAAAACACTGAATCCTCAGCGCCAGTCGCGAATTGCGGTAGTACACGGCATGAATCGGCTGGCGATAGCCACTGTTGGCGCCTTTCAACAGACAGACCAGCCGCCCCTCGCGCAGGTCATCACGGGTCATGAAGTCGGAAAGACAGGCGATGCCCACGCCCTCCAGGACCAGATGGCGCAAGGTGTCACCGCTGGATGCCGAGATGGCAGGCTTGATGGACAGGCGATCGCCTTCAGCGTGGCGCAACGGCCATTGATTAAGAAATTCTACGTGTGTGAAACCCACCAATACGTGCTGCGCCAGTTCTTCTGCGGTTTTCGGGGTGCCGTGGCGTTGCAGGTAGGCCGGGCTGGCAACGATATTCAGCGGGCAACTGCCCAGCGAGCGGGCATGCAGGGTCGAGTCAGGCAGCGCGCCGATTCGAATGGCGATATCGGTGCTCTGCTCAAGCAGGTCGATGAACCAGTCATCGCTGTTGAGCTCCAGTTCGATGTCCGGGTAGCGCTGACGAAACTCCGCCACATGCGGCACGATGCAATGCAGCATGAACGGTGACGCGGCATTGACACGCAAACGGCCGGCGGGCGTCTGCCGGGAGGAAGAGAGCCTTTCTTCCAGGCTTTCCATCTGCTCAAGGATGTGACGCGCACGCTCCAGAAAGAACTTGCCCTCCTCGGTCAAGTCCATGCGCCGCGTGGTGCGGTTGATCAGCGTGGTTTCAAGCTTGGCTTCCAGACGCGACAGGGTACGGCTGACACCGGAGGGCGTCTGGCCCATTTTCTCTGCCGCTGCGGAAATCGAACCGCTTTCGATAACCGAGACAAACACCTGTAACTCATCGGATCGGGCTTTCATTGTTGTCCCCTGCTCAACACTCAGGGGATATTAACGCTGTTCAGTGCAAAGGTTGCGCTCACTGCGCAGCAAACACCTTGGCCAGATGAGCCTGGTAACGCTGCACATCCGCTTCGATATTGGGCATTTTCATCACGTCCACTGCCAGAAACGTCGGCAGCCCGGTCATACCCAGAAACTCGTTGGCCTTGTGAAACGGGAAGTACACCGCGTCGACACCCTTGGCCTCGAAGAAATCAGAAGCGTCATCGAAGGCTTTCTGCGGCGCATTCCAGGTTGCGGAAATCATGTATTGCTTGCCCTGCAGCAAGCCACCGCTGCCATACGTCTGCGACGCATCCGAACGGGTGCGGCCGTCATTGGCGTACAGGCTGCCGTGCCCTTCGGTGAACACTTCATCAATGTATTTTTTCACTGTCCACGGCGCCCCCATCCACCAGCCAGGCATTTGCCAGACGATGACATCGGCCCAGAGAAACTTCTGCACTTCCTCGGCCACGTTGTAACCGCCGTCAATGAAGGTTTCCTTCACATCAAAACCGGCACGGTCCATGAACGCCACACCAGCCTGATGCAGGGTTGCGTTATAACGACCATCGGAGTGCGCGAACTGCTTGCCGCCGTTGAGGAACAATACTTTTTTCATGGCTGATCTCTCGCTACCCGACCCCGGCCGTCTTGAGGCTGAGGTGGAGGTGATTAATGGATGAGCCGAGAGTAAAGAGATGCGCGCCTGTGAGTAAGACAGCGAAGGGCAAAATACTCTTGCCTAACAGTCACGAATGGCGCGAAGACTATTGAGCGAAATGCGTGAGCGGATGAAGACAGGTTTGCCTCATCAGGCTCAACCTTTTATCAACAGGTGCAGCCCCAAAAGGCCCATGCCGATGAAGAACACGCGCTTGAACAGCACCGCACTGATTCGCTGGCGCAGCCATTGCCCCAGCAGCATGCCCAACAGGGCCGGTATCAGCGCCAGCGTGGATGCGCCCAGTTCTGCGCCGCCCAGCGCACCGTTCCACGACAAGCCCGCGGCCAGCGCCAGCGTCGAAACAGTGAAGGACAAGCCCAGCGCCTGCACCAGTTGATTGCGCTCAAGCCCCAAAGCCTGCAGATAAGGCACCACGGGAATCACGAACACACCGGTGGCCGAAGCGATAACCCCGGTAATCAGGCCGCACAACGGCCCCAGCCAGCGCTCTTTGGCGGCCGCAACCTTGAAGGTCGGCAGCAACAGCCCGCTCAACGCATAAAGAAACAGCGCACCGCCCAATGCTCGCGTCATCGAATGACTGCCGCTCATGCCAAGCCAAAAAGCCCCGGCCAGAGTACCGATGAGAATCATGCCCAGCATCGGCCATAGCCGCTTCAGCAAAGGCCGCAGATTGCCACCCGTCGCCAGTTGCCAGACGTTGGTGAAGGTCGATGGAATGATCAGCAGCGCCGCAGCCTGCGCCGGCAGCATGGCCAGCCCCAGCAAGCCCATCGCCACAGTGGGCAGGCCGAGGCCGATGACACCCTTGACCGTGCCGGCCAGCAGAAAAGTGCCGATCACCAGAGCCGAAAGGCCCCAGCCGAGCGTTTGATAGAAATCGAGAATCGAGTGCACGGCATCCCTGCCCAGGTCGGTAAAAAGTGGGACCTAACGTTTGTCAGATCGCTCGCGCAAATAGTCCAGCACGTCCACTTGGTTGCCGGCGAACTCGATACGCGCAGCTTTATGTTCGCGCTGATAAGCGTACATCGGGTCGTAATATTCGCCGAGCAGCCCTTCGATCCAGCCTCGGTGCAGATCAACCGCACCGCTACGATGCTGTTCTTCCAGCGCCGCCTGCATAAGGCCCGACAGGCGTTGGTGACGCTCGCCGCCGAGGCGTTTGTGAATGTTGTTCAGGCTTTGCAACAGGCGCTCGGCAAACAAGCCAAAGCCCTGCTCTTCGCCATTGACGGTTATGAACTCTGCACAGAGGTTGATCACGTAATCATCGAGAATCCGCTCGACGCGATTCTCGAAGCTGTCTTCCAGCCAGACCATCGGGCAGCCCTGCATTGTTTGATGCAGCTCCAGCGGCACGTTGCAACTGCCGACCAGACGGCTTTCATCTTCCACGACGAATTGTTCGATACCGGCTGCACGCTTCTTGAGCAGGTCGATGGCCAGCCGGTTCTCGAAGTCGATCTGCGCCGGTTGCCCGGTGGCACGCTTGCCGAAGCTGGAGCCGCGGTGGTTGGCGATGCCTTCCAGGTCCAGGCTGTTGCGCAGTTGCGTCAATACTTCGGTCTTGCCCGTGCCGGTCATTCCGCCGAGCACGACGATATCGCACTCGCTCACCGCTTCGTGCAGGGTATCCAGCAGAAACGTGCGCATCGCCTTGTAGCCGCCAAGAATCCGCGGGTAGTCGACCCCGGCATCCTTCAGCCAGCGCTGTACCGTCTGCGAGCGCAGGCCGCCGCGAAAGCAGTACAGGTAGCCATCCGGATTCGCTTTGGCGAACTCGATCCACGCGCTGACACGTTCGTCCTTGACCTGACCGCAGACCAATTGATGCCCCAGCTGGATAGCAGCGTCCTGGCCATGTTGCTTGTAGCAGGTGCCGACCTTCTGCCGCTCGATGTCGTTCATCAGCGGCAGGTTGATCACGCCCGGAAACGCCCCCTTGGAGAACTCGACCGGAGCGCGAGCGTCCATCATCGGCACGTCATTGAGAAAAAGTGTGCGGTAGTCGCTGCTGTTGTCGGCCATCAGAACACCTCGACGGCGTGGGCCTGTCGCTCACGCAGGGTGCCGATAGGGTTGAGCAGCAGGCCTAATTCCGCAGCCACCGTCAGAAACTCCGCCTCGCCTTCAGGGCTGACCGCGACCAGCAAACCGCCGCTGGTCTGCGGATCACACAGCAGGTCACGCTGGGCGTCGGTCAGTGTGCCGATCCTGTCGCCGTAACTTTCAAAATTGCGCAACGTGCCGCCCGGCACACAGCCCTCGGCAATGTAATACTCGACGCCGGGCAGGCGCGGTACAGCGGCGTAATCCAGACGAGCGGTCAAGCCTGCACCATCAGCCATTTCAACCAGATGCCCGAGCAGACCGAAGCCGGTGACATCGGTCATTGCCAGCACCCCGGCCAGCTTGCCGAAGCGACTGCCCGGCTTGTTCAAGGTGCACATCCAGTCGCGCGCCAGACCGATGTCTTCATCACGCAACTTCGACTTTTTCTCGGCAGTGGTGAGAATGCCAATGCCCAACGGCTTGGTCAGGTACAGCGTGCACCCCGCTTGGGCGGTGTCGTTGCGTTTCATGTGCTTTTTCTGCACCACGCCAGTTACAGCCAGACCGAAGATCGGCTCCGGCGCGTCGATGGAGTGCCCGCCCGCCAGAGGAATACCGGCAGCGTCGCAGACGGCACGACCACCGCGAATGACTTCACGCGCCACTTCTGGCGGGAGGATATTGACCGGCCAGCCGAGGATGGCGATGGCCATCAGCGGATCGCCGCCCATCGCATAGATATCACTAATGGCATTGGTCGCGGCGATACGGCCGAAGTCGAACGGGTCATCGACGATTGGCATGAAGAAGTCAGTGGTCGAGACCACGCCGCGCTCGTCATCCAGTGCATACACCGCCGCGTCATCGCGCGAGGCATTGCCGACCCAGAGCTTGGGGTCGAGGTTCTGAGCGCCGCTGCCAGCGAGGATCACGTCCAGCACCTTGGGGGAAATCTTGCAGCCACACCCTGCTCCGTGACTGTACTGGGTCAGGCGGATTGGCTCGTTCATCGCGACACTCTCGGTTACCGGGAAACAGGCTGCGGAGTCTAGGGGCTGTTCCCTTATCAGCGCAAACCGCATCGCCCACCGGTTGTGCCTCGGGGCCAAGAACCTGCTGAACTGGCCTTTCTCGCCATGCCTCTTATAATCCCCGCGCATCACCACCGAATTCTGTGAAGCGCCGCCTGCTGATGCACGCGGGCTTTGCCTTATCCTTCTTCCGCTATTGAACCGGAGAACCTCCATGCTCAAGCGTACCCTGGCGCTCGCCGCCGGCCTTGCCCTGTCCTTCTCCGCGCTGACCAGCCATGCGGCCGACACCCTTCGCGTCTCGGCCATTCCCGATGAAGCGCCCACCGAACTGCTACGCAAGTTCAAGCCGCTGGGTGCCTATCTGGAACAACGCCTGGGCATGAAAGTCGAGTTCGTTCCGGTCGCCGATTACCCGGCAGTGGTCGAGGCGCTGGCCACTGACCGGCTCGACATGGCTTGGCTGGGCGGCTTCACCTTCGTTCAGGTCAACCTCAAGACCGGTAACGCCGTGCCGCTGGTACAGCGTGAGCAGGACGCCAAGTTCACCAGCAAATTCATCACCTCCGATCCGAGTGTGAAAACCCTGGCGGACCTCAAGGGCAAGACGTTTGCCTTTGGCTCGGTGTCGTCCACTTCCGGCAGCCTGATGCCGCGTTATTTCATGCTCAAGGAAAACATCAAGCCGGAAACGTTCTTCAGCCGCGTCGCCTACTCCGGCGCGCATGACGCGACCGCTGCCTGGGTTCAAGCGGGCAAGGTCGATGCAGGCGTGCTCAACGCCAGCGTCTGGGACAAACTGGTCGCCAGCGGCAAGGTCGACACCAACAAGGTTCACGTCTTCCAGACCACACCGGCTTATTTCGACTACAACTGGACCGTGCGCGGCAGCCTCGACCCGGCGCTGGCGGCGAAGATCAAACAGGCCTTCCTTGACCTTGACCCGGCCAACCCGGAGCAGAAGGCAATCCTTGATCTTCAGGCTGCCAGCCGCTTCATCGAGACCAAACCAGAGAACTACAAAGGCATCGAAGAAGCCGCTCGCGCTGCCGACCTGCTGAAATGACCCTGCGTCTGTCCGGCATCGAACTGCGCCACAGCGACGGCACGCTGGCGTTGCGCGACCTGGACCTGAGCATTGATCGCGGCGAGCGGGTGGCGATCATCGGGCCGTCGGGTGCGGGCAAGACAACGCTGCTCAATCTGCTGGCCAGCGCGTTGCCGCCCAGTGCCGGACAACTGGAAGTGCTGGGGGCTGATCCCTGGCAGCTCTCCAGCAAACGCCGCCAGCGACTGCGCAGCCGCATTGCGCTGGTCCATCAGGCACCGCCGTTACCCGCGCGCCAGCGGGTCATCACTGCGGTGTCGGCGGGCAAGCTTGGTCAATGGGGGCTGGGTAAAAGCCTGCTGAATCTGCTGCACCCACTGGACGTTCCCGGCACCCGCGAAGTGCTGGCACGTCTGGACCTCGCAGACAAATTGTTCGAGCGCTGCCAGCAGTTGTCTGGCGGGCAGCTGCAACGCGTCGGCATTGCCCGTGCCTTGTATCAGGCACCTGAACTGCTGCTGGCCGACGAGCCGGTTTCGGCGATGGACCCGCGTCTGGCCGATCACACCCTGGCGCTACTGTGTCAGCACGCCATCGAGCACCACGTGACGCTGGTCGCCAGCCTGCATGCGGTGGAACTGGCGCTGGCGCACTTTCCGCGAATCATCGGGGTGCGCGACGGGCAAATTCACTTCGATCTCGCCGCTAATGAGGTCGGCCGGGAGCATCTCGACACGCTGTATGCCAACGAACAACTTAGCCCTCAGCCTGCCCCGGATGTGACTGAAACACTCTGGACACCGCGATGCTGACTCAGGATCAGCGCGACCCGGCGGCAACGCCACGCCTATTGCTGACACTGCTGGCTGTCGCACTGCTCTGGCCAGGCATTCGGCTGGCCGAACTGAACCCGTTTGTATTGCTGCAAGCCGATAACGCCAGGACGATGGGCAGCTTTCTCGCCGGGTTCTGGCCTGTGGCGCACTCTGCGGAATTCCTCGGGCTGTTGCTGGAGGCGACATTGCAAACCCTGGCTATCGCCACGGCTGGCATCGCCCTTGCTCTGCTGCTGGCTGTACCGGCAAGCCTGCTCGCCAGCAAGGCGCTATCCCTGTCGGCCGCCTCACGCGGCGGGCGTCCCGGCTGGCTCGGCCAATGCCTGCGCTGGCCGGTGCGCGGCATGTTGATCTTCCTGCGCAGCGTGCCGGAAATCGTCTGGGCGCTGCTGTTCGTGCGCGCGGTCGGCCTGGGCCCGACGGCCGGCGTGCTGGCCATCGCCATCACCTATGCGGGCATGCTCGGCAAGGTGTACGCGGAGATTTTCGAATCGGTGGACCAACGCCCGGCCCACGCGCTGCTCCAGGCCGGCAGCGGACGGCTGACCGCGCTGGCTTACGGCATCCTGCCCAACGCGGCCGCCGAATTGACGTCCTACACTGTGTACCGCTGGGAGTGCGCCGTGCGCGCTTCGGTGGTCATGGGTTTCGTCGGCGCAGGCGGACTGGGTCAGCAGATCGACCTGTCGATGCGCATGTTCGCCGGTGACGAAGTGGCGAGCATGCTGCTGACCTTCCTGCTGCTGGTGCTGCTCGCCGACCAGCTCAGCCGCTTGCTGCGCAGGCAGTTCACATGAAGCGCGCAGGCAATCTGCTGCTGGTGCTGACGATGATTGCGGCAGTGATCGCATCGTTTGTGTACCTCGGCCTCGACCTGTTCACCTTGGGCAGCCACGACAACCTGACGCAGATGGGCCGTTACGCGCTGCGCTTCATGAGCCCGGACCTCAGCAGTGAGCATTTGCAGGCAATCGGCCAGGGCGCTCTGGAAACGCTGGCCATGTCGGCACTTGGCACGTTGCTGGCTGCTATCGCAGGTTTGTTGCTGGCATTGCCCGCTGCCGGTCGCCTGGGCTGGCCGTTGCGCAGCGTGAGTCGTCTGCTGCTCAATGCACTGCGTGCCATTCCGGAACTGGTGTGGGCCGTATTGATGGTGCTCGCTGCAGGCCTGGGACCCAACGCGGGCACTCTGGCGCTTGCACTGCATACCACTGGCGTGCTCGGCAGACTGTTTGCCGAAGCGCTGGAAAACACCGCGCCCGAGCCCGCCGCTGCCATTCGCCTGCAAGGCGGTAGCGCCTGGCAGGCATTCGGCTATGGCACCCTGCCCAACCTGTGGCCGCAGTTGCTGGCCTATACGCTGTACCGCTGGGAAAACAACATTCGCATGGCCAGCGTGCTGGGTTTTGTCGGCGCGGGCGGGCTGGGGCAGATGCTGTATGTCAGCCTCAGCCTGTTTCAGGAAGCGCAGGCCAGTACCGTGATTCTGGCGATGCTGATTCTGGTGTTCGCCGTTGACGCGTTGAGCAGCTGGAGCAGACAGCGCTGGGTGCGTAACTGAGCAGATCTCAGAAAGCAAAACGCCACGCCCCTGAAGCTCAGGGCCGCGGCGTGATCAGCAGCGTGACTCAGTAGCCCAGTGACAACCCGGTGTTGCGACGCGGGTCGTTGGCACCGTAGAAGCGGTTGTTACCGACCGGTTTGCCGCCCAGCGAAGGCGCGCCGACCAGAATTGCCGCCACATGATTGAGTGGCTGCGGACCGGCAAACTTGTGGCCCCAGCTCTCAAGAATCTTCAGTGTGTCGGGGCTGACCGCGAAGGTATCGATGTTGGTCGCCTCAGGCTGCCATTGCTGATGGAAACGCGGCGCGTCCACAGCTTCCTGAATGTTCATACCGTAGTCGATGACGTTGAGCATGGTCAGCAACGTCGCGGTAATGATGCGACTGCCGCCTGGCGTGCCGACAACCATCACGGCCTTGCCGTCCTTGGTGACGATGGTCGGGCTCATCGAAGACAGCGGCGTCTTGCCCGGGGCGATGGCGTTGGCTTCGCCCTGCACCAGACCGTACATGTTGGGTACGCCGACCTTGACGGTGAAGTCATCCATTTCGTCGTTGAGAATCACACCGGTCTTGCTGGCCATGACGCCCGCGCCGAACCAGTTGTTCAGGGTGTAGGTCACCGATACCGCATTGCCCCATTTGTCGACGATCGAATAATGGGTGGTGTTGCTGCCTTCGTGCGGTGCGACGCCCGGTTTGATCTTGTTCGAGTCACCGGCTTTTTGCGGCTCGATAGCCTCACGCAGCTTGGCCGCGTACTTGACGTCCAGCAGGTGCTCGACCGGATTCTTGACGAAATCCGGGTCGCCCAGATAGCTGTTGCGGTCTACGTACGCATGACGCATGGCTTCGATCTGATAATGCATACCCTGCGCCGAGCGGAAGCCCAGCTCTTTCATCGGGTAGCCTTCGAGGATGTTGAGAATCTGGCAGATGACCACACCACCGGAACTTGGAGGTGGCGCTGACACGACGTGGTAGCCACGGTAGTCGCATTCGACCGGAGCCAGCTCGCGGGTCTTGTAATGGTCAAGGTCGGCCTGGGTGATGATGCCCTTGCCAGCCTGGCTTGAATCGACCAGCGCCTTGGCGACCCAGCCTTTGTAGAAACCATCGCTGCCCTTGTCGGAGATTTCTTTAAGGGTCTTGGCCAGGTCTTTCTGCACCAGTTTCTGACCGACCTGCATCGGCTCGCCCTTGTCGAGGAAGATCGACCCGGAGTCGGCCATGTCTGTCTTGAACACATCCGTGGCGCTCGACAGCATGTCGACGTCGCCCTGGCCCAGCACAAAACCTTCCTCGGCCAGCTTGATCGCCGGGGCGATGACTTCTTCGCGTTTGCGGGTGCCATACTTGCTCAGAGCCATTTCCATGCCGGACACGGTGCCCGGCACGCCGACAGCCAGATGGCCCTTGGCACTAAGATCAGGGATGACCTTGCCGTCCTTGTCCAGGTACATATCGGCGGTGGCCGCCAACGGTGCCTTTTCACGGAAGTCGAGGAAAGTCTTGCGCCCGTCGGCCAGCTGAATGGTCATGAAACCACCGCCGCCGAGGTTGCCGGCAGCGGGATAGACCACCGCCAGCGCGTAGCCGACCGCTACGGCCGCATCGACCGCATTGCCGCCAGCCTTGAGTACATCGACACCCACGTGGGTAGCCAGGTGCTGAGCCGTCACGACCATGCCGTTTTCGGCAGCGACCGGGGCTTGTGACGCGGCGAATGTGGGGGAATACGCGACAATCAGTGCCGTCGCGATCAACGATCTGGCGAGGGGTTCGAACTTCATGGTCGATCTCTTCTTTTTCTGGGTCAGGGACGTTTGATGAGTGAAGCGCCAGCCTCCGGGCGAGGATGCGGCGCTTCTCGTCGAAGCGTACCGAGCATCCCTGCGCTGATCTGACGAGGTCCAAAGTAGCCGGTTCTGCCGTGTTTTCCTAATGTAAAAACCGGATACACAGCAACGCCCCACTGATTCCCGACACGGGTGACGCCTAGGATTTCGGGCGATACCCCTCAATGATCGCCGAGAAATCCTTGCCGCCATCACCGCGCAGGCTCATGGCCTGGTACAGCTGTTGCGCCACTGCGCCGAGGATGACCGGCTGATGCGCAGCGCGCGCGGCCTCGGTTGCAAGGCCCAGGTCCTTGAGCATCAACTCGGCACCAAAGCCACCGCTGTAACCGCGCGACGCGGGAGCGGTTTCGACGATGCCGGGCCACGGGTTGTAGGCCTCAGAACTCCAGCAACGACCGGTCGAGGTATTGATGATGCCGGCCAGCACTTGGGTATCGATACCCAGTGCATTGCCCAGCGCCATGGACTCGGCCACGCCGATCATGGAAATCGCCAGCAGCATGTTGTTGCAGATCTTGGCAATCTGGCCGGTGCCCACGTCACCACAATGCACGATGTTGCGGCCCATCTGCTCCAGCACCGGTTTGAGCACGGCAAAGTGCTCGACAGAACCACCGACCATGAAGGTCAACGTCCCGGCCTGCGCGCCACCGGTGCCGCCCGACACCGGCGCGTCGCCCAACACCACGCCTTGCTGTGCAGCGACAGCGGCGATGTCGCGGATGGTCTGCGGGTCGATGGTGCTGCAATCAACCGCCGGAACGCCGGGCGAAATGCCTTTCAACACCCCGTCGTCGTTCAGGTACACGCTACGCACATGCGCCGCTGCGGGCAGCATGGTGATGACCAGCTCACTGCCTTCGGCGGCCTGCCGGGGTGAGTCACTGACCTGTGCGCCCAGCTCGGCGAACTCAGCCAGTACGCTCTTGTTGAGGTCGAATACCTGCAAGCTGTGTCCGGCCTTGATCAGGTTGCGGGCCATGGGCGCGCCCATGTTGCCCAGACCGATAAATGCGATGTTCATTATTGTTCTCCTGGTCTGGCTGAGAGGCTGTGCTCAACGCAAATTGATCGTGGTATTCACGCCGTCGTTCACGCTGTCGTCATCGAACCAGCGGCTGGTAACGGTCTTGGTCTGAGTGTAGAACTGCACCACCTGTTTGCCATACGGTCCCAGGTCACCCAGTTTGGAACCTCGCGAGCCGGTGAAGCTGAAAAACGGCACCGGTACCGGAATCGGAATATTGATCCCGACCTGCCCGACATCGATCTCGCTTTGAAACTTGCGCGCCGCCGCGCCGCTCTGGGTGAACAAGCCAGTGCCGTTGCCGAACGGGTTGGCGTTGACCAGCGCGATAGCCTCATCGAGGGTATCGACCTCCAGCACAACCAGCACCGGTCCGAAAATTTCCTGGGTGTAGATCTGCATGTCGGTGGTGACACCCGAGAACAGCGTCGGCCCTATGAAATTGCCGCCCTCGTAACCCGGCACCGAAACCTCGCGACCGTCCAGTTCCAGCGTCGCGCCTTCACGCACACCGCTCTCGATGAGGTCCAGAATGCGTTGTTTGGCCCGTCGTGAAATCACCGGGCCGATGTCCGTGCCCGGCTCCTGACCGGCATTGACCTTGAGTGTCTGCGCCCGCGCCTTGAGGTCCGGCAGCCACTGTTTCGACGCACCGACCAGCACCACCACGGAGGTCGCCATGCAACGCTGGCCCGCGGCACCGAAACCCGCGCCCACCAGCGCGTTCAGCGTTTGCTCACGGTTGGCATCAGGCAGCACGACCGCGTGATTTTTCGCGCCCATCATCGCCTGCACACGCTTGCCGTGCCGACCGGCCAGATCGTAGACATGCGTGCCGACAGCGGTCGAACCGACAAAGGAAACAGCCTTGATGTCCTTGTGCGTGCAGATCGCGTCCACCACCTCCTTGCCGCCATGCACCACATTCAGCACGCCGGCCGGCACTCCCGCCTCAATCGCCAGTTCAACCAGCAACAGCGTCGACAGCGGGTCCTGTTCAGAGGGTTTGAGGACAAAGGTATTGCCACAGGCAATCGCCATCGGAAACATCCACAGCGGAATCATCGCCGGGAAGTTGAACGGCGTGATCCCGGCGCACACACCGATCGGCTGGCGCAGGGTATAGGTGTCAACGCCACTGGCGACGTTCTCGGCAAACTCGCCCATTTGCAGCGTGCCGATCGAACACGCGTGCTCGACCACCTCAAGGCCGCGAAAAATATCGCCCTCGGCATCCGCCAGGGTCTTGCCTTGCTCGGCACTCAATACCGCCGCAATGCGTTTGGAGTGTTCGCGGATCAGCGCCTGCAATTTGAGCATGATGCGCATACGCGCACCGACAGGCGTTTCGCGCCAGGTGCGATAGGCCGCATGGGCCGCAGCGACAGCAGCGTCTACTTCACTGGCCGTGACAAATGGCACCCGGGCGAGGACTTCCTGAGTGGCCGGGTTGACGATGTCTTGCCATTCACTGCTTTGCGAGTCTATCCACTCGCCGTTGATCAGCAGTTTTACGCGAGCAACGGTGGTTGTGGTGTCGTTCAACGAGGCGTTCATTTCAGCGGTTCTCCCTCCAGCAAACCACGCATCCAGCGCATGTGCAGATGGATCGCCGTGGTCTCCCGGCAGTCTTGTTTTTGAATTGGTCAGGGGGCGTGCTTTGGAGTATAGATGTGCAAACTTCTAACAAGAATGCAGATAAAAGCAGGGTCAACATGCAAAAAAACATCACCTCCCTGGGGCTGTTGAACTGGGATGACCTGAAGTTTTTCCTCGAAGTGGCACGCACCCGCAAAGTCAGCAGCGCAGCCCGGCGCCTGGCCGTTGACTACACCACCGTGTCGCGACGCATCAACTCGCTGGAAACCTCGCTCGGCACACTGCTGTTCGAAAAGTCGCGCAACAACGGCTTCATCATGACCGCCGAAGGCCAGCGTCTGCTGGGCTACGCCGAGTCCATCGAAAGCACACTGCACATGGCCTGCGAACAGGTTTCCGGGTCCAGCGTCGCGTTATCCGGGCATATCCGCATGGGCTGCACCGAAGGCTTCGGCAGCTTTTTCATCACCCCGCAACTGAGCCACTTTCTCGACAGCTACCCGAGCATTTCGCTGGATATCCTGCCGCTGCCGCACTTCATCAGCCTCTCAAAACGCGAGGCAGACATCGTCATCGCCCTGGAGCGCCCGGAACACGGCCCCTATGTGTGTTGCAAACTCTGCGATTACAGCCTGCGCCTGTACGCGACCCAGACGTATCTGGACAACCACCCAGCCATCGAGCAAAAAGCCGATCTGAGCGAGCACGTCTTCATCAGCTACGTCGACGATCTGGCGTTCAGCTCCGAGCTGCTGTACCTGAGCAACCTGCTGCCCAACGCCCAGGCACAACTGCGCAGCACCAGCGTCATCGCCCAATACACCGCCGCACTACAAGGCCGCGCACTGGCGATCCTGCCGTGCTTTCTGGCCGCCCAAGACCCGAGGCTGCTGCCGGTACTGGCAGAAGAAGTGAACATTACTCGGCAATTCTGGATGTACTGCCGGGAGGACCTGCGCAAGTTGAAGCGAATCACGTTGCTGTGGGATTACATTCGGGAAGTCACGGAGTTGAATAAGAGTTTTTTGTTGGGGGAGAAGGCGGAGTTACGGTTTTCGAGATGATGCGCAAGAAGTTGCCTGGTCATGCCGTGTAACAGACGCACTGAATAGCTGAGGAGCAAGCTTCACGTACGTTTCGAGGCGCTGCGCAACATCGTGAAAAAGCGCGCAAGATGATGCGCAGATTTTGCTGCTTTTTTTGCTCCACGCACCTAAAACCCATCCTAAACTTCGCCAACCTACTGATTCATATATAAAAATATTATCTGGCACCTTTCTTGTTATCTCTCACGCTATTCAGCGGGCGAATTCGTCCGTTACCGCGGAGAGTTTCGGATGTTCGCACCTGCCAGTCAGCCTCGTTTCAGCCTGAGCATCGATAGCCACAACGGCATTGATCATGGTTTTCAGGTAATCGCGTTTACCGGCCATGAGGCCATCAACAAGCCCTTCTGCTTTACGCTTGAGCTGGTCAGCGAGCGCATGTCGCTCGACCTTGAAGATCTGCTGAATCGTCCTGCATTTCTGCAGTTCGCGCCAGATGCTGGCGGCATTCATGGCTTGATTGATCAGGTATCCCAAGGCGACTCCGGCACACGCCTCACGCACTA